>NZ_AP028056.1:642393-963590 GCF_030297015.1 Brooklawnia propionicigenes | reverse complement strand
CCAAGGGTTGTCGGCGGGGTCATTGAGTTTGCTGAGCACCGGATTGACCCTGCTGTAGTCGCAGCGCAGCGCAGCCATCAATTGCGACTGCTGGTCCAGCGCCCATTGGGTTGCCAGATAGGGCGAGCTGCTGTCGCCGCCGACACCCGACGAAGGCACGGTCGTCCGATGATCGGCGTAGTCACGCAGCACTTGGGTGGTCGCGCTCGCGGCCTGCTCGGGAGTGCCGAGGAAAGCCCAGAGCGCCTCGTCGCCGGCTGCGGAGTCGTCGGCAAGCGCCTTGTTGAACATGTAGTCACGTTGCTGCGGCTGGCGCTCCTGGTCGAGAATCGCCAAGGCCATCGCGACGTCGATGGTCGCCAGCGCGTCGCCGCTGCGCAGCGTGCCGCCGTACCAGGTGGCCTGCTGGCGCTGATAGACGCCGGCGACCGGGGTGATCGTGATGCCGATCGTCACGTTGTACTTCTCTTCGATCGCCGCGATCTGGGCATCCAGTTCGGGGAGGTCGGGGGCGGGCGCAAGTTCGGGGGGAGCCACCAGCGGACTGTGCAGCACGCTGGGCGGGGTGCTGGACGCCGAGGCCTCGGGCGCGGGGGGATTGCCGGTATTGGGCCGGGTCGCGCCGAAGGCGATGGTACTGACCATGATGGCCAGGATTCCGACCAGCAGCGCGCTCAGCGGGGCTTTCCACCACCACGACAAGCGGCTGGATTCCGGTTTCTGTGAGTCACTGACGGTAGCCTGGGAGGTACCCCGGGCCGCTGCATGACGGCTCATGATGACCTCCAGGTATGTCGTGCGCTTGCGATCCTACGATCGCAGTTAACGTGCTGCTTATCAGTATGGTCATCGGGACGCTATTGGTGGTAGTCGGACGAAGTGGTTGGAGACAGATGTTCTGCTCGCAGTGCCTGATGTCTGTGGGTCCGCGCGACCGGGTCTGCAGCGTCTGCGGGGCTGATCTCACGGCACCCGGTTCGGTGAGGTTGACCGATCCGCGCAGGATCTCCGCCGGGGCTCAGCCTGCTCCCGGCATGCCGGCGGCTGTTCCTCCAGCTGCGGCTGCCCAAGCTGGTGCGGCGGCCGGCGGCCAGCCTCCGGCAGCTGCCGAACCGGAGACCATCGCCGCCGAGTCGCTTGATGTCGAGCCGGCCGACGCGGAGCCGGTCGAAGCCGAGCCGGTCGACGCCGAGCCCCCGGTCCCGCCGCAGGCCACTCCTACGCCCGCCCCGGCCGCCGCTGTGCCGCCCACTCCTGCGTCGGGTGCGCGGCCTGCTGATGATGGCACGACCAAGGCGAGCCCACGCCAGCCCCCGAAACCGCGAAGCGATGAGCGGCTGATCCCGGTCACGTCCGAGAAGGATCCGCGCACGTTCGCTTTGTGGGACGACTACGGCATCGCCGAGGCGCCCGAGCCCCGGCAGGTCGGGCCGGATGCCAGTCGCCGCGAACAGGTCGGCCAGCTGGTGGGGGCGAATGCTGTGCCCACCGCCAAGGTGCTCTCGGCAGCTGCGGTGCTCGGTGTGACCGTGCTCGTGCTGATCGTCCTGGTCGGTCGTCTGCTGACCCTCGATTCGCTCGTCGTGATCCGCACGGGTACGCCGCAGCCGCCGGCCAGCGCGACCGTCGAAGCGGCTCCGCAGGCGACCGCGCAGTCTGAACCGAGCGCCGACAGGCAGGAAGCCGAGGCCACCTCGGCGCCCACGACGTCGTCGAGGCCGACCCCGACCAAGTCCCCGACGCCATCGAAGGCCACGCCGTCCATGCAGGCCGGCGCGAAGGAGTGCAACCCGGGCGTCTGGGCGGGATCGCAGACCTCCTGCGTGCTGGCCAACGAGGTCGGTCAGCAGATCGACACCGCCATGACCGGCTCGGTGACGATCGAAGCGTTCAGCTCGTCGTCCAACCGCACCTACCGGCTCGAATGCGTGGCCGACAAGGGCATCAGCTGCACCGGCCTGGACGGAGTCGAGGGCCTGAACGTCTGGATCGTCGCCGGCCAGTAGCAGCCAGTGCTTGCCAGGCGATGAGGCAGGCGCTGCTTTCGGCGATCAGACGGCGTGCTTGGGGCGCTGCACGTGCGCCAGATGGGCGCCCTCGTCCGAATCTGCCAGTGCCGACCAGCCGACGTCGATGGTGAACTCGGTGTACGCCGCCGTCGGGAACCAGCAACCGATCCGGTCCGCCTCCTGCGGTGCCGATGCCCAGGCGAGGTCGGAGGCGAGATTCGGTATGCCCGGCGAATGTCCGATCACCAGCAGCGACGAGATGTCGTCGGTGATCTCGCTGATGCGCTGGCGGATCAACTCGGCCGAGCCGAGATACAGAGCTTCCATGTACTGCACCGGCACAGGTTCACCGTCGGGGCCGCGTAGGAAGAGCCCTTCGTAGGTCTGCCGGGTGCGCACCGACGACGAGCACAGCACCAGTTGGATGCCGCGGTCGGCGAGTTCCAGGCCGGCGTCCCTGGCCTGCTGGCGACCACGCGGGGCCAGTTCGCGATTGATGTCGCTGACCCGGCTGTGCGATTCGGCTTTCGCGTGGCGCATGAGGAAGAGCGTGTGACTCATGGCTGAAACTCTAACTGCCGCGCCCACAGCTCCGATCGTTTCCTGCAACGAGTGCATTCAGTCCGTGATCGCGACCACCAGGTCGCGGTTGATGGACGAGTCCACCCGGTGTTCGAACTCCAGCCACGGACCGTCATCGAACGGGTGCAGCCCGGCATCGGTCAGCATCTCGAGCAGTTCGTCACGCGACAGCGTGTAGGTATTCCAGGAGATCCCCAGCGCGCCGCCGGGTTTCAGTTGGCTACGCCAGATGGGGATCGCCTCGGCCAGCAGCCCGGACGGCGAACGGTCCCGGCCGCCCGGGTGCGGATCACCGTGCCGCTCGGAGCCGTGCCGGTCGGAGCCGCGCTGCCCGGAGCTGCGCTGTTCGGCGCCGTGCACCACTCCGTACGGTGCGTCGGTGACGATGGCGTCGAATCGTTTGCGTCCGAACAGGGTGGCCGAATCACGGGTGTCACCGGTGAAGACCGTCATCTTCAGCCGCGGTGCGCCGGGCTGGGCCGGATGATCGTGGGTCGCCTCGTCGAGACGAGCCTCGGCGTCCAGGCGCCGGCCCAGCGACCGTCCTTCACGGCGCACGCGGCTCACCTGAGCCGAATGCTTGATTCGCTTGGTGCGCAGGTACGTCTTCAGGTAGCTGGCCAGTGCATCGAACGCCTTCTCGTCGGCCTCGACCCCGAAGCCGTGGTGGCCGGCCTGCCAGGCTGCCAGCAGCGTGGTGCCGCGCCCGGCCAGCGGGTCCAGCACCTCCAGCGGTCCGGGACGGGAGACCTGGCTGAGCGTCAGATGCAGGAGCAGCCGGGTGAATGCCTCATTGGTCTTGCCCGGGTATTTGGGAATGGTGACCAGGTCGTCGTCCATCACCTGCAGATTCGGCAGGTCCAGGGGACGCAGCCAGCCGTCGGACTCCTCGAAGCCCACCAGAAGTGACGATTGCGCAGCCAGCGCCAACTCATCGAGATCGTCGGCGCTGAACCGCAGCGCATCGGCTCGTCCCAGCGACGTGATGGCGATCTGGTCGGCGAATCCCGCCGTGATCTCGAGTTCTGCCGCCGCGAGCCTCGGGGTGGCATCGCGGTAGACGTGATTCGCCGATGGGCTGAGCAGCATTCGGAAGTCCGGCATCCCCCCATCGTCCCACGCCTCACAGACAGCTCGCTATGTCGCCGATCGCTGGAAACACCGTTGCCGGGCAGTAACTGGCACCTGGCGAAAGGCGGCGAATTAGGCGATGCTAGCCTGAATCACGTGAGACCAATCGCGACACGATTGACCGACCGCAGACTCGGTGTCTGCGCAGATTCTGGCTGTTTGCCCATGGGGCAGCTGAGGTGTGGCCAGTGCGGTGTCATCGCCGGGTTCACCGACCACACAGACATGGCGGTCAGCCGTCGCCTGTTCGATCTCGGTTTCGCTCAGGGGGTCGAGGTCGAGTTGCTGCGCCGCGCGCCGCTGCGTGACCCGCTGATGCTGCGCATCGGCACTTCCCAGATGCTGCTGCGTGCCAGCGAGGCCAACCGGGTCCTGGTGAGACCCCTCTGATGTCCTGCCACGAGGGGCCGGTGGCGGCGACCAGCACAGTCCACAGTCGACGCATCGCGCTACTCGGCAACCCGAACGCCGGGAAGTCCACGCTGTTCAACGCACTGAGTGGGCTCAACGTCAAGGTTGCGAACTATCCGGGTGTCACCGTCAGCAAGACCGTGGGATCGGTCAAGGTGATGGGGCAGAGCCTCGTCGTCGAAGATCTGCCCGGTTGCTACTCGCTGGAGGCCATCAGCCCGGACGAGGAGGTAGTCACCGCCAGCCTCGACTCCACCGGTCCGGAACGTCCCGATGCCCTGCTGGTGGTGATGGACGCCACGAGTCTGGAACGATCGTTGGGCCTGCTGGCCCAGGCCGAACAGCTCGGCTTGCCGGTCTTGGCGGTACTGACTTTCAGCGACGAACTGATCCGGCGGCAGGGATCGCTCGATCCGGTGAAGCTGTCGGCCGCGATCGGTGTCCCGGTGATGGTGGTGACCGGCGGCAATCGCGTCCAGCTGAACGATCTCAAGCATGCGTTGGCCGACGTGGCGCACTGGACCAGGCCGGTCATTCCCGCACCGGCCGATGACGGCCCCCAGTTGCGTGCGTGGATCGTGTCGGTGCTCCAGGCCGCGGATTATCGCAGTGCGGCCGTGGACGACCGGACCCGGCGCCTGGATGCGGTGCTGCTGCATCCGGTGCTGGGCACCGCAATCTTCGTCGCCACGATGATCGTCTTCTTTCAGGTGATCTTCGTGGTGGCAGCCCCGATTCAGGACATCATCGGCAGCGGGGTGGCCTGGCTGGCGGCTGTGGTGAAGAGCCACATCAGCGTCGGCTGGCTGGCCTCCATGCTGGCCGACGGTGTGATCAGCGGTGCCGGATCGGTGCTGGTCTTCCTGCCGCAGATCGGATTGTTGTTCGCCATGATCGCGCTGCTCGAGTCGAGCGGCTATCTGGCGCGCGTCGCGTTCTTGATGGACCGGGTGATGGGCTACGTCGGCCTGGAGGGTCGCGCTTTCGTCGCGATGCTGTCAGCGCTGGCCTGCGCGGTGCCCGGCATCATGTCCACCCGGACGCTGCCGTCATCCCGCGACCGGATCGCGACCATGATGACAGCCCCGCTGATGACCTGCTCGGCGCGTCTGCCCGTCTACACCCTGCTGATCGCGATGCTGGTCCCCGCCGAGGCCCACATCGGATTCCTGAGGTTGCAGGGCTTGGTGATGTTCGCGATGTACCTGCTCGGTGTCGCAGCCACGATGGGCGCGGCCTGGGTGTTCAAGCGCATCTTCGGCGCCAAGGGAGCGGCGTTGCCGTTCTACATGGAGATGCCCAGCTACCGCGTCCCCCACATTTCGGAGATTCTGCGCGCCATCTGGGACGCCTGCCTCGGCTTCGTGAGGCGCGTGGGCGGCATCATCCTGATCCTCTCGCTGGCGCTGTGGGCGCTGTTGTCGCTGCCGGTGATCAGTGCCGAACAGCTGAACGCGGCCGGGGTGGACACCAGCGATCAGGTCGCGGTGGCGACCTACCAGATCGATCACTCGGCCGCCGCAACCCTCGGCAGGGCAGTTCAGCCGGTGGTCGAACCGCTGGGTTTCGACTGGCGCATCACGGTCGGGTTGCTGGGCGCGATGGGTGCCCGCGAGGTGTTCGTGGCCACCCTGGGCCAGATCTCCTCCGCGGAAGATCCCGAGAACCCACAGGCCAACCTGGCGGAAATGACCTGGCTGTCCGGTCCGCATGAGGGACAGAAGCTGTTCACCCCGCCGGTGATCGCCGCCTTGCTGGTGTACTTCGCGTTCGCGCTGCAGTGCACCTCGACCATCGCGGTGCTGCGCAAGGAGTCCGGCTCCTGGAAGTGGCCGGCCCTGGCATTCGGCTATATGACCGCCCTGGCCTGGATAGCGGCGTTCGTGACCAAGACCCTCGTCGGTCTGCTGACCGGCTGAGACACGGCAGCAGATCATGGCTCTGACCGCGATGCACGCTGAGGCCGTGCCCTACGATGCGACAGCGATGCGCTGGGTGCTGCCCGACGGCCTGCCCGCGTGCGGACGATTGGTCGGCGCACCCGGGCGTCTGGGCGAGCTGGTGGCAGCCGGTGGCCCGATCGTGCGGGCAGTCGCCGAGCGCCGAGCGCTGTGGACCTGGCTGGCTCAGCCCGCTTGGGATGTCTGCGGAGTTGAGATACGGCAGGCCGTATTCGTCGCGGCTGGCCGGCCGGCCGAATGGCAGATCGAACCGGACGCCGATGAGGTACTGGAACTGGTGGCCACTGATGTCATCAACCGGACGCTGAAGGCATTCATCGCCTCTCACGGGGGCGAGATCGTGCTCGTCCGGGCAAGCGAGAACACCGTGGACGTCGAGATGAAGGGTGCCTGCGCACGCTGCGCCGCCGCGGGTGGGACCCTGCACGGCAGGATCGAACGCGAAATCAGCGATCGGACGGGCAGCCGGGTCACGGTGAATGCCATCGGTGTGGGCCGCCGGCGCATACCGCACCTGAACCTGCCGGCATTCGGAGCAGGACCTACGCCACCTTGTCGATAGGACACACCACCATGGTCGATAGGACACGCCACCATGCGCGTCCTATCGACAACCGGTCTCGGTCAGTGCAGATCGACCTTCTTGTGTTCGTACGACGTGCCCTTGGCACGCTCGATGGAACGGCGGACCTCGTCCTCAGCGGCCTCTCGTCCCACCCAGCTCGCGCCCTCGACGCTCTTGCCGGGCTCCAGGTCTTTGTAGACGGTGAAGAAGTGCTCGATTTCCAGCAGCATGTAGTGCGGAATCGTGTCCAGATCATCGAGATAGTTGCGCCGGGTGTCGGCTGTGGGGATGCACAGCACCTTCGCGTCGCCGCCCATCTCGTCCTGCATCTGGAACATCGCAACGGCGCGGCATTCGATGAGACAGCCCGGGAAAGTCTGCTCGGCCACGATCACCATGGCGTCCAGGGGGTCGCCGTCCTCACCGAGGGTGCCTTCGATGAAGCCGTAGTCGTAAGGGTACTGAGTGGATGTGAACAGCGTGCGGTCCAAACGGATGCGCCCTGTGGTGTGATCCATCTCGTACTTGTTCTTCGTGCCGCGGGGGATCTCAACAGTCATATCGAACGTGATGCCGACACGAGGCTCCACGTCATTGGTATCCCGGAAGTCGTCGATCACCGAAACCATCCTTAAACTGGAAACGTCACACGCCAGAAACTGGGAATGTCAACTCCCAGGCTAACGGTTCGGGAGGATTCAGGTGGCTAAGAGGCCCGGACAGATTCGGCGAGTTCGGCTCCCACTGTGGGCGGGCTGGTTGAGCTGGATGCTCACCGTCGTGGTGCTGGCGGCGGCGGTTGGTTTCGCGGTAGGCCCATTGGCGCGCGCCCAGGGCTGGACGACCGACGGCGGCTCGCCGACGGTCGATCCGCAGATCATCGCCGATATCCACTCCGACCCCTCGGGCAATGGCGTGATCGGCGCGGCGAGCGAACCCAACTATCACGGTGTCAGTGCCGATCGGATCGCTGACGTGATCGCCGCTACCCAGCCCACTCTGGCCGGTAGCTACGGCGGTGCGATCGCCGACCTGGATGGTGCCGGACTGAGCTATGAGTTCTCGGCGCACACACCACTGACACCCGCGTCCACCTTGAAGGTGATGACCGCGACGGCGATCACCGACGCGCTCGGAGCCGATCACAGCTTCACGACGTCGGTGGTCGCCACTTCGGCGGACGCGATCGTGCTGGTCGGCGGAGGAGACCCGCTGCTGGCCTCCACACCGACCAGCTACAGCGGTTCGTCGGCGATCGCGTTGCCCACCACTGCCGACCTGGCAGCCCGTACCGCCGCCGCGCTGCAGGCCCAGGGCATCAGCCGGGTCAGCCTCGGCTATGACGATTCGTTGTTCAGCGGACCGGTCTGGCACGCCGACTGGCCCGAGGGTGATCGCCAGTTCGTGGCGCCGATCAGCGCGCTGGTCATCGACGAAGGAGCCGCGGTACCCGGCACTGAATCCGGCTCCCAGGTGACCGCCGGGATCTTCGCCGACCAGTTGCGGGCGGCGGGCATCGACGTCACCGGTGATGTGGTCGCCGCCTCAGCGACCGGCGGCAGCGAGCTGGCGAAGGTGGCCTCTGCGCCGCTCGGCCTGCTGGTGCAGGAGATGCTGACCCATTCGGACAACTTCATCGCCGAGATGCTGCTGCGCCAGCTGGGAATCGCCAAGGGGCAGGCGGGCAGTTTCGAAGGCGGCGCCGCTGCGCTGACCGCGAGCCTCACCGATTTGGGCTTGTGGGACGACGGTCAGCTGATTGTCGACGGCTCCGGTCTGTCGGTCAACAATCGCATCACCCCGGCGGCGCTCGTTAAGGCTCTTCAGCTGAGCGCGGCCCGGCCCGAGTTGAGCGCTGTGCTGGCCGGGCTGCCCGTCGCAGCGGCCACCGGCACTCTCGGTACCCGCTTCGCCGACGATCAGAGTGCGGCCGCCCGGGGCCTGGTCAGGGCCAAGAGTGGCTCCCTGGACGGTGTCTCGTCGCTGGCCGGATACACCCCGAGCAGCGATGGCGCCCTCATCGCGTTCGCGGTCATCGGCAACGGCCTGCCGACCGATCAAGATATCCGCCCGTGGTTCGACCACGTGGCTGCGGCGCTGGCCGGTTGTGACTGCGCGGGGTGAATACCCTGGACACCATGACTTCGCTGCCGTGGATCGATTGGGACGCCGCCGCACGGACCGGGCGCCGACTGGTCCCCCCGGGCCCACGGGCCAGCCGTGCCGAACGCGACCAGCTCGTCGCCGAACTGCGCGCCGACGCCCGGCGCAGCGCCGAGGTCATCGTCGACACCACCCAGCTTCCGCAAGCCGGACAGGCTCGAGAGCTGGTGGTCGACCGGGCCGGAATCGTGCGCGCGAACGTGCTCACGGCCCGGCGCATGCTGGCCGCGGCCACCGATCCGAGACCTGACGGTGCGGCGGCCAAGACCGCCGGCTACGCCCGGGGAGTGAGCATCGGAACAGTGCTCGGCATGCTGGGCTCGCGCATCCTCGGCCAGTACGATCCGTTCGGCGAAGAACCCACCCTGTATCTGGTGGCGCCCTCGATCATGGCGGTGGAGCAGCAGCTGAAGGTGCCGGCGGCCGACTTCCGGATGTGGGTGGTGCTGCACGAGCAGACTCACCGCGTCCAGTTCGCCAACGCCACCTGGCTGCCCGGTTATCTGAGCGAGCGCGCCCGGGCGCTCGCCGAGGCCGAGGACGAAGCCTTCTGGCACGATCTGCCGGCTCGGCTGGAGCAGATCCGCGCCGACCGCCGCGAGAATCGCCCGGCAAGCATGCGGGTGCTGAATGCGCTGTCCTCACCGGCCACGGTGGCGGCGATGTCCGAAGTCAACGCGGCGATGTCGTTACTCGAAGGACACGCCGACGTGATGATGGACCGCAGCGGCCGACAGCTGATCGGCTCGGTGAGCACTATCCGCGCCAAGTTCCAGGGCCGTCGTTCACCCAGTGGCCTGCCGGCACTGCTCAACAAGCTCATGGGGATGGACGCCAAACTCGCCCAGTATGCCGAAGGCGCCAAGTTCTGTCGTCAGGTGATGGCCATCGGAGGCGTTGGGCTGCTCAACGAGGCATTCAGCGAAGCCGGCGCCATGCCGTCCATGCAAGAACTGCTGCACCCCGATCAGTGGTGCGAACGCATCGCGGGCAATGGCTAGACGCGCGCTGGGGCCGGCCGCGCTCCAGGTCGTCCAGGCGGTCCGGCAGGTTCTCGCCGGCGAGCGCCGCCCGGTGGTGGTGGCCTGTTCGGGAGGGGCCGATTCGATGGCTCTGGCGTGCGCGGTGGCGCATCTGGCGCGGCGCGGCTGCCAGCACGCCACGGCCAGCGCCGCGGTTATCGACCACGGCCTGCAGCCGGCCTCATCCGAGGTCGCGGCCGAGGTGGCCAACCGTCTCAATGAGATCGGTCTGGCCGTGACCACCCGCCGCGTCAACGTCGCGGCGGATTCGCCCGATGGCATGGAAGCGGCCGCCCGGGACGCTCGTTACGCGGCGCTGGCCGAGGTCGCCGGTGCTGAGGCGGTCGTCCTGCTCGGACATACCCTGGACGATCAGGCCGAGACCGTTCTGCTCGGCCTGGCGCGAGGGTCGGGGACTCGATCACTGGCCGGGATGCCTGCGCAATTCGGCCGCTCGCCGCAGTTCATCCGCCCGCTGCTGGGTCTGCGCAGAACCACCACCGCGCAGGCCTGTGGTGAATGGGGAGCCGAGGTCTGGTCCGACCCGCAGAACGATGATCCGACCTTCACCCGGGTGCGGGTGCGGCAACGGGTGCTGCCGATGCTGGAGACAGAGCTCGGCCCGGGCATCACCGAGGCGCTCGCCCGGACAGCCACCATGGCCAGGCAGGACGCCGACGCACTGGATGGGCTCGCCGATTCGCTGGTTCCCGCTGCAGGTGAAGGCCTGGCGGCCGCCTCGCTACGGACGATGCCCGAGGCGATCGCGTCCAGAGTGCTGCGCCGCTGGCTGGTCGATGGGGGCGTGGATCAGCCGTCCTATGCCCACGTACAGGCGGTGAAGGCGCTGGTGGACGACTGGCATGGCCAGCTGGGCGTCGATCTGCCGGGTGGTATTCGGGTGCTGCGTGAGGCCGGCACGCTGGTCCTGGGCCGGACCCCGCACGCGGTCGGGCTCGGTGAGGACTAGGATCTGCCGAGTGGATGCCGCAGATATTGCTGATGATCTTGCACATGTATTGCTGACCTCGCAGCAGGTGAGTGACCGAGTCGCTGACTTGGCGGCACAAATTGACGCCGATTATGCCGGCCGCGAGTTGCTGATGGTGGGCGTCCTCAACGGCGCCATGATGGTGATGTCCGATCTGACCCGGGCGATGAAGTCGCACTGTTACATCGACTGGATGGCCATCTCGTCCTACGGTTCGGGAACGCAGAGTTCCGGTGTCGTGCGGATTCTCAAAGACCTCACCACCGACATCACCGGGCGGGATGTGATGATCGTCGAGGACATCATCGACACCGGTTTGACGCTGAGCTACCTGATCCAGAATCTGCGTTCTCGCGAGCCTGCCAGCATCGAGGTCATGACGATGTTCCGCAAGCCGGACGCGATCACCTCAGCGGTGGACGTTCGCTATGTCGGCTTCGACATTCCGACCGAGTTCGTCGTGGGATATGGGCTTGACTTCGATGGACGCTACCGGAATCTGAAGGACGTGGCGACTCTGGCGCCGCACGTCTACTCCTGACCGTCCGCCGCCGGCCGCGGCGCCGGCTGTTCTTGGGTGCGTAGTGAGCCGTGGAAGCCAGGTTGATGGCCTGAACCGTCGCTAGGCTGAACGACACCCCCGTTCGGCGACGACGAGTGAAGGACATCATGTCGAATCAGAACTATGGCTCCGACGACCAGTCCCGGGGCCCACAGCAATCAGGGCAGGGCAACTGGCCGCCATCGTCACCGTACCCGGGTTCTCAGCAGCCTCAGCAACCTCAGCAGCCGCCGCCACTGCCGAATCGGGGCGGTCCGCAGCCCAGTTCTCCATATCCCGGCAATCCTCAGTGGACCGGCTCGAGCCCCGGTCCGTATCAAAGCGGCCCGCAGCCGGCCGCCTATCCCTCGTCCGGCCAATACGTTGCAGGTTCAGGCAGCCAGTACCCCTCGGGTGCCCAGTATCCGTCCGGCTCGGCTGGGCAGTACCCATCTGGCTCGGCTGGGCAGTACCCGTCGGGTCCGGGTGGACAATATCCGTCCGGTCCGGCTCAGCCGGGCTACGGCTATGGCCAGCAGCCGCCCGTCGGAGGTCAGCCGGGCTACGGCGCTGGTGGGCCGCCCGGTGGCCCGAATCCGCCGGCTCCGCCGTCCGGCAAGGGCGGCATGGGCAAATGGATCGCGATCGCTGCGGTGGTGCTGATCGTCGTGATCGTCGCTGTCTGGGCGTTCACCCAGCGTGGCGGTGGCGGTTCCGGCCAGCCGACCACCCCGGTGACCACAGCAGGCACGGCTGCGCCGTCGAATCCGGCCACCAGCGTGCCGAGTGCTCCGGCGACGGGCAGCACCGAGATGGACGAGCTCGTGGTCGGTCAGTGCCTGCAGCTGGTCGAGGTCGAAGGCGCCACGCCGGAGGCGGATGGCAGCATTGCGGTCACCCATCAGGTGGTCGACTGCAATTTGGTCGGTCAGTTCAAGCTGGTCGTCGCGTCGGTCACCAACGGTCCGGCTGAATGCGCCACTGACTACGTCAGGTACTACCAGAGTGGGTACTTGGGAAGCGACTTCACCAACCTCAGCGTCTGCTTGGCGCCGGTGCTCGATGTTGGCGTGTGCTACATGCCGGACAACATCAAGGAATGGGTCGAGGTGCCCTGCACCGATCCGAGTGCCAACTTCAAGGTGGAGAGCGAGCTTCCGGGCACGGACGCCTCGACCTGCTCGTTCCCGGACGCCGCATTCATCCTGCCCGACCCGGAACCGGCGCGGGTCTACTGCGTTACGGATCCGTTGGCCTAACCAACTCGACGATTCGCCGGTGCCGGATTCGAGTGCGGATCCGGCACCGGTGTACCTGTGGATCGCGGCTGAATCGGTGTGCCGACGCACCGGCAGACCATCTAGGATGGGGCCGTCTGCGCGAACCGAGAGGAAACCATGGCCGATTCGAAAAGGAAACCCCGCAGGGCCTTCAAGGAAACCGCCGATAGCCCGGTTGGCTACGATGCGGATCGGGTGGAGGCAGCCGTGCGGGAGTTCCTGCTCGGCATCGGCGAGGATCCTGACCGGGAGGGCCTGCGGGACACGCCCGGACGCATCGCCCGGTCCTGTGCGGAGCTGTTCGCGGGCCTCGACCAGGACGCCGAAGAGGTTCTGGCGACTACCTTCGATGCGTCCCACGACGAGATGGTGCTCGTCCGTGACATCGAGGTGCAAAGCTTCTGCGAGCACCACCTACTGCCGTTTCACGGCCTCGCCCACGTCGCCTACATCCCACCGGAATCCGGGCACGTCACAGGGCTGAGCAAGATCGCGCGGCTCGTCGACGTCTTTGCGAAGCGCCCGCAGGTTCAGGAACGCCTGACCACCCAGATCGCCGACGCGCTGGTCGACTACCTGCACGTGCGTGGCGCGCTGGTGGTGGTCGACTGTGAGCACATGTGCATGACGATGCGTGGGGTCCGCAAGCCCGGCAGCCGGACGACCACCTCGGCGGTGCGCGGTCAACTGCGTGACGCCGCGACCCGCGCCGAGGCCATGAGCCTGATCGTCGGAGGACGATGAACCAGCGCACCCTCGTGATGGGAGTCGTGAACGTCACTCCCGATTCCTTTTCGGACGGTGGTCTGTGGCTGGACGCCGAGGACGCGATCGCGCACGGTCTGGAACTGATCGACCAGGGCGCCGACCTTCTCGACATCGGCGGTGAGTCCACACGCCCGGGCGCCGTGCGTCCGCCGGCCGAGGAGGAACTGCGCCGGGTGCTGCCGGTGATCCGAGGACTGGTCGGGCGGGTCCCGATCAGCGTGGACACTATGCGCGCCGAGACCGCCGAGCAGGCGATCGAGGCAGGTGCACAGATCATCAACGACGTCTCCGGCGGTCTGGCTGATCCCCGGATGCTCGGCATGATCGCCCAGGCGGGCGTCGACTATGTCTGCCAGCACTGGCGGGGCCACGGTGCCGTCATGAACGACCTGGCCACCTACAGCGATGTTGTCCCCGAGGTCGTCGCCGAACTCACCCGACGGTTGCAGGCCTGCGCCGAGGCGGGTATCGACTCCGCCAAGGTGATCGTCGATCCCGGTCTGGGATTCGCCAAGACCGCCGAGCAGGACTGGGCGCTGCTGGCGCACCTGGACGCCTTCACCTCGATGGGCCATCGGGTGCTGATCGGGGCCTCCCGCAAACGTTTCCTCGGGCATCTGCTTGCCGGCCGCGAGCCGCAGGGTCGGGATGCCGCCACGGCCGCGGTCTCGGTGATCTGCGCGCAGCAGGGAGTCTGGGCCGTTCGGACCCACGAGGTGCGCGGCCAACGCGATGCCATTGCCGTAGTGGAGCGCATTCGCCGCCCCTGATACGGCCCAATGGGGTAGCCGGCCGATCATCAGACCACGGTCCCAGGTTCGCCGGAACCGCGTCGATCGCGTCAATTCGGCCGGTAGCGTCTGGCACATGGAGAATGAACAACTCGGGACGATCAGCTTGACGGGACTGCACGGCTGGGGGTATCACGGTGTGTTGGACGCCGAGCGGGCGAGCGGTCAAGAGTTCATTGTCGATGTCGAGGTCGAACTCGATATGCCGGGCGCCGATGACATTGCCGCCACCGTCGATTACGGCGCTTTGGCAACTAAAGTGGTCGGCATAGTCGAAGGTCAACCTGTGAAACTGATTGAGACGCTGGCGAGCGCCATCGCCGCGTCCATACTGGAAGACGAGCGCATCCGGACAACAACAGTCACCGTTCACAAGCCGCAGGCCCCGATCACCGTCCGATTCGATGATGTGGCTGTGACGATTTCGAGGAGGAAACATGTCGGAGATCTTTTCGATTGATGTCGACACCCTGGGTGATCTCAAACCCCTCAACCAGGTTGTCTTCAGTCTCGGCTCGAATCAGGGTGATTCGCTCGAGATTCTGCAGGGCGCTGTGGATCGACTAGCGGAAACACCAAATCTGATGCTGGTGGACGTATCCTCGGTGTACCGGACCGCGCCGGTCGGTAATACCAACCAGCCCGACTTCTACAACATCGTGGTGATAGCCGATTCGACCCTGGAGCCGCTCCTGCTGCTGCAGCGCTGCCAGGCGATCGAAGACGCGTATGGCCGCGTGCGCGATCCCGCCAATCCGCACGGGCCGCGGACGCTCGATATCGACCTGATCCAGGTGGGCAGAAGGACCAGTGAAACCGACCAATTGACCCTGCCTCACCCGCGCGCCCATGAACGCGCGTTTGTGCTGGTTCCGTGGCTCGAAATCGACCGCCGGGCGGCTCTGCCACAAGGCCATGTGGACGATCTGGTGGCTACCATGGATACCTCAGGGGTTTCCAAGGTGCCAGATGTTTCGATAATCAAGCCTTGATAAGACTTGCGATTCAGCTATGGTTGCGCTGAAATTGTAGGGACCTGTTAACGATTCGCCCACACCTAGGAGAGAGAATGGCACAGCGAGTCGAGATTATTCTCATCGACGATATCGACGAAACTCCCGCCAACGAAAAGGTCCGTTTCGGGCTGGACGGGATCAACTACGAGATCGATCTGTCGAAGGAAAACGCGGCTGCGTTGCGCGATGCTCTCGCGCCGTATGTCGGTGCCGGACGACGGATCAAGGGACAGCGCACCCGCGCCTCCGGGGCTGCCTCGGCGGGATCCTCGCCGGCGGAGATCCGCGCCTGGGCGGCGGAGAACGGCTACGAAGTGAGCGCTCGCGGCCGCGTACCGGCTGAGGTCCGCGCTGCCTATGAAGCCGCCAATAACTGAGTTCAGCCTCCGGCACCACATCAAGCCCTAGGCGAACGCCGGAAGATTGCCGCGGGGCGGGCAGTTATAGGGAGTGTCATCCGAATGCCGGGCCGCCCGCGTGAGCGGGACTCGCGGGCCGGGATTGGGAGGCACTCCCTAAACTGTCTGTAAAACGCGTCAGCCAACGGGCGCGTCGGAGGGCTCACCAGAGCCAACCAGAGGAGTCGAATGTTCGAGCGTTTCACTGATCGCGCGCGCCGAGTTGTGGTCCTGGCTCAAGATGAAGCCAAGATGCTCAACCACAACTACATCGGCACTGAGCACATCCTGCTCGGCCTGATCCATGAAGGTGAAGGCGTGGCCGCCAAGGCCCTCGAGCAGATGGGCATTTCGCTGGAGGCCGTCCGCGAGCAGGTTGAAGAGATCATCGGCCACGGCCAGACGCAGCCTACCGGCCATATTCCGTTCACCCCGCGTGCCAAGAAGGTGCTGGAGTTGTCGCTGCGCGAGGCGCTGCAGATGAACCACTCCTACATCGGCACCGAGCACATCTTGCTGGGCCTGATCCGTGAGGGTGAGGGCGTGGCGGCGCAGGTGCTGATCAAACTCGGCGCCGACCTGAACCGCGTCCGCAACACCGTCCTGCAGCTGCTGAGCGGCTACCAGGGCACCACCGAGGGCCAGCCGATCACCTCGGGGGCTCCCGAGATGGGGGAGACCCCGCGCGGCAACGCCACCGTGCTCGACCAGTTCGGCCGCAACCTGACCCAGGCTGCGCGCGAGAACCGGCTCGACCCGGTGATCGGACGCCAGACCGAGATCGACCGCGTGATGACCGTGCTGAGCCGTCGCACCAAGAACAACCCGGTGCTGATCGGTGAGCCCGGCGTCGGCAAGACCGCCATCGTCGAGGGGCTGGCCCAGCGGATCGTCCGCGGTGATGTCCCGGAGACCCTGCGCGACAAGCAGATCTACACCCTCGACCTGGGTGCCCTGGTGGCCGGCTCGCGGTACCGCGGCGACTTCGAGGAGCGCCTCAAGAAGGTGCTGAAGGAGATCAAGACCCGCGGTGACATCATGTTGTTCATCGACGAGATCCACACCCTGGTGGGTGCGGGTGCCGCCGAGGGAGCGATCGACGCCGCGTCCATCTTGAAGCCCATGCTGGCCCGCGGTGAACTGCAGACCATCGGTGCCACCACTCTCGAGGAGTACCGCAAGTACATCGAGAAGGATGCCGCCCTGGAGCGTCGTTTCCAGCCGATCCAGGTCGCCGAGCCGTCGATCGCGTTGACCATCGACATCCTCAAGGGTCTGCGCGACCGCTACGAGGCGCACCACCGGGTCACCATCACCGACGAGGCGCTGACCGCCGCGGCGAACATGGCCGACCGCTATGTGCAGGACCGGTTCCTGCCCGACAAGGCCATCGATCTGATCGACGAGGCAGGCGCCCGGATGCGTATCCAGCGCCTGACCGCACCGCCGGATCTGCGCGACTTCGACGAACAGATCGCCAGCGTGCGCATCGAGAAGGAAGCCGCGATAGACGCTCAGGACTTCGAGCGCGCCGCGCGGTTGCGTGACGACGAGAAGAACCTGCTGGCCGCCCGCCGGGAGCGGGAGAAGGCCTGGAAGGACGGCGATTCCGATTCGCCGGCCGTCATCGGCGAGGAAGAGATCGCCCAGGTGCTGGCCAGTTCCACCGGTGTCCCGGTCGCCCGGCTCACCGAGGAGGAGTCCAGCCGCCTGCTGCGGATGGAGTCCGAGATCGGCAAGCGCTATGTCGGCCAGGTCGAGGCGGTCAAGGCGCTGTCCCGGTCGATCCGCCGTACCCGCGCCGGCCTGAAGGACCCGAAGCGTCCCAGCGGCTCGTTCATCTTCGCCGGCCCGTCCGGTGTCGGTAAGACCGAGCTGACCAAGGCGCTCGCGGAGTTCCTATTCGGCGATGAGGATGCGCTGATCACCCTCGACATGAGCGAGTACTCCGAGAAGCACACCGCTTCGCGGATGTTCGGGTCGCCGCCCGGCTATGTCGGATACGAAGAGGGCGGGCAGTTGACCGAGAAGGTTCGCCGCAAGCCGTTCAGCGTGATCTTGTTCGACGAGATCGAGAAGGCACATCCGGATATCTTCAACTCGCTGTTGCAGATCCTGGACGAGGGTCGCCTGACCGATGCGCAGGGCCGGGTCGTCGACTTCAAGAACACCGTCATCGTGATGACCACCAACCTCGGCAGCCGCGATATTTCCAAGGGCGTCAACCTTGGCTTCTCGCGCGCCGGTGATGCGGTGAGTAGCTACGAGACGATGAAGGCGAAGGTGAACGAAGAGCTGAAGCAGCACTTCCGTCCCGAGTTCCTGAACCGTGTCGACGAGACGATCGTCTTCCGCCAGCTCAGCCTAGACGACATCCAGCACATCGTCGATCTGCTGGTCGCCCAGATCGAGACCCGGCTCGCCGACCGCGACATGGGCATCGAACTGACCCCGGCCGCCCGCGAACTGATCGCCAAGCGCGGCTACGATCCGGTGCTCGGTGCTCGTCCGCTGCGGCGTGCGCTGCAACGCGACATCGAGGATCCGATCGCCGAGCAGATCCTGTTCGGAGGCCTGACTGCCGGGTCGATCGTGGTCGTGGACGCCGTCCCCGGTGCCGACGAGAAGTCGACCGACGCATTCACGTTCATCGGAACCCCGAAGTCGACGTTGCCGGATGTCCCGTTCGCCGAACTCAGCGGAGGTCCCGAAGCCAGCTGATCGTGCCGGCCTGATCGAGAACAACAAAGAGGCGGTGGCTCCCCGAGTGGGGGCCACCGCCTCTTTGTCGTCAGGCGAGATCCACGAAGCCCTTGATGCCCAATCCGATGAACAGCACCCCGCCGGCCACCAGACCGATGATCACCAGCCTGTGGTAATCGCGATGCACCACCAGGTCGTACACGCGGGTGATCGAGGCGGCCATCCGAGGCCAACGGTTCCAACTCCACGCCAGGATCAGATAGGGCCCGACCAGAGTCGGAACGAACGCGAGGTAGACCAGGGCGCGCAGGGCCAGATCCGGCCCGACCACCGAAACCACCCGCGCCACGATGTACATGGTCGCGAACCCCGACGAACCCATGAACGCGTTGGCGAATCCCAGCGCAGCAGCGGTTCGGGGCGAACTGTCGTCGGTGCGATGCGGGCGGTCGGGCTTGGGCCGCGGCGCGGTCGGGCCACGACGAGCGCGCCAACTCAGCAGACCGGCCGCCAGCAGCAACAGCACCCCGGCGACCAGATCGACCCAGCGTTGCATCACGATCGCCCGGACCCCTGACGACAGGTACGTGGAGACGATGGCGCCGTCGACGAACTGGTAGACGATGAAAAGCAGGGTGCAGCCGATCGCCAGCCCCAGGGATATCCACGCCACGGCCCTGCGTCCGGGCGCCCCCTGCACCAGATAGGCCAGGCAGATGCCGTACAAGGTTGGGCTGAAACCCATGACGAGACCCAGTACCAGGAGGCTGGTCACGGTAGCGATCCATGTTGCCATCCCCTGGATCTCCTCTTTCGGGTTGTCTCCTGCCCCTGCGATCGGCACTACCGCCAACCGAGTGTGATGTTACGGCATCGAATCAGGCCGTGCGGATGGTCCGCCGCCGGATCGTGAGCAGCCCGACGGCCGTCAGCAATGCGCACGAGGCGGCCAGCAACGCGCTGCCGCGCACGTCGAAGCCCTGGGTCAGCGGTTGGGAACCGAGCGCCCAATGCCACGGCGACCAGCGCGCCAGATCCGCCGCCGAGCCGGCCAGCGGCAGGAGTGCGTAGACGGCGTAAGCCGCCGCCAGTACGCTGAATGCCACCGTGCTGACTGTTGGTGCGCGCAGACCGAGCCCGGCCAGTGCCAGCACCAACGATGCCTGGAACAATCCCAGCCAGAACATGCTCAGGCTCACGGCGGCGATGCCGGCCGCACCGATGTCCAGGTCGAAGACCGGGGCGGTGATCCCCACCGTCGCTCCGGTCGCGGCGGCCAGGACGCCCAGCACCAGCGCCACACCGGCATACCGGCTGAGATACACCACGGGCCGGGCGACCGGAAGCGCCAGCAGCAACTCGAGCCTGCCGGCGTCCTCGTCCCCGGCTGTCAGCGCATTCATCTGCACAGTGCCCAGCACGGTGAACAGCAGCGGCAGGAAGACCGCGTAGAGGTTGCCGTTCAGGAAACCTGCCGGGGACCCGAAGTCGGTCAGCCCGAGTGCGCTGACCAGGTCGGGTGGCAGGCCCGCGACCATCGAGTCCAGCGAGCCCGAGCGGCTCAGGGATGGCCACAAGGCGACCACCGAGGCGGTGAGGGCGACCATCGAGATGCCCCAGATCAGGCTGCTACGCAGTTGGGCGCCGAGGCCTCGTTTCAGCAGTTCGGCATTCACGATTCGGCCCTCCTGGCAGCGGCTGGTTCATCGTTGCGGTAGTACGACAAGAACGCGGTTTCGAGATCCGGTTCTGGCGCGGTGAGGGATTCGATGTCGTAGCCGCCGAGCTTGGCCAACAGCGGGCGCGGCGCCCCCGACCAGCTGATCTTCAGCTCTCGCGGGCTGGGGGCGTCCACCTGGAGTGCCCCCGGCAGCGCCGAGAACTCGGCGGCGGGTGGTGCCTGCCCGGCGAAGACCGCCCGGAAGACCTGCGGCAGGTTCCCGCGCAGCTGGCTGGTAGGCCCGGACGCGACGATGGCTCCCTCGCGGATGACGGCGACCTCGTTGGCGACGCGTTCGACCTCGCTCAGTACGTGCGATGACAGCAGGACGCTTGTTCCCGCAGAGGCCGCCTCACCGAGGATGGCCATGAACTCCTCCTGGACGAGCGGGTCGAGCCCGTTCGTCGGTTCGTCCAGCACCAGCAGATCGGGCCGCGACATCAGTGCTCCGACCAGTGCCACCTTGCGGCGGTTGCCGGTGGACAGGCCTCGCACCTGCCGGCCGGGCTCTACGCCCAGGCGTTCGACCAACTCGTCGCGGAATCCGGTGTCGGTGCTGTGCCGCAGCTTGCCCCAGCTGGTCAGGGTGGCTGCGACGGTGAGCCGTTCGTCCAACCTCAGCTCGCCGGGGCAGTAGCCGACCCGCGCTCGCACCTGGTGGTCGCGCAGCGGATCGGCGCCCCACAGCCGGACCGAACCGGCCGTCGGTGCGCACAGGCCGAGCATCATCCGGATCGTGGTGCTCTTGCCGGCGCCATTGGGGCCGACGAAGCCCAGCACCGTGCCGGCGTCCAGCGACAGGTCGAGTTCACGGACCGCGGTCAGCCGACCGAATCGCTTGGTCAGCCCACGGCATTCGATTGCTCCGGGCATTCTCACTCCTCAGCTTCGTCGGCGGGATGGGAATCGGCGGCTTCGGCGGCCAGTGCCGCGCGGGTGGCCTCCAGCGCCGACTCGTCTTGGTACAGGCCCCGGGTGAACAGTTCCATCGTCGGCATGGTGATGCGGGCCAGCGCCTTGCTGGTCAGCCGGGGCTCGCCGAGGGCGCGGGCGATCTGACGGCGCAGCAGCAGGGGGGCGACCCCGAAGGCGGTCACCAGCAGGGCCGTCGACTCGGGATTGTCCATCGGACGAATGAGGCCCGCGGCCTCCTGCTGCTGCAGCATCGCTTGCGTTGCCCGCAGCAGGTCGTCGAACAGCTGATCGGCCACGCCGGAGTCGTCGGTGAGCATCCGCGCCAGGTAGTCGATCGCGGGATCGTACGAATCCAGGTTGCTGAGCATCGCCTGAATCGACTCGATGGTCGGTGAGGTGCCCACGCCGTACCGGTCATCGGTGAACTCCGCGATCACGTGGGCGTCGCAGGCCGTCCGCAGGCCGGCCTTGTCGCCGAAATGGTGCACCACCAAGGCCGGACTGACGCCTGCGCGCTCGGCGATCATCCGGATGCTGGCACGTTCGAAGCCCTTGTCTGCGAACAGCTCAACGGCCGCGTTCCGGATGCGGGCCCGCGCCGTCAGGTCGCCGGGTTGGAGTGTTGAATCCATGTTCATAATACTAAACAAGTGTTCAAGGCGATGTCGAGAGGGTCGCCGACTTCGGCCGGGCCCGGACCGCAACCGGCCGGCGGCGATAGACTACTGACGAGTGTTGCACCACTGGAGGTGGAACGAATGAAAATTGTTGCTATTGTGGGGACGAACGCCAGCTTTTCCTACAACAGGCTTCTTCTCAATTACATGCGGGAACACTTTTCGGGCCAAGCGGACATCGAGGTCTGCGAAATCCGAGATATCCCCATGTTCAACGAAAATGTGCCGGATACCGACCCTGACAGTGTGAACTACCTGAGCCGGGCGATATCGAACGCCGACGGGGTCGTCATCGGCTGCCCCGAGCACAATCACTCGGTGCCGTCGGCACTCAAGAGCGTCCTCGAATGGCTTTCGTACCGGCAGCATCCGCTGAACGGCAAACCGGTGATGATCGTGGGGGCCTCCTATCATCCGCAGGGTTCGTCCAGAGCCCAGATTCATCTCCGCCAGATACTGGATGCCCCGGGGGTCGGGGCACGCGTGCTGCCCGGAAACGAGTTCTTGCTCGGCAATGTGAAGCAGGCCTTCGATGGCGAAGGCCGGCTGGCCGATCAGGCAACCGTCGCGTTCCTCGAGCAGTGCTTCGCAGACTTCGCTGACTTCGTGAAAAGTAGCCAGTCAGCGTCCACATCAATGATCAAAGGAGACTCAACGATGTCACTCACGGACAGCACACACTGGGACGCCACCTACGATGTGATCGTTCTGGGCTTCGGCGGCGCCGGCGCGACCGCCGCACGTTTTGCAGCCGATGCGGGGGCCAAGGTGCTCCTGGTCGATTCGGCCCCCGAGGGGCACGAGGGCGGCAATACCCGCGTCTCGGGGCAACTCGTCTGCTCTACCGACGACGAGGACGCGATGCGGGTGCATTACCACGGCCAGACCGCGCCGATGGACCTCGACGACGACATCGTCAACACCTATGTCGAGGGCATGGCGAATATGAAGCAGTATTTCAGGGAATACCTGGGCGTGGAACCCGTCAGTTCGAAGCAGCTGTTCAAGAAACTGATGCCCGACCACGAGTTGGGAATGTGGCCGGAATACCCTGAATTGCCGGGTGGTGAGACCATCGATATGCTGCTCGTCCACGAGGGATTCTTCGACGGCGCGCTGTGGAAGATCTTGCATCAGAAGGTGGCCGAACGCCACGAGAAGATCGATGTCTGGTACCGCTCGCCGGCCCGTCATCTGATCAGGGCCGATGGCCGGACCATCGCAGGCGCCCAGATCGAGCGTGACCATGTGCTGCGCAATATCCGTGCGCTGAACGGTGTCGTGTTGGCCACCGGAGGCTTCGAGAACAACGTGCGGAAGGTCCAGGACTTCCTCGGTGCGCCGCGGCTGGTGCCGGTCGGCGGCTTGTACAACAAGGGCGACGGGATCGACCTGGCCATCGAGGCCGGCGCTGACCTTTGGCACATGACCAACTACGAGTCGCTCGGGCTGCAACACGGGCTGACGTTCGCGGTGCCCGAAGGCGAGCGGGGGCCGCTGCTCATGTTCGGATACGAGGCGCTGGCCGAAGGAAGCCTGCTGACGGTCGGCGACGACGGCAGCCGCTACTTCGCCGAAGACGTCGCCAACCGGCACGGGCATATCTATGACCACGGCTTGTGGCGGGTACCGCCGGCCCATGCCCACCCTCATCTGGTCTTCGACCAGGCCAAGTACGACGAGCTGGCGCAGGGCCCGCACCCGGAGGTTCTGGAACGGGTGGTGAAAGCCGATTCCCTGGACGGTCTGGCCAAGCTCATCGGCGCCAGGCCGGAGGTACTCGCCAAGACGGTCGAGCGGTTCAACCTCTTCACCGAGCAGGGCGAGGACTATGAGTTCCACCGCAATCCCGCGACCATGCGCGCCTTCGACGATGGCCCCTACTACGCCATCGCCATGCTGCAGGTCATGCTCAACACCCAGGGCGGGCCGCGCCGCAACTCGCGGGCCGAGATCGTCGACCCGCAGGGGCAACCGATCCCGCATCTCTACGGCGCCGGTGAACTCGGCGGGGTGTGCGCGGGTCAGTATCAGGGCGGCCAGAATGTGGCCGAATGCCTGATCTTCGGCAAGATCGCCGGACAGAATGCTGCGGTGCCGAAGCCGCAACCCGTGGCCCAGGGCGGGCAGGCGGTGGCCGCGCCGGCCGGCTCGGGGCAGGTGTTCAGCACCTTCAAGAGCGACATCGGCGGCCGGCTGGATGTTCCGTTGGGCCCCAACCAGTACCTGGGGCGCAGCAACGCCGGCATGGGAGCCGAGATGGTGGTGCGGCTGACCGTCGATGATGCCGGAGCGATCCGCGACATCGAGATCGTCAGTCAGTCCGAGACCGGGCAGATAGCCGGCGAGGCGCTGAAGAAACTTCCGGAGGAGATGATCGCCCGCAACACCTACGACGTGGATGCGGTCTCGGGCGCATCCGTGTCCAGCAGAGCGCTCAAGGACGCTGTGAAGGACGCGCTCAGCCAGGTCCCGGCTCGCCAGCAGTGATGAATGCGGAGGATGCCATGAAGTTGGTCGCCATCGTCGGCACGAATGCGGAGCTTTCCTACAACCGGTTCCTGCTGCAGTGGATGCGCACCCATTTCGCCGGAACCGCCGACATCGACGTGCTGGAGATCGGGCAGCTGCCGGCCTTCAACGAGGATCTGGTTACGGCCGAGCAGGACGAGGTGATGGCCTTCGCGCAGCGGGTGGAAGCCGCCGACGGAGTGATCATTGGCTGTCCCGAGTACGACCATTCGATTCCGGCGGTGCTCAAGAGCGCCTTGGAGTGGCTGTCGTACCAGTTGGATTCGCTCAAGGACAAGCCGGTACTGATCGTCGGTGGTTCCTACGGCCCGCTGGGTTCGGCGCGTGCTCAGCTGCATCTGCGTCAGATTCTGGCCTCTCCCGAGATACAGGCGAACGTGCTGCCGGGCAAGGAGTTCCTGCTGGGCGATGTGCAGACGGCCATTGACAGTGAGGGCGAGTTGGTCGATCCTTCCGCTGTCGCGGTGCTGGAGGACTGCTTCGCCGACTTCGTGCGTTATGTGCAGGCTTTGCAGAGGGGATGGTCGCAGGCGCAGTGATTCGGCATGTCACAGGCGGGAGTCAGTCGGGGGTTACCACGCGGTAGCTGTCGTCGACGAGTTCGAATGCGTCCGCCAGATTCGAGGACAGTTGAACGGTCCGCTGCCCGGAGATGAAGACGAACCCGATCTTCAGTCCGGGTGGGACCAGCTGCTCGGTGGCTTGCGCGCCGTTGAAGAAGGCGATGGTCGACCAGATCTCAGCGGTCGTCGACAGCGAGCTGACAGCGGTCACTGCGACCAGTCCGGTCTCCAGCGGATAGCCGGTACGCGGATCGAGGATGTGATGCCACGCGCGTCCTCGAGCTTCCAGTGATCGCTCGTAGACCCCCGAGGTCACCACCGAGCAGGCGGGGAGTGAGAGGACGCCGAGCGGTCGTCCGCGTTGCGCGAAGGGTGCCTGAACGCCGACCCGCCAGCGCCGGTCGGCGTGCGGTGCCGTTCCGAGCGTCAAGACATTGCCACCCAGATCGATGACCCCGCTCGGCACCCCTTCGGCCTGCCAGACCTGCTTGATCGCGTCCGCGATCCAGCCCTTGGCTATGGCTCCGAGGTCGAGCTTCATGCCGGGCCGGCCCAGAAAGACCGAGCTGTGAGCGTCGTCCAGTTCGATGCGATCCGGATCGCTCAGCTCACGGCAGCTGTCGATCGCGGTGCGTTCGGGGATCTGGGCGTCTTCGAACCCGATCCGCCACAGCTGAACCAGAGAGCCGATCGCCGCGTTGAAGCCGGCGCGGCTCCTGCTCACCAGCACCGCCTCCCTGACCAGCCGGTAGACGACCGGATCCACGGCCACCGGCTGGACGCCGGCCATCTGGTTGATGCGGGCGATCTCGGACGATGGGAGGTTGGCGCTGAGCCGGTTCTCGTAGTCGCGGATGAGAGCGGCGCCACGGGCGAGTTGCGCCTCCGGCCTGGGGTGCTCAACCGTCAAAGTGACACGAGTGCCCAAGGCGAAGTAGCTCCTGGTGGCTCGGGTCACACCTAGACGTTAGCCAACCGCACGCCGGCTTCCGAATCCGCTGTGGCAAGAACTCTTGGACGGGGCCCCTCGACATAGCGCCTCCACAGTGGCAACATTGCGCGCGTGAATATCTCTGGGGCTAGCCCCACGGTAGGCGAAATAGACGGTGCCGGTCCAACCCCTCACCCCCGGGTCCGGCAGGCTGCAGCCCCCGTCATTGGGGCGCTCGGCGTCGTCTTCGGCGACATCGGGACCAGTCCGCTCTATTCCCTACAGACAGCGTTCAGCGTCAACCACAACGAGGTGCGGGTCACCGAACTGAATGTGTACGGCATCATCTCGCTGGTGGTCTGGTCATTGATCATCATCGTGACGCTCAAGTACATCGTCCTCGTGATGCGTGCCGACAACGAAGGCGAGGGCGGCATCCTCGCGTTGACCGCACTGCTGCGCGGCAAGCTGACCGGGACCAGATTGCGCAATACCATTCTCGCGATCGGGATGGTGGGCGCCGCTTTGTTCTTCGGCGACTCGCTGATCACCCCCGCCATTTCCGTGATGTCGGCCATTGAGGGCCTGCAGGTGGTCAGGCGAGACCTGCGGGTGCTGGTGCTGCCGGGCTCCGCGCTGGTCCTCGCCATCCTGTTCGCCGTCCAGCGATCGGGCACCGGCAAGGTAGGCCGCGCGTTCGGGCCGGTCATGATCGTCTGGTTCATCTGCCTGGCCGTGCTGGGCATTCCGCAGATCGTGCAGCGGCCGACGATCCTGCTGGCCTTGTCACCAACGTATGCGATCCAGTTCTGGGTGGAGCGTCCGGGCATCGCCTTCGTGGCCATGACCGCGGTCGTGTTGACCATCACCGGCGCCGAGGCCCTCAACGCAGACATGGGGCATTTCGGTGCCCGGCCCATTCGCAAGGCGTGGTTCGGGCTGGTGCTCGGCAGTCTGCTGATCAATTACCTCGGCCAGGGTGCGATGATCCTGAGCGACCCGCACAGCATCGACAACCCCTTCTTCAATCTGGCGCCCGCGTGGGCGCGCACCCCGCTGGTGGTGCTGGCCACCATGGCCACGGTCATCGCCTCGCAGGCGGTGATTTCGGGCGCGTATTCGATGGCCCATCAGGCGATGCGGTTGGGCCTGCTGCCCAACCTGCGGGTGGAGCACACGTCGAACAGCGAATTCGGCCAGATCTATCTGCCGGCCGTCAACTGGCTGCTGTTCGTCGGGGTCGTCGCGCTGATGCTCGGGTTCCGTAGCTCCACGGCGCTGGCCAGTGCCTACGGGCTGTCGGTCACCGGCATGCTGGTGACGACCACCGGGCTGCTGACTTTGATGGCGACCCGGATCTGGCGCTGGCCGTGGTGGCGTGTGCTGGTGCGGATCGTCCCGATCGCTGCGCTCGAACTGCTCTTCCTGGCGGCGAACGTCACCAAGATCGTGCATGGTGGCTGGCTGCCGCTGACCGCGGCCTCGATCATCGTCGTCGTGATGACCACCTGGCTGAGCGGCAACTACTACGTGCTCGGACGCCGCGCCGAGATCGAAGGGCCGTTGCCCGACTTCCTGGACCGTATCAAGTCCACGGTCACGACCAGGGTGCCCGGTGAGGCCGTCTATCTGCACGCCAACCCGAATACGGCTCCGCTGGCGCTGAAGGAGAATGTGCGGTTCAACCGTGCGCTGCACGAGCGGGTCTACGTCGTTCGCGTGAAGACCGCGTCGGTGCCCCGGGTCAGCGACGATGAACGTGTCTGCATCGATGAGTTCCCCGAGTACTACTCGGGGCTCTACCACCTGACCATCACGTTCGGGTTCAAGGAGATCCACGATCTGCCGCGGGCCATCGCGGCGATCGGCGAGCGGTTCCCGGAGTTGGGGATCAAACCGGACGAGATCCGCTACTTCGTGTCCGTCCTGACCGTGCGGACCGGCGGGCATTCACCGATGGCGACCTGGCGCAAACGGCTGTACATCTGGCTGGTCCACAACGCCACGCCCCGCGGCGAGGCGTTCCGGCTGCCACCGAACCGCACGATGGTGATGGGCGGCACGCTGGAGATCTGAGCTGCGCCCCCGGGAGTTCCTCCTGGTCAGCCCCGGGACGAGCGCTCCCCGCCCTGCAGCCGGTAGCGCTCGCGGTCGCCGCTGGCAGCGATGCGAGTGAATCCGCAGGCCTCCAGGACCCGGATGGACGCGGCATTGTCCGCGGCAGTCTCACCGATGATCGTCGACAGCGACGGTTGCGCGAACCCCCACGCGACCAATAGTCGGACCGCGCGACCGGCGAATCCGCAGCCCCGGGCCGAGGGTGCCAGGCCGTAGCCGATCTCGGCGCTGCCGCGCAGATCGGGCGGGGTGTGGAAACCGGCGTCGCCCACCACCAGCCCATCGGCCAGCCGGACGATGAGGTAGATCCCGAATCCGGGTACCCAGTTGTCGATCCCGAGGCTGTCGCGCAGCATCCTCGCGGTCGCCGCGGTGTCGGCGTGCGGATAGTCGGCGACCGCCGGCAGCGGGCAGCGTCCGAGGGCGAGTTCTTGGGCTTGAGCCGGATCGACCGGAACCAGCTCGATCACGCCATCGCTGAGCGCTGCCACGTCGCTGCCCAATCAGTGCCGCTTGAGGCTCACAGATCGCGGCCGAGCAGGTCCATCACGGCAAGCACCTCGTCCAACGGGAGCTGGCCGGGGGCTGAACCCTCGCCGCCCAACGTGGCGAAGGTGGCGCACGACCCGAAAAC
Source organism: Brooklawnia propionicigenes (assembly GCF_030297015.1). Taxonomy (NCBI): domain Bacteria; kingdom Bacillati; phylum Actinomycetota; class Actinomycetes; order Propionibacteriales; family Propionibacteriaceae; genus Brooklawnia; species Brooklawnia propionicigenes. Next base: position 935,168 of record NZ_AP028056.1, on the reverse strand, counting down.
CTGCCCGGCCAGCCGCGAAATCACGCCCAGCGGTCCCATGGACATGGTGATCAGAGGCACCCTGATCGTTTGCGCGGCCACCGCGGTCGCCTCGAGCAGCGCAGCGACATCGGCAGGCTTGCGGGGCATCACGGCCATCTTCGCGATATCGGCACCCAGTGAAGCCATCGCGTCCAGCCCGTCGGCGATCGCGGTCGCGCTCGGCGTGCCATTGAAGTCGTGGTTGGACGCGATGATCGGCACCCGGTGCGCACGAGCCGCCTCGAAACACCTCTTGACTGCGGGATTCAAATACTGCACGTCGACCATGTCGACAGTGCCGGACGCGCAGGCATCGGCGATGATGTCGCGATAGCTGTCGCCCGGCGGATTCCAGTCGCTGCCCTCATGCTTGGTGCGTGGGGTGAACAGCAGCGGCCGCTCACCGATGATCTCGTGAATGCGGGCGGCCATCGCCACGACCTTCGTGTGGTCGTCACGAGAGGCGTAGCGGTCGACGCGCCACTCGACCATGTCGGTACGGCTGGCGGCGATGCGTTTCGCAGAGGCGATCAGGCTGGAATCGTGGGCGTCGGTGAGTGGGACGATCACTTTGGGGCGGCCGACTCCCAGCTCAACTCCCCGGATCGTAAGGACTGGTCGGTTGGCGGCTGCGCTCATGAGCCCACGGTAGCGGTCCGACGGCGGACGTGGAACCTTGGCGCGGTGCCAATCCGTAATACTTGAGGCGTGGTGGCGAATCTCGAGGTGCGGAAGGGAAAGGCTCGCAACTCCTGGCGACGCTTCGCAGCGATCGGCGGTCGGGTCGCGCTCACCGCCGTTGCGCTGATTCTGCAGATCGTGGTCTTCGCACTTCTGCTGCTGCGGACCAGTGAGATGTCCCCCTGGATCGGCACCATCTCGGACCTGATCAGCATCGGTGTTGTGGCGTTCATCCTCAACTCGCGCATGCAGGTCGAGTACAAGCTCGCCTGGACGATCCCCATCATGCTGATGCCGCTGTTCGGGGGAACGTTCTATCTGCTCTTCGGTGCCCGCACCGGCAGCCGGCGGCAGATGCTGCGATACAGCGCGGCGCAGGATCTGGCGGCCATCGATCAGAAGTCGGCGGCCGGCGCGTTGACGGTGCTACCCGGTGAACTCAACGAGCAGCTGCCCGAGTTGGAGCCGGTCGCCACCGGCCGGCATCCGGTGGTCAGCATCGATCCGGACGCCGCCCGTCAGATCGCCTATCTCGAGTCGAGCGGACCCTTCCGGGCCTACCGGGACACCGAAACAACCTACTATCCGCTCGGCGAAGACGCTTTCGTGGCGATGCTCGAGGCACTCGAGAACGCCAAGCGGTGGATAGCGATGGAGTACTTCATCGTCTCCGACGGCAAGATGTGGCGGGCACTGTTCGAGGTGCTGTCACGCAAGGCGGGCGAAGGGGTGCAGATCTGGGTCATGTATGACGATCTCGGATCGCTTTGGCACCTTCCTGACAACTTCGCCAAGGATCTGAAGCGCGCCGGGGTGCGCGTCCAGTCGTTCAACAAGTTGGGCCCCGGGCTGACGCTGCGCTACAACAACCGCGATCACCGCAAGTTCACGGTGGTGGACGGGCTGGTCGCGTTCACCGGTGGCATCAATATCGCCGACGAGTACATCAATGCGATCCAGCGGTTCGGCCATTGGAAGGACACCACGATCCGGCTGCGCGGGCCGGGCGCCTGGGGGATGGCGTCGCTGTTCTTCACGATCTGGGATCTGGTGTCCGGTGATCGCACCGATCTGGCCGCGCTGCATCCCAGCGAGGAGGAGATCGACGCGCAGCCCGGTGGGCCCGGGGTGGTCGTGAACTATGACGACACGCCGTTCGACGATCTCTCGTTGGGCTGGGCCGCCTACCGCGGAATGATGAGCCGGGCAAAGTTCCGGGTCGATCTGACCACGCCGTATCTGGTGCCGACCAGCGAGATGACGGCAGTCTTCGTAGCGCTTGCCCAGTCCGGGGTGCAGGTGCGGATCATTACCCCCGGCATTCCCGACAAGTCCTATGTCTACTCGGTGACGCGGTCGAACTATCGCCAGCTGGTCGAGGCCGGGGTGGCGGTCTACGAGTACACGCCAGGTTTCATTCACGCCAAGCAGATGATCGTGGACGACGACACGGCCATCATCGGGACGATCAACTTCGATTTCCGCAGCTTCTATCTGCACCAGGAGAACGCGGTGTGGATGTATCAGACCTCCGCGATCGCAGACATGTCTGCCGACTTCGAGGAGACGTTGGCCAAGTGCCGCCGCATCGACCTCGCCATGGTGCGCTCCACACCGTGGTGGCGCCGTGCGGGGTGGTTGGTGCTACGCACATTCTCTCCGCTGATGTGACGTTTCAGCTACGGTCGGGTAACGCATTGGGAGTGGAGCGCGGGTGCGCTTACCCTAGGTTCTGTGAACTGGAACGACTACCGAGCCGCATTGTTCGACCTCGATGGAGTTCTTACTCCGACCACAGATCTGCACATGCGTGCCTGGTCACAGATGTTCAACGACTTCCTGAGCGCTCGCGGCATCGACGAGCCGTACACCGACGCCGACTATTTCGCCTACGTGGATGGCAAGCCGCGCTATGAGGGCGTGGCATCCTTCCTGGCCAGCCGGGGTATCGAGTTGCCGGTCGGGCAGGCCTCCGACATCCCCGAGACCGACAGCGTCTGCGGGCTGGGCAACCGCAAGAACGAGTACTTCAACCATGTGCTCGCCCGAGACGGCATCGCCCCGTATCCGGGGTCGCTGCGGCTGCTCGACTATCTGGCGGCAGTCGAGTTGCCGATGGCGGTCGTGAGCTCCTCACGGAACGCTGAGGCCGTGCTGGATGCGGCCGGGCTCGTCGACTACTTCACGGTCGTCATGGACGGCAACCTCGGCCATCAGCTGGGGCTGCCGGGCAAGCCGGCGCCCGACGTCTTCGTTCGTGCCGCGCAGCTGCTGGATGTCCCGGTGGCGGAGTCCGTCGTGCTCGAGGATGCGCTGTCGGGTGTGGCAGCCGGGGCCGCCGGCGGGTTCGGCCTGGTCGTGGGCATCGACCGTGGTGCTGGGGCCGATGCGCTTGAAGCGGCGGGTGCTGACATAGTGGTCGCCGATTGCGAGGAGTTGCTGCCGTGATCCGCATGAAGAAGACCGATCTGAATCCGTTGGCCGATCACCGCTTCCCGCCCGATGAGTGGGCGCTGATCGAGAACTATCCCAGTTCGGCCGATCTCGGGCAGACCGAGACATTGTTCTCCACGGCGAACGGCTACATCGGCATGCGCGGCAACCCCGAGGAGGGCCGCGACTCGCACTACATCGGCACGTTCATCAATGGCTTCCACGAGACCTGGGATATCCGGCACGCCGAGAACGCCTACGGTTTGGCGCGTACCGGCCAGACCCTGATCAATGCACCGAGCTCACTGATGATCCGCCTCTACGTGGACGATGAGCCGCTGCTGTTGAGCGTCGCCGATCTGCAGGCCTATGAGCGGCGGATCGATTTCCGTGAGGGGGTGCTGCGCCGCGAACTGATCTGGCGCACACCTGCGGGCAAACGGGTGCAGGTCCGTTCAACCCGGATGGTGAGCTTCACCGAGCGTCACCTGGCGTTGATGACCTACGAGGTTCGGTTGCTGGAAGGCGATGCGCCGATCGTCATTTCGTCCCAGATCGTCAACAAAGAAGATTTCGACGATTACGCAGGTCGTCAGGCCGCAGGTTCGGATTCGGATCCGCGCAAGAACCCGGGGCTTGATCATCGCGTGCTGCGATCGCAGATGAGCTGGCACAGCCCGCGTCGGATGATCTTGGGATATCGGGTCACGAATTCGGGAATGACGCTGGCCGTCGGCGCCGATCATCGGATCGAAACCCGCAATATGTACACCGAGCTGGACGACACGACCGAGGATCAGGGCCGGAAGGTCTACCGGATCTCGGCCAAACAGGGTCAGCCGATTGTGATCACGAAGGCTGTCGCCTATCACACCTCGCGAAGCGTGCCCGTGCGCGAACTCAGCGACCGGGTGCGGCGCACACTTGACCGAGTCCGCGAAAGCGGCTTCGACTGCCACTACGAGGCGCAGCGCCAGTGGCTGGCGACGTTCTGGGAACACAGCGATGTCTCGGTGGGTGCCACCCCGCGAATTCAGCAGACGATCCGGTGGTGCATCTTCCAGCTCGCACAGGCGGCTGCCAGAGCCGATGGTGCGGGCATTCCCGCGAAGGGCCTGACCGGGGACGGTTACGAGGGCCACTACTTCTGGGACAGCGAGGTGTACATGGTGCCCTTCCTGACCCTGACCAGCCCCGAGCAGGCGCGCAATGCGCTGCGTTTCCGCTTCACTCATCTGAAGGAAGCCCGCGAACGAGCCCGCGAGATGTCCACCAAGGGGGCGCTGTTCCCATGGCGCACCATCAATGGTGAGGAAGCGTCCGCTTACTATGCGGCGGGCACCGCGCAATACCATATCGACGCCGACATCGCGTATGCGATCGGGCACTACGTGGCGATGACCGGTGACCGTGAGTTTGCCTACGACGAGGGCGCTGAACTGCTGGTCGAAACCGCCCGCATGTGGGTGGATCTGGGATTCTGGCGCGTCAATGCCGTGGAGAACTTCGAGATTCACGGTGTGACCGGACCCGACGAGTACACCACCGTCGTCAACAACAACACCTACACCAATGTCATGGCGCGTTGGAATCTACGTCTGGCGATCCGGATGGTCCGCAAGCTCGCCGCCGAGGATACTCAGGCCTATCAGCGGCTGGTGCATACGCTGAACCTGCGCGAGGAAGAAGTCGCGAACTGGGAGCAGTGCGCAAACGGAATGAAGATTCCCTTCGATGAGCGCCTCGGTATTCATCCGCAGGACGATGCGTTCGTTGCGAAGGAATTGTGGGATCTGGAGAATACGCCCGAGGAAAGCTACCCGCTGCTGCTGCACTACCACCCGCTGGTGATCTACCGTTTTCAGGTCCTCAAGCAGGCCGATGTGGTCTTGGCGCTCTTCCTGCGCAGCAACGAGTTCAGCCTCGAGGAGAAGCGGGCCGACTTCGAGTACTACGACCCGATCACCACGGGTGACTCAAGCCTGTCGGCGGTCATGCAGGCGATCGTCGCGGCCGAGGTGGGCCACCAGGACATGGCGCTGGACTATTTCTACCGGGGGCTGTTCGTCGACATCGGCGACACTCACGGGAACACCTCGGATGGTGTGCACATCGCCTCGGCAGCAGGCACCTGGCGGGCGCTGGTGTGCGGTTTCGGTGGTCTTCGCGACGACGGCGAAATACTCTGCTTCGACCCGAGGCTGCCGCGCAGATGGGGGCATCTCACGTTCGCGCTGGCCTACCGTCGCAGCCACATTCAGGTGCAGCTCACCCGCCGCAGCATGACCTTCACGCTGCTGAGCGGCGACCCGGTGAAGGTCCGGGTCCGGGGAACCGAGTACGAAGTGGGCACGACCCCTCTGGAGGTCCGGTTGGCTCACCAGGGGCTGTACCTTCCGACGCTGACCTCCGCGCACCCGATCATCGGTGGACGCCGACAAGACGGTACGTTGATCACCGCGGAGGTCCCGGAGGTCTCCGATGTGGAGTTCCACACCGAGGAGTTCCCTGCCGTCACCTAGCCTCGGGGCTGCGTCCTGCCGGGCGAGCCACCGTCGTCCGACAGGTTTGCTGGTTCACAGGGTCACCGTGTCTGCGGTCCGGTGTACCAGCCCGTCGGCCTCCAGCGCGGCGAGGCATGCCTCGGCCTGTGCCCGCAGGTGCCAACTGTCGAGCACTACCTGTGTCGGGACGCCGCCGGGTGATCGACGGACGACATCGAGCAACGCTCCGCGACACTGTCGGTCGCTGCCATGCCACGACTGAGGACGCGCGGCCGCGGCAGGTAGCGGATGGCCTGCCGCCCGCCACGCGCAGGCGTGGGCCACCGGACACGAAGCGCAGCGAGGACGGCGCGCCAGACAGACCAAAGCCCCGAACTCCATCACCGCGGCTGCCCAGCGCGGTGCCAGCTGCCCGGCAGCATCCGTGTAGAGCTGGGCTCGGGCACGCTCTGCCTTGGTGAGACTCGCGGCCGGCACGGCCTCGGCCACCTCGAGGCGAGTCAGCACCCGGCGCACATTGGTGTCCAGGACCGGCACGGCCGCGCCGAATGCGAAGCTCGCGATGGCGGCTGCCGTGTAGTCGCCGACTCCGGGCAGGGCCAACAGTTCTTCGAGACGGTCCGGAACCTGACCGCCGTGGCGTTCGGTGATCGCGGTGGCGCTGGCATGCAGGCGAAGTGCGCGTCTCGGGTAGCCGAGGCGTCCCCAGGCCCGCACCGCCTCCGAGCTTTGCTCGGCGGCCAGTGCGGCTGGGGTCGGCCAGCGCTCGAGCCAGGCCTGCCAGAGCGGAAGCACCCGGGAAACCGGGGTCTGCTGCAGCATGAACTCGCTCACCATGACCGCCCAGGGATCGTTGTGACGCCAGGGCAGATCGCGGGCGTGCACACCGAACCAGGCGATCAGCTGCTGCACGATCTCGGCCCGGTCCCTCACCCGGCCAGCGTAGCCGGATGTCGAGAAGCGCCCGATCGTCCGCGTGGGAGCAGGCCAACCATGATACGGACACCTACGATGACGCCATGCAGGGTTGGCTGGAACCCATCGGCCCCGAGGAGCCGCGCGTCTACTGGATGCGGCGCGCCATCGTCCTCGCCGTGGCCGTCGCCGTGATCGCCGGAATCATCTGGCTGTTCGGGCGCCCGAGATCGGTGACCGGAACTCCGGTCAGCCCGAGCCCTTCGGTGTCGGCGAGTGCCTCTCGGACACCGAGCCCGAGCCCGAGCACCCCCACGGCCACGCCGACCCCGGCCCCCGAAACCGTCGCCAGTGTGCCGGCATCCGAGCCGACCGCCGAACAGCCGACCGAGGCCGCACCCCCGGCCGGTGAGCCCACACCGGCGGGCTGCCAGCCCGCGAAGCTCACTCTGCGGGTCGAAGGCACCACGCCCTTGTCCCGGGCGGAACCTGAGGCAGGCTTTCATGTCGTGGTGAGCACCACCGAACAGTCCTGCCAACTCGATCTGGCTGCCAGCGCGGCGGCCTTGGCGATCACTTCGGGCACCGACGAGATCTGGAGCACCAACGATTGTGCGGAATGGCATCCGTCCGGGAACCTCGATCTGGCTGCGGGGCAAGAGGGCGGATTCGACGTGAGCTGGCCGATCAAGCGTGCCGACGGCTGCGAGTTGAGCGACGAGACGCTGGGTGCGGGCACCTATGTGGCGACTGCTTCCATCGGCCAGTCGAGCGCGCGATTCGTGATGCAGTTGCAGAGCTGAGCACCGGTGAGCCGTCCTCGGCGAAATGGTTGCGCGTCAGCGTGAGCTGACGCTGTCGGAGATCCGGGCCAGGCCGTCACGGATCGCCCGCGCCCGCGCCGTACCCACTCCGGGCACTGCCGCCAGCTCCGAACCGGAGGCGGCGAAAACAGCCTGCAGCGAACCGAAATGCTCAAGCAGGCGCCCCGCGGTCGTGGTGCTCATCTGCGCCGACTGCGAGACGATCCGGTATCCGTGCGCGCGCAGGTGCGTGTCCAGATCCGCGGAGGTCAAGCCGATCGCGCTGGCGACGGTCACCGGATCGAGGAGGTCTCCGGTCGGCAGATGGCGCAGCACATCCAAGGTGAACCGTTCGGCTCCGGCATCGCGATAGTCGAGTTCGAGCAGAGTGGCGAGTTGGTCGATGCCTTGGGTCAACTCGTACATCTGCAGCTGGAGCAGCCGGCCGTCCACGCCGAGTGCCTCGACGTGGCCTTCGAGTTCCTCGGCGAGCCGGCGCACCATCGCCAGCGGCTGCACGGCCTGGACGAGGTCGCCGACCGTGACCAGGTCGTCCATCTCCAGCCCGGACAGTTCCCGGGTCACCGAATCAAGGCGTTCGCGGTAGCGCGAGAGGGTGGCCACAGCCTGCTCGGCGCGCACCAGGATCTGTTCCGAACTCTCGATCGGATATCTCAGCCCGGCCATGAACAGCGCGATGACCGACATGGCCGCCGATACCGTCACCACTGGCACATTCGATTGCAGTGCGACGCGGTCTGCGGTCCGATGCCGGGTGCCGGTTTCGACCGTCGGAAGGGATGCCGAAGGGGAGAAGTGGACCCCTGCGCTGATGATGGTCGTCAGATCGTCGTCGACGACGATGCCGCCGTCCATCTTCGCCAGTTCGCGAAGCGCGGTCGGCGTGAAGTCGGTGTTGACCGTGAAGCCGCCGGTGGACACCTGCTCGACCACCGGGTTGGTGCCCAGCACGATCAGGGCTCCGGTGTGACCGGCGCGGATCCTCTCCAGCCCCTCGCGCAGTGGGGTGCCGGGCGCGAGCAGCGCGCGGTATCGCCGGTACCGCTCCTCGTCGTGGCCCAGGTCTTTGCTCACGGCAACCAGTCTAGGCGGGTGGGTATTCGGCTTCGGTTACTGAAGCCCGAGTCGCCGAGGAGCGGCTTCGTCTCAGCCCGAGGGCGCCCAGGGCTTCGGCGACCGTGGCCACCTCGACGACCTTGAGCCCGTGCATCCGGGGCAACCGGTTGTTGGGATCCCGGTTTCCTGCCGGCACCAAGGCGAGTTCGAAACCCAGCCGGGCGGCCTCGCCAACGCGCTGCTCCAGCCCGGGAACCCGCCGCAGGTCTCCGGCCAGCCCTATCTCGCCGAGCGCGATCACCTTGCGATGGCACCCTTCGTCCAGCCCCGCGGACGCGATCGCGATCGCCAGTGCCAGATCGGCGGCGGGGTCGAGGATACGTGCCCCGCCCACGGTCGAGACATAGACATCGTGCCTCGACAGGCCGAAATTCGCGCGCCGTTGCAGAACCGCGAGGATCATCGCCACCCGCGACCCGTCCACCCCGTGGGTCACCCGGCGGGGCGGGGTGTCCGCGGCGACGGAGGCGACCAGCGACTGCACCTCGGCCAGCATGCAGCGGCTGCCTTCTCTGGTGACGGTGACACAGGTGCCCGGCGCCGGCTCCTCATGGCGTGAGGTGAACAGACCCGAAGGATCGGGAACCTCGACGATGCCGTGTTCGCCCATCTCGAAGCAGCCGACCTCGTCAGCAGGCCCGAAGCGGTTCTTGTTGGCGCGTACCATCCGGAAACCCGAATGCCGGTCGCCTTCGAATGACAGCACGACGTCGACCAGGTGTTCCAAGAAGCGGGGGCCGGCGACCTGGCCGTCCTTGGTGACATGGCCGACGATGATCACTGCCATGCCACGCCGCTTGGCGACGCGCACCAGCGCCCCGGTCACCTCCCGCACCTGGGTCACTCCGCCGGGCGAACCGTCGGCTTCGGCGGTGCCGATGGTCTGGACGGAGTCGACCACCAGCAGGCTCGGCGCGGTCTGCTCGATATGGCCCAGCACCGTGCCGAGGTCGGTTTCCGCAGCGAGATAGAGCTTGTCGGCCACCGCATGGGTGCGTTCGGCGCGCAGCCGCACCTGAGCAGCCGATTCCTCACCCGAGACGTACAGGGTGGTCTGCCCGGCCTGCGCCCAGCGGGCCGCCACCTCGAGGAGCAGAGTCGACTTACCGACCCCCGGCTCGCCGGCCAGCAGGACCACGGCGCCCGGCACGAGTCCTCCGCCCAGCACGCGATCCAGTTCGCCGATGCCGGTGAGGGTGCGCTGCGCGGCCTGGATGTCGACCTCGCCGATCGGTACAGCGGCGTGCGCCGGCACCGATGCGCTGACGGATTCGAGCTTGGGTGCACCACGTTCGGCTACCGATCCCCAGGTCTGGCATTCGCCGCAGCGGCCGACCCAGCGCACGGACGTCCAACCGCATTCGGTGCACTGATATCCGTCGGTCTTGGTAGCCATGCGAAGAGACTAGAGGGCGGCACTGACGTTTTCGTCGTGCGCCCGGTTGTCCCGCGATATCTTGCGGGGGCAAGGCGAAGCGCCGCGGTAACCGACGGGCTCGCCGAATCGAGCGGACAAGCTCAGACGCGGATCAGCCCGCGTCCGGGAACCTCGAAGGTCACCGAAGAGATCCCTGGAGAGCCGTTTGGGCTGGTGAAGTTGATCTTGATGTCGTCCAGCAACTCGGTGATCGGAGCGCCGACCCATTCCTCGACGCGGGAGCGGGACCCGGCGATCTCGATGGTGTCCAGCCGCACATCACCGTGCAGAGCCGAGGGCAGCACCTCCGGAGCGGACTCCCACTTCAAGAAGTAGGGCAGCTGAGGATCGGTCATCAATCCCTTGACGCCAATCTGATGCCACTCGAGTCGTCGTCCATCGGGGAACTGCCGCGAACCGGGCACCGCGCTGCGCTCCAGACGCCTCTCGAATGGGGCCAGATCGTCCACCGCTATCACCCAGCTCAGCCAGCCGCCGCCCAGCGCCTGGCGAGCGCGCACGACCTGGCCGTAGACCGCCTTGTCCGCGGCCGGATGATCGAGTACCTCGACAGCCTCGAGATAGCGGCCGTCTGTCAGCGGCAGGATGTTGTTGCGGGTGCCGAAGCGGGGGTGGAAGCCCCCGTCCTTGAACTCGCGTCCCAAGACCTCGCTCAACTCATCTACGGTTGCTTGCAGTCCCTGCGGGCCAGCCACGAATGTCAGATGGTCGATATGCATGCAGCCATTGTCGCAACTCGGTTGGGTATCTGCGAATCCGGGGTCGGGGCAGCACAACTGATGGATTGGCCAAGTACGGTGGATTCGTGGAATCTGCTGACCATCCGGAGCCGGCTCGGCGAGCGCTGCCCGACGATGGCTCCGCGACGCCCACCGTGGGCTTGAGTACGTCGGCCGTTTTTCCCGATTCGACCGGCAGTGCCTTCCAGCTGGCGGCGCAACTCGGCTACGACGGCATCGAACTGATGGTGGGAACCGATGCCGCGAGTGCTGATCTTGATCAGGTGCGGCAACTCCGGGACGAGTACCAGGTGCCGGTGCTGAGCGTTCATGCGCCGTGCCTGATGTTCACCCCGCGCGTGTGGGGCACCGATCCGGGAGAGAAACTCCGCCGATCGTGCGAGGCTGCCCTGCTGCTGGGCAGCGATCTGGTGGTCGTGCATCCGCCGTTCGCTTGGCAGCGCAGCTATGCGAGTACGTTCACCGAAACCGTCTACGAGCTCAGCGAGCGCACCGGCATCATTATTGCGGTGGAGAACATGTATCCGTGGCGGGCGCCCGGGCTGATCGCTCAGGCCTATGCGCCCGATTGGGATCCCACCGATCAGCCCTATGAGTGGCTGACCCTCGATCTGTCGCATGCGGCGACCGCCGGGGCACGTTCGCTCAGCTATCTGGACGATTGGGGCCCGCGGCTGCGCCACCTCCACCTGACCGACGGCAGCGGCTCGGTGCTGGATGAGCATCTGCTGCCCGGCGAGGGAAACCAGCGATCGTGGGAGGTAGTGGAGACTCTGCTCCGGCGCGGGTACCAGGGGCATATCATTCACGAAGTCAACACTCGCCGGGCTGCTACCGCCGATGAACGCGCACAGTTGCTGGCAGATTGCCTCGATCAGACCAGGCGGCACATTTCGGCGGCCGTGCAGGCAGGTAGGAGTGAAGGGCAATGATGAGTGATCTGGTCACCCGGTGGGCGCAGCGCGACCGCGTCCGGGAGGCTGCCATGTCGACATCGGCAGCGCGCGATCTGGTGGCCCGTTACGTCGCCGGTCAAGACCTGGACGATCTGATCCCGGTGCTGATATCGCTGATCGACAAGGGATTGCTGGTCAGCGTGGGCTATCTCGGTGATCATGTGAACACCCTTGAACAGGCTGCCGCCAACAAGGACGTCTATCTGACCATCGTCCGGCGGCTGAGTGATGAAGGCATCAGCTCGTCGTCGGAACTGTCGCTGCGATTGAGCCGGCTGGGCCAGCGGCTCGGGGCCGAAGGCCGGCATTTCGCGTTGGGGGCAGCGCGCACGATCTGTCGCGCGGCCAGCAATGCCGGAGTGCTGGTGACAGTCGACATGGGCGACTACGAGTTGGTGGAGCCGACGCTGCGCGCCTGGGAGCAGCTGCACCAAGACATCCCGGCCGTCGGAGTGACGGTACAGGCGGCGTTGCACCGCACGCAGCGCGATTTGTCGGACCTGGCCATGCCTGGCCGCCGGATCAGACTGTGCAAGGGGGTCTTCCGCGAGCCCAAGCAGGTGGCATTCCGGAACCGCCATGAGATCGACCTGGCCTTCGTCCGCGACCTGCGGATGCTGATGAACAGTCAGGTCATCGCACTGGTGGCCAGCCACGATCCGCGGATGATCTCGATCGCCGAAGAGCTGATCAGGCGCACCGGCCGTCCACCCGAGAGCTACGAGTTCCAGATGCTTCACGGCGTGCGCCCGATGGAGCAACGCAGACTGGCCGACGTCGGTTACCGTTCGCGCGTGCTGGTGCCGTTCGGGCCGGGCTGGTACGACTACTACACGCAGCGGCTGGCCGAGCGGCCGGCCAATGCGGCGTTGTTCGCGCGTTCGCTGTTCGGGAAGCGCTGAGGTGGCGGCGACTGCCGCGCGCACGCGTCCACGTCTGGTGCTCGAGACCCTGCTGATTCTCGGGATATCGCTGGGCAAGTCGGCGGTCTACTCCATCCTCAACATCATCAACCGGCTGACCTACCAGGTGCCCTTGTCGGAGCAGACATCGACGATGAACTCGGCGGTCACCCCCGACCGGCCCTGGCTCGACCTCGCCTATCAGCTGGCCAATAATCTGCTGCCGTTCTGCGCGCCGTTCCTGGCGATCTACCTGCTCTGGCGGATCTGGCCGCCGGGGCCGAGTCCGTGGCGGGCGATCGGTCTGGACGGACGCCGGGTCGGGCGCGACATCGCGCTGGGGGTCGGCTTGGCGTTGCTGATCCTGGGACCCGCGCTGGGCTTCTACCTGCTGGCGCGGCAGTTGGGCATCAACACGACCATCGTGATGGCCGATCTGGGTTCGGATTCGTGGACGATCCCGATGTACTGCCTGGCAGCGTTCCAGAACGGCTTCCTCGAAGAGGTGGTGATGATCGGCTACCTGACCACCCGGTGGCGGCAATCCGGCTGGCATCCGGGCGCCGCGATCGTGGTGAGTGCGCTGATCCGCGGCAGCTATCACCTCTATCAGGGCTTCGGGGGATTCATCAGCAACCTGGTGTTCGGCCTGTTGCTCGGCTGGTTGTACCAGCGGACCAGACGCTTGTGGCCGCTGGTGATCGCCCACACGGTGATCGACATCACCGCTTTCGTCGGCTATTCGTTGCTCGCCGGGGTCGTCGGCTGGCTCTAGCCCGTGGCATGGCTGGCGGCGGTAGCGGTGAGCGTAATGGTGGCCGCGGACGATAAGCTGGCCCGTATGCGAGTTGGAGTATTCGGTGCCACCGGTCAGGTCGGCAACGTCATGCGGACGTTGCTCGACGAGCGTAACTTTCCCGTCGATTCGATGCGGTACTTCGCGTCCGAACGCTCCGCGGGTAAGAAGCTCGACTGGCGTGGCGAGCAGATCGTCGTGGAAGACATGGCCACGGCGTCCTTCGAGGGCCTCGACATCGCGATCTTCTCCGCCGGCAAGGCCGCGTCCCAGATCTACGCGCCGAAGGTTGCCGCCGCGGGCGCAACCGTCGTCGACAACTCCTCGTGCTGGCGCGGCGATCCCGATGTGCCGCTGGTGGTGTCCGAGGTGAATCCGCAGGACGCGATCAACCCGCCCAAGGGCATCATCGCGAACCCGAACTGCACCACGATGGCCGCGATGCCGGTGCTCAAGCCGTTGAGTGATGCCGCCGGCCTGGAGCGCCTCATCGTCGCCACCTATCAGGCGACCTCGGGTTCGGGTCTGGCAGGCGTGCGGGCTCTGCACGATCAGTCGGTGGCCGCGGTCGGCCAGGATTTCGCGCGGCTCACCTACGACGGCCAGGCCGTTGCCACTCCCGACGATCTCGGCCCCTACGTCGCGCCGATCGCCTTCAACGTCGTGCCCTACGCCGGGTCGCTGGTCGACGACGGCTGGCTGGAGACCGACGAGGAGCAGAAGCTGCGCAACGAATCCCGCAAGATCATGCACCTGCCGGATCTGCTGGTCAGCGGCACCTGCGTGCGTGTCCCGGTCTTCACCGCTCACTCGCTCAGTGTCAACGCGACCTTCGAGCGCCCGATCGGCCCGGACGAGGCCAAGGCGCTGCTCGCCGATGCCCCCGGGGTCAAGCTGGTCGACATTCCGACGCCCCGCCAGGCGGCCGGCATCGATCCGAGCCTGGTCGGGCGCATCCGCGTCGATCAGTCCGTGCCCGACGGGCGAGGCCTGACGATGTTCATCTGCTGCGACAACCTGCGCAAGGGTGCCGCGCTGAATGCCATCCAGATCGCCGAACTCGTTGCGGCAGACCGAGGCTGACATGACGGGTCGCACGACAGCAGATGTCGTTGTCGTCGGAGGCGGCGTGATGGGCACCGCGATCGCTTCCGGCCTGGTCGCCGACGGCTGGACGAGAGTCCGGGTCGTCGAGCCGAGCGCAGATCGTCGCGCCGAACTGGCCTCGGTCGCCGGTCTGCAGGTGGTGGCCTCCGCCACTGAGATCACCGGCACTCCCGAGGTGATCGCGGTCGTCGTCAAGCCGAAGATCGCAGCCGCCGCCTGCCAGCAGATCGCACCGCTGATCGGTGAGCAGACGCTGGTGATGTCGATGTGCGCGGGCGTCCCGCTCGGCCTGCTCGCCGAACATCTGCCCGGGGGCACCCCGGTCGTCCGGGTCATGCCGAATACCCCTGCGCAGGTCGGGGCGGGCATGTCTGCGCTGTCGCCCAACGAGACGGTCAGCCCACAGCAGCTCGATCTGGCCACCAGCCTGATGCAGGCGGTCGGGGAGACCATGATCGTCCCCGAGTCGCTGCAAGACGCCGTGACAGCAGTCAGCGGCTCCGGCCCTGCCTATGTCTTCTATCTTGCCGAGGCGCTGACCGAGGCCGGGGTCCAGGTCGGGCTGACCCGTCAGCAGGCCGACAAACTGGCTCGCCAGATGATCATTGGTTCGGCTCGGCTGCTCGCTGCCGGAGAGCATCCGACGGTGCTCCGGGAGCGGGTCACCTCACCCGGCGGCACCACCGCCGCGGGCATCCGCGCGCTCGACGCGCACGCCACTCGGGCCGCTGTCAGCGACGCGGTGTGGGCCGCCTACCGGCGCAGCCGTGGGGAATGACGATTGTTCATTCCGAAGCCCCCGCGGTAAACTGCTCAAGTTGCGGTTAGCCGCACACGGTGAGTCTGTGCGCGTCGCAACTCATCACACCAAGACATTCAGATTCTCGAGAGGATCACAGTGGGATCGGTCATCAAGAAGCGCCGCAAGAGGATGGCGAAGAAGAAGCATCGCAAGCTGCTGAAGAAGACGCGCATCCAGCGCCGCAGGGCAGGCCGCTAAGCTCTGCCGGGCTTCGGCCTGGCGGTCAGCCATTGATGTGCTCGAGGTTGTCGTGCTCTTCGGGTGGTCATGCGCAGAAACTTCGTCACACGTCCGCGGGTTGAGGAGTTGCCGTGAGTGAGCAGCGATCAACACTGGCGCTTGCCGATTGTGATCCGGCCGTCCTGACGGCCAGCCGCCATCCGGCCCGGGTCATCCCCGGCTATGTGATTTTCGTCGGGGTTGGACTGGGCGGTCCGCTGCGGCTGACGCTGGCCGGTCTGAAGGCCATTGAGGAAGCCGATGTCATCGTCCTCAATCCCGGCGTGGACGAGGGACTGCTGGACGAACCCGAAATCACCACTCCGGACCGGGCGGTGACGGTCGTCGCCGACGATCATCCCGACCTGGACAAGATCACCACGCTCGTCCAATCCGGGCTGAGCGTGGTCTGGCTGTTGGCCGGCGACCCCTTGATGGACGCCGAGGCAGCGTCTTACACCTCCGAACTCAGGGCCAACGGCTGTCGTATCGACATGGTGCCGGGCCTGTCCAGGCTCAGTCTCGCGATCACGTCGACCGGCATCACGCCGGGACCGGGTTTCCGGCTGTGGTCCGGATCGGCAGCGATGTCCGGCGATGGTGAGTCGTTCGTGGCGTTGCTCCCCGATCAGCAGGCCGACGACATCATCGCTCACGCCGAGCAGATCGGACTGCCGGCCGACACCCGCGCCCTGGTGGTCTCCGACTACGCCACCAGCGCTCAGAAGACCACTCCGACGGTTCTCGGTGAGCTGGCCGACGTGCTGAACGCCGTCCAGGATCGCCCGTCCGCCGTGATCATCGGTCCCGCTGCCGTACGCGATCCCAGCCTGAACTGGTTCGAATCCAAACCCCTGTTCGGCTGGCATGTGCTGGTTCCGCGCACCAAGGGGCTGTCGGGGGCCATGGAACGCCGCCTGGAGCACCACGGTGCGGTGCCGGTGCAGATACCGACGATCTCGGTGGAGCCACCGCGCAACCCGCAGCCGATGGAACGCGCCATCCAGGGTCTGGTCGACGGCCGCTACCAGTGGATCATTTTCAACTCCGCGCAGGCGGTGCGCGCTGTCACCGAACGGCTGGTCGGGCTCGGGCTCGATTCGCGTGCCTTCTCCGGTCTGCGCATCGCGGCCGTCGGCGCCGACACCGTGACCGCGCTTCGCGGCTGGGGTATCACCCCCGATCTGGTGCCCGAGGGCGAGGCGCGCAGCGAAGCACTCGCCTCAGAATTTCCGATCTTCGACGATCTGCTCGACCCCATCAACCGCATCTTCATCCCCCGTGCCGATGTCTCGGTCGACTCGCTGGTACAGAGCATGAACGAACTGGGCTGGGAGGTCGACGATGTGGTCGCCTACCGCACGGTTCGCGCCGCGCCGCCGGCCGCCGAGATCCGCGATGCCATCAAGGCCGGACGATTCGACGCCGTGGTCTTCAGTTCTGCCTCGACCGTGCGGAATATGGTCGGCATCGCCGGCAAACCGCATGTCGACACCATCATCGCGGCGATCGGCCCGGCCACTGTCGCCGCCTGCGAGGAGGCGAATCTGCGGGTGGATGTGGTCGCCTCGCAGCCGAACCAGGCCGATCTCGTGGACGCTCTGGCGGCATTCGCCGTCAAACGGGCCGAGCAGCTCGGCGCCCGCGGTGAACCGGTCCGCAAGCCCTCCCTGCAGCGGCCCAGAAGACGAAACAAGTAGTCCCCGGCTTCGAGTTCATGGCCCCAGGCGCACAGCCGGTAGGCTTCATTCGTGCAACCCAGCCAGACAGACTCCAGTCCAGCAGCCCAGGTGCACGTCGTGCGCCATGGCGAGGTGTTCAACCCGACCGGCATCCTTTACGGACTGCTGCCCGGCTATCACCTCTCCGATACCGGCAGGGCCATGGCGAACCGACTGGCCGAGTACTTCGCCCCCATCGAACTTGAGCAGTTGCGCTCCTCACCGCTCGAACGTGCCCAGGAGACCCTTGCACCGATCGCAGCGACCCATCCCCAACTCCCGGTCCGCATCGATGACCGGCTGATCGAGGCCGACAACAAACTGGCTGGCCAGGTCTTCGGGAAGCACAACGTGGCGATCTTCGACCCCCGCAACTGGCGCTATTTCGTCAATCCGCTGCGCCCATCGTGGGGAGAACCCTATGTCGTGCTTGCCGCTCGGATGCTCGATGCGATCGCCGACACCGCGAGCGAGCTGAGCCCAACCGGGCAGGCCGTGCTGGTCAGCCATCAACTGCCGATCTGGATCGCGCGGCGCGCGGCTGAGGGACGCCCGCTCGCTCACGATCCCCGCAAGCGGCAGTGCACCCTGGCCAGCGTGACAACCTTCCGATTCACCGACGGCCACTTGAGCGGGGTGACCTACGCCGAACCGGCGCGCGACCTGCTGAGAGAAAACGGTAACAAGGCGTTTTCGTCCGGCCACTGAGGAGCGGAGGCTGAGAGGATGACAAGCATGCAAGACAACACAGCTGCCGCGGACCATGTCGATCTGTGCATCATCGGGTCGGGCTCGGGTCTGTCGTTGATCGATGACGACATCAACGACTGGCAGATCGCACTGATCGACAACGGCATCGGTCCCAACGACGCGTTCGGCGGCACCTGCCTGAACGCCGGCTGCATTCCCAGCAAGATGTTCTCGTTTCCGGCCACCTACGCTCTGGCGCCGACTCACGCGGCACGCGTCGATGTCGATCTGGGTGTTCAGGGGATCGACTTCAAGGCCATCCAGGCCCGCACGTTCGGCCGCACCGACGCCATCTCGGCGTCCGGGCTGGCCGGGTTGATCAGGCGTGAGAACCTGCAGGTGCTGTTCGGTTCGGCGACGTTCGTGGACGATCACACCGTGCGTGTCGGACACCGGCAGATCACCGCGGACCGTATCGTCATCGCCGCCGGATCGCGGCCACGCCAGGTCCGGGCGCCCGGCTTCGACGACCCTTATCTGCAGGCCTTCGTCTACACGTCGGAATCGATCATGCGAGTCGAGGAACTGCCGCAGCGCCTGATCATTCTCGGCGGCGGTATCGAGGCCGTCGAGTTCGCGCACATCTTCGCCGCGATGGGCTCACAGGTTTCGATCATCTCCCGCAGCGAGCCGCTGCTGCGGGCCCTCGACAGCTCGGTCGCCATCCGGGTCACCGAAGAACTCGCCCAGCGGCTGGTGCTGCGGCTCAACCAGAGCGTGATCGGGCTGGACTCGGACGATGCCGGGGGCGTGGTGGTCAGCACCCAGGATGCCCACGGCATCGAATACACCTACCAAGCAGATGCGGTGCTGACCTGCGTCGGGCGCATCCCCAATGGCGATCAATTGCGCGTTGACAAGGCCGGTATCTCGCTCGACGAGAAAGGCTTCATCCCCGTGGACCAGTATCTGCGCACCTCGGTGCCGCACATCTGGGCGCTCGGGGATGTCTGCTCGCCGCAGATGCTCAAGCATCTGGCGAATGCGCAGGCCCGGCTGGTAAAGCGCAATCTGCTCGCCGAACGGGCCGGGCGTCCACTGGAGGCCCGTGACGAGCGTTTCGTGCCGCAGGGAATCTTCACCGAACCGCAGGTCGCCTCCGTCGGGGCCACCGAGGAGCAGCTCCAGGAATCCGGCGTCGACTACGTTGTTCACGTTCAGGAGTACGCCTCGGTCGCCTACGGCTGGGCCATGAACGATATCGATCACTTCGTCAAGCTGCTCGCCGATCCCACCGGTGAACATCTGCTCGGCGCCCACATCGTCGGGCCGGACGCCACGATCTTGATTCAGCCGCTGGTGCAGGCGATGAACCTCAATCAGACGATCAGTGACGTGGCCAAGGGCCAGTACTGGATTCACCCGGCGCTGACAGAAGTGGTCGAGAACGCCCTGCTGGGCGTGCTGCGGGTAGCCGCCGAACAGAGCGCAGCGCTATGAGCAGGAGCCGTTGGACGGCTGGATTGCTGGTTCTGGCTCTCGGACTTGCCGGTTGCGCGGCCACCCCGAATGGCTCAGGTGGCACCGAGACCGGTTCGGTCACTCCCAGCCGGACGATCACCTTCTCGCCTCCGAGCCTGCCCGCGTCCGCCGACAGTGCGGCGACGATCGATCCGGCGACGCAGTGCTTCGCGTACGCCCAGCGGCTGAGCCTGGCCCAGCAGGTCGGCCAGCTCTACATGACCGTGCTGATGGCCGGTTCGGATGTCGATCAGGCGATCGCCCAGATCAGCGCCAGCGGCAATGGGGCGGTGATCCTGCTGGGTAATCGCACATCTGGACTGGCCGCTGTTCAGTCGGAGACCCAGCAGCTGCAAGATGCCGCCCCCGGCGGGATCCCGCTGCTGATCGCCACCGACCAGGAGGGCGGCCTGGTGCAGAAGCTCAGCGGGCCCGGTTTCGCCACCATCCCCGCGGCCACCGAGCAGGCGCAGCTGGACAACACCGAGCTGCGCGGCAGCTGGCAGCGCTGGGGGCGCGAGTTGCGCAATGCGGGGGTCAACTGGAATCTGGCGCCGGTGGCCGATGTGGTGCCGGCCGATCAGGTCGCCAACAACGCTGCCATCGGTCAACTCGATCGTGGCTACGGCTCGGACCCTGAGGTGGTCGGCCAGAAGGTCGCCGAGGTCATCGGTGGATTGAGCGATTCACGGGTGGCCAGCAGCGCAAAGCATTTTCCCGGGCTGGGTCGTGTCAATGAGAACACCGATTTCGCGGCCGGGCATGACCGCGTGAGCCAGTTGGACGATGCCGACCTGGCCAGCTTCCAGGCCGCGATCAACGCGGGTGCATCGTCGGTGATGGTTTCGTCGGCGATCTACGATCAGGTCGATCCGGACAATCCGGCGGTCTTCTCGTCCACGATCGTGACCGGGATCCTGCGGGAGCGAATGGGTTTCAACGGGGTCGTCACGTCGGACGATCTGGGGGCGGCGGTCGCGGTCGCTGGTTACCCGGTCGCCGATCGTGGGC
Source organism: Brooklawnia propionicigenes (assembly GCF_030297015.1). Taxonomy (NCBI): domain Bacteria; kingdom Bacillati; phylum Actinomycetota; class Actinomycetes; order Propionibacteriales; family Propionibacteriaceae; genus Brooklawnia; species Brooklawnia propionicigenes. The sequence goes on along the minus strand of NZ_AP028056.1, from coordinate 914,771 downwards.
TGGCCTTCCTGCGGGCCGGGGGAGACATGGCGGTGGTGGCCGACAGCGCGGCCGCGCAGCAGATGGTTGCCGCCACGCTGGCCGCTGCTCAGGCCGATCCGCAGTTCGCCTCCGAAGTGACCGAGAAGGCGGCCCGGGTGCTGGACCTCAAGACCGACCTCGGGTTGATGAGCTGCGCGTCGTGATGCCGGTTCAGGCGGACTCACTGTCGCGCAGTGCCCGTGCCGAGGCCGGCAGATTCGTGATGATCCCGTCGAGACCTTCAGCGATGAAACGCTGCCAGATCTCCGGTTCGTCCACCGTCCAGGGGCGAACCGGGATACCGGCCTGCTGGTAGTGCGTGATCTCGCCCGGCAGCAGGAGCTGAAGGTATTGCGGATGGGCCTGGGGGATGCCGACGATCTTCAGGTAGACCCACGGCCTCAGCAGACCATCGGGGTAGAGCGCCGCGACGGCGACCGAACGGTCGATCTGCTGGATCTCGTGCAGCACCCGGTGATCGAAGCTGCTGACGACAATGCGGTCGGCCATGCCCGATCGGTTGAGGTGGTTCACCACGTTCTGGGCGATCCCCGGATAGCGATGCGGCAGATTCTTGACCTCGACGTTCAGCTGCCGGTCGGTGGGAGCGTAGAGCTCGAAAACCTCCTCCAGACGGGGCACGCGTGCCACGCCCGTGGTCTCGTCGCCCACGTCCAGCTTCTGCAGGTCGTCGTAGGTGGCCTCGGCAATGTTGACTTTCTCGCCTCCCGGGACCTCCAGGACGTCGTTGTGGGCGCAGACCAGCACATCGTCGCTGGTCTGGTGAACATCGAACTCGAGACCGTCGGCGCCGTCGTCGATCGCGGCGCGGAAAGCCTCAAGCGTGTTGGATGCGGTGATCTGTTCCGACCTGGCGTGAGCCCAGATGAGAGTCATCGACCTGCTCCTCGGTGGGGTTGTCTGGTTATGAGCCTACTGTGCGGGCCTTCGGCTGTGACCGGCCGGGCCACTTCTTGACCGGGGTTGCACCGGCCGAAGCAGGATCTCGGCCCAGCATCAGTTCCGGGCAGCTTTCGCGATGATGGCGGCAACGGCGTCGAAGTCCGAGCGCAACCCGCCGAGCGTGATGCGCAGATGCCCGCCCGCATCCGACGCGCATTCCGGATTCGCGAGGAACTCCGTTCCCGCTGAGGCTCGGATCCCGGCCGCGAGCAGTCGCGTCATCGCCGCGTCCTCGTTCGCCACCGGGATCCACATGGTCAGGCCGTCGCCGGGCGGCACCACGATCCCGTGGGAAGCGAGCGCGGCTGCCATGGCGGTGCGGCGGTGCGCGTACTCCTGCGCGGCCTGGTCCACGATGGCCATGCTCGTGGGGTTCGTGAGCATGCCCACGAGCACCATCTGGAGCAGCCTGCTCGTCCAGCCGGTGCCCATCAGCCGGCGGGCAACGATGGCGTTCACGACGTGCGCCGGCCCGCCGAGCCCCGCGATACGCAGATCGGGACCATGGGTCTTCGAGTACGAGCGGACGTGTACAACGCGGTCGGGCAGGTAGACGCCCAGGCTCATGTCGCGAACCGGTGCGATCCGGCCGCTGTGATCGTCCTCAATGATCACGAGCCGATTGCGATTGCCGGTGCCGCTGGTGCGGGCCCGGATGATGGCCGCCAACTCGCGTACTCGCGTCGGCGTCATCGATACGCCGGTCGGGTTCTGCGCACGAGGCTGCAGGATCATTGCCCGGGCGCCCGCGGTGATCGCTGCTTCGACCGAATCGGGGGTGGCGCCGGCGTGGTCGAGGGCGATCGGGACGCGGACCAGGCCGAGCTGATCGAGGATGTCGAACACCGGGGGATAGCCGGGGCTCTCGACCGCGACGCGGTCGCCGAAGCGGACCACCTGATTGAGGGTGCGGATCAGCCCATCCATCGCGCCGTTGACCACGGTGATGCGCTGAGCCCGGAACGGCCAGGTGTCCTGGAGCAGCGATTCGAGCTGGGGCAACACTGGTGGTGCCAGGTAGGAGCTCACCTGAACGACCTCCAGATTCGCCGCGGCAGCCATCAGCGGCTCGCGAATGTCGGGCAGCAATGACGGATCGGGTGTGCCGGTCGACAGATCGAGATGCACCTCGGTGTCGATCTTGCGGCTAGGCCGGTAGCGCGGTGGTAGCCAGCTGGCGGGGGTGGGCAGCACGAAGGTGCCTGCGCGTCCCCTGGACTCGACCAGACCGAGGGCCGATAACGTATTCCATGCCGCCGCAACGGTGCCCGTGCTCACCCCGAGCTGGGGCGCGAGATCGTGAACAATCGGAAGCCGGTCGCCGGGTGAGACGACGCCCTCGTTGACCATGCGGGCGACGCCGGCGGCGATCTGGGCGGGGCTGCGTCCTTCGAGGCCTGCTGCGATCTGGGTGGCGGATATCTGGGCCACCGGTACCTCCTCGCTTGTCGATCTGGGCGCGGTCGCTCGCGCGGTGAGCATTTACAGACACGTAGATCAGCGGTTACGCCGCAGAAATATTCAATGCTGACAGTAATACAAACAACAGATGCAGCCGGTGGGTGTCGACGGACGTGCTCGCCGGCCTGTGACGGACTGAGGAAGGTACGTATGTCCTTGACAGCGCAGGTGATCACGGCCGAGAATCTGACGGCCCCGGTGAGCGCCGGGTTGACCGGCGCTGAGTTGGACGCCGCGGTCATCGCCGCAGATCACGCCCGGATATTCCACTCATGGTCGGCGCAGGCGCACCTGCCCATGTTCAGCGTGGCCGGAGGCCAGGGCGTCACGCTGTGGAACCATGCGGGCGAAAGCTGGCTGGACTTCTCCAGCCAGCTCGTCAACGTGAACATCGGCTACCAGCACCCCAAGGTCGTCGCGGCGATCCAGGAACAGGCCGGCGTCCTCACCACGATCGCGCCCTCCACGGCCAACCTGACCCGGGCGGAGGCGGCGGGCAAGATCTTGTCGCACGCCCCGGCTTGCTTCGAGAAGGTCTTCTTCACCAACGCCGGCGCGGACGCCAATGAGAACGCGATGCGCCTGGCGCGGCTGTACACCGGACGCGACAAGATCATCTCGCGCTATCGCTCATACCACGGCAACACGGGAGCGGCAGTGGTGGCCAGCGGCGACTGGCGGCGGGTCCCGAACGAGTATGCGCGTGGGCATGTGCACGTCTTCGGCCCCTACCTATATCGCTCGGAATTCTGGGCGACCACTCCCGAGCAGGAGTGCGCCCGGGCGCTGCATCACTTGGAGCGGGTCATCCAGGCGGAGGGGGCGGAGACGATCGCGGGCATCCTGCTCGAGACGGTGCCCGGGACCGCTGGGATCATGGTGCCACCGCCGGGCTACCTCGCCGGCATGCGGCAGATCGCCGACCGCTACGGCATCGTCCTGATCTGCGACGAGGTGATGGCCGGCTTCGGGCGCACCGGCAGCTGGTTCGCCTTCGAGCAGCATGACGTGGTGCCCGACCTCATCACCTTCGCCAAGGGCGTCAACTCCGGGTATGTCCCCGCCGGCGGTGTGCTGATCAGCTCACCGATCGCCCATGCCTTCGACGAGCGGGTCTTCCCCGGCGGGCTCACCTACTCCGGCCACCCGCTGGCAATGGCCGCGATTATCGCGACGATCACCGCGATGGAGGACGAGCAGATCGTCGAGAATGCCGCCGCCGTCGGCGCAACCGTGATCGGGCCGGCATTGGCCCGCCTCGCCGACACCAACCCGCTGGTGGGCGACGTGCGGGGCACGGGCGTGTTCTGGGCGGCAGAGCTGGTCTCGGACAAGCAGACCAAGGAGCCGCTGCCGGCATCGCGAATGGCCGCCATCAAGTCGGCCTGCCTGGCCAAGGGGCTCATCGCGTCGATCGCCGACAACCGCGTCCACGTGGTCCCCCCGTGCGTGATCACGACCGACGAGGCGGCCCGAGGCATGCAGATTCTGACCGATGTGCTGAACGAGGAGGCGACCCGGTGAGTGCGGCTGCGCCGCCAGGACGCACACCGACCCGGGGCCTGACGCTCATCTTCCGCTCGGGCCCGGGCCGGTGTGATCAGCGTGATCAGCCGAACTGGCCGGTGATGTAACGCTCGGTGTCCTGCTGAGCCGGGTTGGTGAAGATCTTCTCGGTGTAGTCGAACTCGATCAGATGCCCGGGCTTGCCGGTGCCCTCGATGTTGAAGAAGCCTGTCTTGTCGGAGACCCGGGATGCCTGCTGCATGTTGTGGGTCACGATGACGACGGTGTAATTCTCCTTGAGTTCTTGGATCAGGTCCTCGATGGCCAGCGTCGAGATCGGATCCAGAGCCGAGCAGGGCTCGTCCATCAACAGCACCTCGGGCTCGATCGCGATCGCGCGCGCGATGCACAGCCGTTGCTGCTGACCGCCCGACAGGCCATTGCCCGGGGCATTCAGGCGATCCTTGACCTCGTTCCACAGGTTCGCGCCCTTCAGCGAGCGCTCCACGACCTCGTCCTGCTGCGGCTTGGGCATCTTGCGCGCGTTCAGCTTGATGCCTGCCAGCACGTTGTCGCGGATACTCATCGTCGGGAACGGGTTCGGCTGCTGGAAGACCATGCCGACCTGCTGGCGCACCCGCACCGGATCGACGTTGGGGGCGTAGATGTTCTGGTCGTCCAGCAGCACCTCACCCTCGACCCGGCCGCCCGGGGTAAGTTCCAGCATTCGGTCCAGACTGCGCAGCACGGTCGATTTGCCGCAGCCCGACGGGCCGATGAATGCGGTAACCGAGCGCGGCTCGATCACCATGTTGACCCCTTCGACGGCGAGGAAACTGCCGTAGTAGATGTTGAGGTCCTTCAACTCCATGCGCTTGGCCATTGGCTGTGTCTTTCTGCTTTCTGGTGGTGGATCTCAACGATTGATCTTGGGGGCGAACTTCTTGGCCACGATTCGTCCGATGATGTTCAGGAGCATAACGATCAGCACCAGCACCAGCGCACCGGTCCAGGCCCGGTTGAAGAATGCGTCCTGCGGCTGACCGGGCCGGGTGTATTCGTAGTAGACGAAGACCGGCAGCGATGTCATCGGATTCACATTGTTCGCCCCGCCCGAAGGCAGCGGATTGGTGACCAGGGAATCCGTGTAACCCATCGTCACCAGAAGTGGTGCGGTCTCACCGATGACGCGGGCGATGGCCAGGATGACACCGGAGACGATCCCCGAGATGGACGTCGGCAGCACCACCTTCACGATCGTCCGCCAGCGGGTGACACCCAGCGCATAGGACGCCTCACGGAGCTTGTCGGGCACCAGCCGGATGATCTCCTCGCTGCTGCGCACCACGTAGGGGATCATCAGCACCGACAAGGCGATTGCACCCGCCAGACCCGACTTCGATCCGGGCGACAGCAGCACAGCGAACAGTCCGTAGGCGAACAAGCCGGCAACGATCGACGGAATGCCGGTCATGACATCCACCAGGAAGGTGATCGTCCGCTTGACCCAGCCCCTGCCGTATTCGACCAGGAAGATGGCGGTCAGCAGGCCGATCGGGACCGAGACCAGGGTGGCGATTCCAGTGACGATCAGCGTGCCGGAGATAGCGTGCGAGGCACCGCCACCTTCGCCCACGATATTGCGCTTCGACATCGTGAAGAAGTCCAGGTCGAAGCGGCTCAGGCCGCGCGAGGTGACCTCGGCCAGCAACGAGACCAGCGGGATCAGCGCAAGAATGAAGGCGCCGAAGATGACATAGCGGGCCAGCCGATTCGCCGCCCGGCGGCGTCCCTCGACGGCGAACGAGAGCGCGTAGATGGTGATCAGGAAGATCACCACGCCCAGTACCAGGGCACCGGCGAAGTTGAAGCTCCCCATCAGCGCGAGCAGTGCTGCGCTGACGCAGACGGCAACCACGAACAAGGCGACGTCGGTGCGCTTGGGCAACTGGCCTGCGGTCAGATGCACCTGCGCCGAGCGGTAGGTGTAGTTGTTGTTGGCCTCTCGCGGAGGCTTGACATCGATGGCGCTCACTTCGACTCCTTGCCTACGCGCTTCTTCTCGCGAGCCGCACGATCAGGTTTCGGGCCGCCCGTGATCGCGCGCCCTGCCATGTTCACCAGGAAGGTGATGACGAACAGCACCAAGCCGGTGGCGATCAGCTGCGGAACCGCGTAGCTGTCGGCCTCCGGGAAGCTCAGTGCGATGTTGGCGGCGATGGTGTTCGGGTTCTGCGAGGTCAGCAGCTGGAAGCTGACGGTGCGTCCGCCGGACAACACCATGGCGACGGCCATGGTCTCGCCGAGCGCGCGGCCCAATCCGAGCATGGACGCCGAGACGATGCCGGAGCGCCCGAAGGGCAGGACGACCTGCCTGACCATTTCCCAGCGGGTGGCGCCGAGCGCGAGCGAGGCCTCTTCCTGCAGTCCGGGGGTGCGCAGGAAGACCTCACGCGACAGCGAGGTGATGATCGGCAAGATCATGATGGCCAGCACGAGGGCCGCGGTCAGCATGGTGCGACCGGTGCCCGAGACGGTGCCGGCGAACAGCGGGATCCAGCCGAAATGGGTGTTCAACCACTGGTAGATGGGCACCAGCATCGGGGCGAGGGTGTTGATGCCCCACAGGCCGAAGACCACCGACGGCACTGCGGCGAGCAGATCGATGACGAAGGCCACCGGAGTGCTCAGCCGCTTGGGTGCGTAGTGGGAGATGTACAAAGCGATCCCGACTGCGACGGGGACGGCGATCAGCAGAGCGAGAAAACTCGCCCAGACGGTGCCGAAAAGATAGGGGGCGACATATGTCCACGTGTTGCCGTAATGCTGGTAGCGGGGATCGCCCAGAAATGCGGGCATAGCCTGCACAATGAGGAAAAGCGCCACCGCTGCGAGGATGACCAGAATCAGGCCACCCGAGCCGGCGGAAATGCCTTTGAAGATGGTATCTCCGAGATGACCGCGAGTGGACGTGAGGGATTGATCAGGTGCCGAGTCGGCAAGAGCGACTTGCGGGCTTTCAGCTGTCATGGCTGTCTCCGGACGCGTAACGAAATGCGGTGGTAGCGGGCAATGGTGCTCGGCCCCAGCCTAGGACTGGAACTGAGCACCATTGCGGGCAATCACTTGATGGAGGCGGCAGCCGCCTGCACGCCGGTGGCCAGCGTTCCGGACAGCGGCGCGTTGCCGGCCTGCGGGACAGCGGCCTCCTGGCCTTCATCCGAAACGATGTAGCTGATGTAGGCGTTCACGAGCTCGCCGACCGAAGCATCGCTGTACTGCTGGCAGACGATCGCGTAGGAGACCAGGACGAACGGGTAGCCCGCCGCGGTGCGATCGAGATCGAGTGCCCAGTCGTTGTCCTCACGTCCGGCGACGCGCGAGGACGCTTCGACGATCGCGCCAGCGGCGTCGGCTTCGGGGCCGGTGTACGCGGCGGAACCGTCCTGGCTGTACAGGGCCATCGACATGCCGTCCGGCACGCCCGACTCATCGGCGTAGCCGATGGTGCCCGAGCCGTTCTGCACGGCAGCGATGACACCGGAGGTGCCCTGCGCGGCCTCGCCGGCCAGCGATGCCGGCCAGTCACCCGAAGCGGCATCGGTCCACACGCTGGGAGCGACCTGGGCCAAGGTGGCGGTGAAGTTCTCGGTGGTGCCCGAGTTGTCGGAGCGGTGAACCGGCGTGATGGCCAGGTCGGGCAAGGTGACGCCCGAGTTCAGTTCGGCGATGGCCGGGTCGTTCCAGTTGGTGATCTCACCGCGGAAGATCTTGGCGATCACGTCGGCGGTCAGATGAAGATCGGAGACACCGTCGACATTGAAGACAATGGCGATCGGTGAGACATAGATGGGCAGGTTCAGGGGGAGGGTGTCGGCGGCGCAGCTCGCGAAGGAGCCGGTCATCTCGTCGTCCTTGAGCGCCCGGTCGGAGCCGGCGAATGCAGCACCACCGTCGGCGAACGCGGTACGTCCGGCGCCCGAGCCATCGGGGGAGTAGTTGACGGTGACCTTCGGATTGGCGGTCTGGAAGTTGGCTCGCCAGACCTCCTGGGCGGCCTTCGCAGAGCTGGCCCCGGTGCCCTGCAGGGTGCCGGACAGGCTGCTGGCAGCGCTTCCTTCAGCAGAAGTAGCGGTGCCGGATTCGTTGGTGGCGCAAGCCGACAACGCCAGCGCGACAGCAGCAGCCAGGGCGGCGCCCGCACGCACAGTCTTCACAATGATTCCCTTCGGGGTTCGTTGTTAGAGCAGGCCTTGAGTGGCCTTCAGTACCGAAGGTAGATCCGATCAATGACGAGATGCCTAGGCCAGGATGAACAGAAGGTTAACAACACGTGTACCTTCATGGATTCGGATGGCGGCAGGCATCGTCATAGCCGGGGTGCGATGTAAAGCGTCTGAGCCGAGTGATTCACCTGATCGGGGTACAGAATCGCAACCTCGCCCGGTCGCAACGGGTGATCGGTATCCATCCCGAAGAAGTTGAACATTGCCGGCAGGACCGGCCGATGACCACAAATCGCCATCGGGCGCTCGGCAGAACGCGCCAGTTCGGCCAGCTCGGCCATCGCCTTCCGCACGCCCTTGGGGTTGGCTTCGGCGGATTCCTCGCTCAACGCGTCGAAGGCGCGAATCTCGAGTCCGGACTGGCTCGCATACGGCGTCAGCGTTTTCATGCAGCGGGTGGAACTCGAACTCGCCAGCTCGCCGACCCCGAAAGCGTCGAAGAGCCCGGCCAGCGCGATGGCCTGACGTCGACCGCGTTCGGTCAGCCGGCGGTCGGCGTCGCGTCCCTGCCACTGTTTGCGGTTCATCGCTTTGGCATGGCGGACGATGAACAGGGGTTTGGTGACCGGCTCGCGCAGTGCCTTGACCAGCGTCTGCACGTCGTCGTCATAGCTGAGATCGCGGGCCGCCTTGCTCGTAGGCCACCATTCGACCTTGTCAGCCTCGTTGTCGCGGGTGCCGACCTCGTCGGTTGCCAGCTCTCCCAGCCACCACTGAATGACTTTGATGTGCGAATTGACCGGGTAGCTTGCGGTCGAGAGCGGACGCAGAAGCCGGATCTGGTGACCGGTTTCCTCGCCGACCTCGCGAACTGCGGTTACCGCGAGGTACTCGTCCGGAAGCATCTTGCCCTTGGGCAGGCTCCAATCGCCGTAGGCCGGACGATGCACCACGAGCACCTCACGGTGGTCGGCGTGCCCGCGCAGCACGACCGCGCCGCTGGCATTGATGATTCGCGTCATGGTCAGTGCCGACGCGTCGAGACCCGTGCGATCAGGAACTCCTGGATATCGCGCAGCGGCACACCGTTCTCGTCGGTGGTGACCTGGGTCCACGCCCGGTCGTGCAGCCGCCAGCTGACGGTCTGATCATCGAAGGCCAGGTCGAACAGTTCGCCGATCTGGGCGATATGACCCGGATTGGTGATCGAGACGATCGTCTCGACACGACGGTCGAGGTTGCGGTGCATGAGATCGGAGCTGCCGATACCCACCGAAGGATTGCCGGCGTTCTCGAACCAGAAGAGCCGGGAGTGTTCGAGGAAACGTCCGAGAATGGAACGCACCCGCAGGTTCTCGCTCAGTCCCGGCACGCCCGGGCGTACTGCGCAGATGCCGCGCACCCACATGTCCACCGGGACCCCGGCATTGGACGCGCGGTAGAGGGCGTCGATGGTGGCCTCGTCCACCACGGAGTTCACCTTGATGCGGATCCGGGCGGGCAGCCCGGCGCGGTGGTTGGCGATCTCGTGCTCGATGTTCTCGATCAGCCCGTTCCGGATGCCGGCGGGAGCGACCAGCAGCCGGCGATAGTTCGTCTCGCGGGTCATTCCGGACAGGTGGTTGAACAGCCGCGCGACATCGTCGGTGATGATCGGGTTGCAGGTCAGTAGACCCATGTCCTCGTACATCCGGGCGGTCTTCGGGTTGTAGTTGCCGGTGCCGATGTGCGCGTAGCGGCGCAGTCCGTCGGGTTCGTCACGCACGATCAGCATCAGCTTGCAGTGCGTCTTCAGCCCGACCATGCCATAGACGACGTGGACGCCGTACTTCTCCAGCTTGCGTGCCCAGGCGATGTTGGCCTGCTCATCGAAACGGGCCTTGATCTCGACGAGCGCGAGGACCTGCTTGCCGGCCATCGCAGCTTCGATGAGGGCATCGATGATGGGCGAATCGCCGCTGGTGCGGTAGAGGGTCTGCTTGATCGCCAGTACCCGCGGATCGGCGGCGGCCTGCTCGACCAGCCGCTGAACGCTGGTCGCGAACGAGTCATAGGGGTGCTGGACGAGCACGTCCTTCTTGCGCAACGCCTTGAAGATATCGGCCGGCTTGCTGGATTCGACACCCATCAACAGATCGGGATGAGTCTTGGGCAAGAAGCCGGGGTAGCTGAGGTCTTCGCGGTCGATGCTCGTCAACGCGAACAGCCCGGTCAGGTCGAGTGGCGCGGGGATCTTGAAGACTTCCCGCTCGGAGATGTCCAACTCGCTGGTCAGCAGCTTGAGCATCTCGTCGTCGATGGTCTCTTCGACCTCCAGGCGCACCGGTGAGCGCCCGACCTTGCGGCTCAGCAACTCCTTCTCGAGAGCGAAGAGGATGTTCTCGGCATCGTCTTCTTCGACCTCGACGTCTTCGTTGCGGGTGACGCGGAAGGTCGTGTACTGCAGCACCTGCATGCCGCTGAAGACCTCGTCCAGATGTTCGACGATCAGTTTTTCCAGCGGGATGAAGCGTCCACTGCCGAGCGGGACGAAACGGGACAAGATGCTGGGCAGCTTGATCCGGGCGAACTGGCGTCCCTCGGTGGTCGGATGGTTGAGCAGCACTGCCAGGTTGATCGACAGGCCCGAGATGTAGGGGAACGGATGCGAGGAGTCCACGGCCAATGGCGTCAGCACCGGGAAGATGCGCTCGGTGAACAGCTCGTGCATGCGGTGCTGTTCGTCTTCGGTGAGCTCAGCCCAGTCGAGGATCCGGATGCCCTGGTTCTCGAGGGCGGGACGGACGTCCTCGTTGAAGACCCTTGACTGATCGGCGACCAGCTCGGCGGTTCGCGTCAAGATCGCGTCATGCAGATCACGCGGCATGATGCCGGCCGGCGACGGCACGGCAACGCCCGCGTCGATTCGCCGTTTCAACCCGGCGACCCGCACCATGTAGAACTCGTCGAGATTGGACGAGAAGATCGCCAGGAACTTGGCGCGCTCGAGCAGCGGGACACGCTGGGCGTCCTTCGCGAGATCCAGCACGCGGTTGTTGAATGCGAGCCAGCTCAGTTCACGGTCGGAATAGCGTCCTTCGGGAAGCTCTTCGACGGTTGGAGCCTCAGCCTGCAGTGACATCAATCCTCCTTGCCATAGTCATAGGAGACATCAGTATGGGTGACCTCGAATCCGGCCGCCCGGTACATCTCGACGACCCGTTGATTGGCCGCTTCGACGTACAGGTCGATGGTCGATGCCCCCCGATTACGCATGAGAATGATACCGGTCTCCAGCAGCGCCCTGCCAAGCCCGTGACCGCCCACGTCGGGATGCACGCCGATCACATAGACCTCGCCGTCGGGGCCCTCGACCTTGGTCCAGTGGTAGCCGACCAGCTGCCCGGATCGGGCGTCGCGGGCCACCAGCAAATCCTCGTCGCGATGCCAGGGCTCGTCCATGCGGGCCAGGAAATCGGCGGCGGTCAGGGCGCCTTGTTCGGGGTGATGGGCGAATGCGGCGGCGTTGACGGCCACCAGTTGATCGAGATCGGCCGGCACGTAGTGATCGAGGACGAAGCCCTCGGGCATCGCGGTCGCTTCGGTGAGCGGGGACGTGGCCAGATCGAGGCGCATGATCAGCAGCCCGCGGATCACCGTCAGCCCCAGTGCGGACGCCAGGGCCTGGGCGCCGGGCAGGTTCCCGAATGCCCACCAGCTGGTCGGGTGGTCGGTGGCGATGATCTGCTCGGCGAGCGCGCGGCCGATGCCCTGTCTGCGGTGATCGGGATCGACCACCAGCTGAACGCTGCCATCGCGTGGGTCGAGCTGTGCGTAGCCGATCAGCCCGATGGCCGGATCCGAGGAGGTATCCAGCCAATGGACGACGTGGGCGCTGCCGCGTCCGGCCAGCGCCAACTGCGCGGCCTCGTTGAGGGGAGGGGTCCGGTCTGCTTGTTGGGCTCTGGTCGCCAGCGCCGTGACTGCGGCTTTGTCCGCGTCCCGCAGATCATGGTGGCGGCTGATGAGGCTCATGACTGTCTGTCTACCGCGAATCTGTAGCCAACGTTGCGCACCGTGCCGATACAGGAATCGAATTCGGGCCCGAGTTTGGCGCGCAGCCGCCGGATGTGCACATCGACGGTTCGGGTGCCGCCGAAATAGTCATAGCCCCAGACCTCGCTGAGCAGTTGCTCGCGGGTCAGCACCCGGCCCGGATGGGCGACCAGATACTTCAGTAGTTCGAACTCGGTGTAGGTCAGGTCGAGCTGCTGGCCGCCCACCGTGGCGACGTAGGCGTCCTCATCGATGATGACGGGTCCGGCACTGAGTACATTGCCGGACGACGCGGTGGCCATCAGCAGCTTGATGCGGGCATCGAACTCGGCGGGTCCGGCGTCGTCGAGGATGAAATCTTGGATGTGCCAGTCGGGCGCGACCACGGACAATCCGCTGGCGGGAATCAGCAGCAGCAGCGGCCAGCCCGCGGTGCTGTTGACCAGCAGCTGACAGGTGGCGCGGGCGGCCGCGAGGTCGCTGCGCGCATCCACGATGAGAATGGCCGAACTCGCAGGAAATGCGATCGCCTGGTCGCCTCCAACCACCGGATGCACGTTGTGGTTGAGTAGTCCCAGAGCACTGGGAGCAGGCGTCACGCTCGCCTGACCACTGGCAGGCGTGACGAAGACGATCTCGGCCACGCGAATCCTCTCCCTCTGCTTGCCCGGGAGATTCCGTGGCGACCCGTCCGACCACGAGATCTCTGAAACTCCTCTTAGGATACCGATCCCCAATCCGCCGAGTCGAGCAGGATCGTTACTGGACCTTCATTGACAAGTTCTACCCTCATATAAGCACCGAAGATGCCGGTGGCAACTTCGGCGCCGCAGGCACGTAGCGCGGCGCAGTAGGCGTCGACGAGGGGTTCGCTGACCGGGCCGGGAGCCGCACGGTTCCACGACGGGCGCCTACCCTTGCGGGTGTTGGCGTAGAGCGTGAACTGGCTGACCACGAGAATCGGGGCGTTCAGATCGCTGGCCGACTGTTCGTCGGCGAGGATGCGCAACTGCCAGGTCTTGTCGGCCATCTTGTTCGCGATCTGCTCGTTGTCGTCGTGGGTGATGCCGACCAGGGCCAGCAGACCCGGACGGGTCAACTCGCCGGTCACCTGACCGTCCACCAGGACTCTTGCCGAACTCGCTCGTTGCAGTAGGACACGCACGTCTCAGGAATAGCAGGGAACCCGGGCCGGCCGAAACTGTGCCCAAACGGGCGTCCGGCGGCCAACTAGACTTGCGGGGTGGCCCTGTTCACCTTGATCGTGCTCGTCGTCGTGACCGTCCTCATCGGACTGGGAGCGCTCGTCGGGCTGTGGCAGGCGCTGCGGGCAGCCGGTCTTCTGCCGGGGCCCGGAACCAGAGTCAGGAGCAGACGTGGCCTTCGAAGTTGATCCCGACCTCAATCAGGCATTGATGCCGCTGGCATGGATGATCGGCCGCTGGCAGGGCAACGGGCATGGCAGCTGGCCCGGCATGGGCGATTTCGAGTTCGGCCAGCAGATCGACTTCGCCACCAATCGCGGGCCGTATCTGCATTACCTCTCGCAGACCTGGACGCTGGATGCCGACGGACAACCCGATGAGCCGCTGACGATGGAGGGCGGGTTCTGGCGTCCGGCCGGGATCGGCGAAGTGGAGGTCGTGCTGGCCAATCCGGAGGGCTGGGCCGAGGTCTGGGCCGGCACTGTGCAGGGTGCGAAGATCGAGCTGACTACTGATGTCGTGGCACGCACCACGACGTCCGAGCTCAACTACACCGGCGGCCGCAGACTCTACGGCAACGTCGAGGGCGACCTGCTGTGGACCCTCGATCGGGCCACCACCGAGGTCGACCTGCAGCCGTACATGTGGGCAAGGCTGACCCGCGCATGACTGGCATCGAACTCGACGAGGGACCGGATGCGGGGATGGCCTGGCATTTCGGCCAGCCCCTGAGCGAACAGCGCTCGATGATCGCCGGGCAGGGCGCGGTCCAGCTGGCGAGCCGGGAGGTCTTCTCGGTGACCGGCGACGAACGGCTGAGCTGGCTGCACTCCTTGACTTCCCAGGCGCTCGGCTCGCTGCAGCCGGGCGAGGGCGCCGATGCCCTGGTGCTTTCGCCGACCGGCCAGATCATCCACGGGTTCGGGTTGGTCGACGACGGTTCGGTGGCCTGGTGCTGGACCGAACCCGGAGGTCGCGATGCGTTGCTCGCCTGGCTGGAGTCGATGAAGTTCTGGACGCCGGTCGATCTGGCGGTCCGCGACGACCTGCGCCTGTGGTGGCTCGGACGCGACGTCGCGCTGCCCGATGAGGTCGTGGTCGCTCGTCCGGGTGCCGTGGCCGGTGGCGTCCAGGTGCTGCTGCCTGCCGGTGTCGAGGTCGGCGCGACGGCCGAGGTGGGGCAGTGGGCCCATGAGGCCACGCGGATCGCCGAAGGTGTGCCGCGGATCGGTCTGGATACCGATGAGAAGACCCTGCCGAACGAGCTCGGTCTCTACGGAACAGCTCTTGACAAGGGATGCTATCCGGGCCAGGAGACGGTGGCACGGGTGCACACCCTGGGCCGCCCGCCGCGCCGTCTGATCCGACTGCTCTTCGACGGCGACCTGCCGCAGCCGGGAGCCCCGATCAGTCTGGGCGATCGCGTTGTTGGTCGCGTCGGCACGGTGGCTCAGCACCATGAACTGGGCCCGCTGGGGCTTGGGCTGGTGAAGCGTTCGGTTCCGGTGGACGCAACCCTGGACGTCGGCGGCATCGCGGCGGCCCAAGAAGCGCTGGTCGACCCCGAGGTGGGGGAGCATTTCCGTCCGAAGCTGTGAGCCCGGTTCGCGTGTTCAGTTCTGCCCGCGGACCGGGCATCGCCCCGATCCGGTAGCCGGCAGCAGACCCGGCGCCGCACCCGGATCGGCCGGGCGCGGCGCGCTGTGCGTCAGTTGTTCGCCGCGGTCTTCGCGCGGGTACGCGCCTTGGCCCGGGCGTGCGCGGCGAGCTCGACCTTGCGGATCCGGACGATCGCCGGGGTGACCTCCAGGCACTCGTCGGGCGCGCAGTACTCCAGCGACTGTTCCAGGCTCATCTTGCGCGGTGGGATCAGCCGTTCCAGTTCGTCGCCTGTCGAGGAGCGCACATTGGTGAGGTGCTTCTCCTTGGTGGGGTTGACATCCATGTCGTCGGGACGCGCGTTCTCGCCGACGACCATGCCCTCGTAGGTCTCATCACCCGGTGAGACGAACAATGTCCCGCGTTCTTGCAGGTTGAACAGCGCGTAGCTCGACACGACACCGGCGCGGTCGGAGACCAGCGATCCAGTCGGCCGGATGCGCATCGTGCCCGCCCAGGGCATGTAGCCCTCGAAGACGTGGTTCATGATGCCGGTGCCGCGGGTTGCGGTCAGGAACTCGGTGCGGAAACCCAGCAGTCCGCGGGAGGGCACCACGTACTCCATCCGCACCCAGCCGGTGCCGTGGTTGGTCATCTGCTCGAGCATGCCCTTGCGGGTGCCCATCAGCTCGGTGACCGTACCCAGGTGCTCCTCGGGCACATCCACCGTGAGCCGTTCGGTCGGCTCCTGCACCTTGCCGTCGATCTCGCGGGTGACCACCTCGGGCTTGCCGACGGTCAACTCGAAACTCTCGCGGCGCATCATCTCGACCAGCACGGCCAGCTGCAACTCGCCGCGGCCCTGGACCTCCCAGGTGTCGGGGCGCTCGGTGGGCAGCAGCTTGATCGACACATTGCCGATCAGCTCCTGATCGAGGCGGTTCTTCAGCAGTCGCGCGGTCACGTTCTTGCCCGACCGGCCCGCCAGCGGCGAGGTATTGATACCGATGGTCATCGAGATCGACGGCTCGTCCACATGAATCAGCGGCAGCGGCCGCGGATCATCGGGATCGGTGAGCGTCTCGCCGATGGTGATCTCGGGGATGCCGGCGACGGCGATGATGTCGCCGGGGCCTGCCTGATCGACCGGTTCACGGTCCAGCGCCCGGGTCATCAGCAGTTCGGACAGTTTCACATTGGAGATCGACCCGTCGCGGCGGCACCAGGCCACGGTCTGGCCACGCTTGATGGTGCCCTCGACGATCCGGCACAGCGCCAGTCGTCCGAGATAGGGGGACGAGTCGAGGTTCGTGACATGCGCCTGCAGCGGGGCGCCCTCGGTATAGGTGGGGGCCGGGATGTAGTCGCGGATCGTCTCGAACAACTTCTCCAGCGTCTTGTCCTCGGGCAGCTCGCCGTCCGCCGGAGGCGTCAGCGATGCTCGTCCGGCTTTCGCGGACGCGTAGATGATCGGGAAGTCGAGAACCTCGGCCTCGTCGTCCTCCAGCAGGTCGAGGAATAGATCGTAGGTCTCCTCCACCACTTCGGCGATCCGGGCGTCCGGACGATCCACCTTGTTGATCACCAAGATGATCGGCAGCTTCTTGGCCAGCGCCTTGCGGAGCACGAAACGGGTCTGCGGCAGCGGGCCCTCCGACGCGTCCACCAGCAACACCACTCCGTCGACCATCTCGAGACCCCGCTCGACCTCGCCGCCGAAGTCGGCGTGGCCGGGAGTGTCGATGATGTTGATGAGCAACGAGGAGCCGTCGTCTTCCATGACGTGGCGGACTGCGGTGTTCTTGGCGAGGATCGTGATGCCTTTTTCGCGCTCAAGATCCATCGAGTCCATTACCCGCTTCTCGACATCGGCGCCCTCCCGGAAGGCCCCGGACTGCCACAGCATGGCATCCACAAGGGTGGTCTTTCCGTGATCGACGTGGGCGACGATGGCGACATTGCGCAGATCTGAACGACTTGGCATGGGGCTCCTGAATGGTGCACGACCGGCGGCACATGAAAAAGCCGAACCCATCGGGGGTCCGGCCACACCGCGCATCGGCCAGTTTACGCCGGAGACCACAATATCTTGTGCTCACGGGCTGCCCGGTTGCCATCAGCGGCCCTCGCGCATTGGCGCGCACTTCTATGCTGCAAACATGAAGGCCTTTGGATTCCTCAGTTTCGGCCACTACGCAATTCCCGGTCAGCAAGGGCCCGACGCTCGCACCGTGTTGCGTCAAGCGCTCGAACTGGCCCGGTTCGCCGACGAGTTCGGTGTCAATGGTGCCTACTTCCGCGTCCATCACTTCGCCCCTCAGGGTGCTTCGCCGATGCCGCTGCTTGGTGCGATCGCCGCGGTGACCAAACACATCGAGGTGGGCACCGGGGTCATTGATCTGCGCTACGAGAATCCGCTCTACCTGGCCGAAGAGGCTGCGGCGCTGGATCTGCTCGCCAATGGCCGCGTCGCACTCGGCGTCTCGAGAGGATCTCCCGAACCGGCGGAGCAGGGCTGGAAAGCGTTCGGATATCAATCGGAGGCGCCCAACGGTGCCGATATGGCGCGCAGCAAGTTCGAGATCTTGCTGGCGGCGGTCGAGGGCCGGGGTGTTGCCCGCGCCGCCGCGTTGGACGAGCAGTACCCCCGGATGTATCAGCCGGGCATCGCACTGCCGGTCTTCCCGCAGTCGCCGGGCTTGCGCAAGCGCATCTGGTGGGGCTCGGGCACCAGGAAGACCGCCGAACAGGCAGCCCGTGACGGTGTCAATCTGATGAGTTCGACCCTGGTCTCGGAGTCGGATGGGTCGTCACTGGGTGAATTGCAGGCCGACCAGATCGCCCGCTATCGCGCCGCGTGGAAACAGGCCGGCCACGACTGGACGCCCCGCGTTTCGGTTTCCCGATCGATTTTCCCGCTGGTCAGTGACCGCGACCGGCAGCTCTTCGGACTGCAGGCCACCTCGTCGGATGAGGTCGGTTATCTCGATGGCGGCAATGCCACCTTCGGACGCAGCTACGCCGCCGAACCCGATGTGTTGATCGAGCAGCTGAAGGCCGACCCGGCGATCGAGGCAGCCGATACCTTGATGCTGACCATCCCGAACACGCTGGGAGTCGAGCCGAATCTGGCGATTCTGCGCAACTTCGCCGAGTACGTGGCCCCTGCACTCGGCTGGATCCCGGCCACCAAAGGCCCGGTCGAGGGTTACCCGATCGACTGACAGCGGCCCGAACCCGGGTAACCTCGACTGCAGAGTCAGCCGCACCGGAGAGGAATCCAGATGAGCCAGACCCCGGCGTATCCGCAGGGCCCAGCACCGCAGAACCAGCATGCAGCGGTACAGCCTCTGTCACCGCCCCCATCGGCAGCCGCGCTGACGCTCGAAGCTCCGGCGCCGCCGCCAGTGGTGCAGGCCACCCAGGCCCCGCAGATGGCCCCGCCGGTGACCGCCGAGCAGCGTCCCGTGCTGGATGCCAAGGTCAACCAGTTCATGGGTGCGATCATGGCGGAGCAGGCCAGCAGCCCCGAGTTCAGTGCCCAGGCCGACGCCGTGCGCAGCATGGGTGACGCCGACATCCGGCGTGCCGCCGAGATGAGCAACCGGCTGCTCGACACACCGATCAACGAGATGAAGACCGGCGGGCTCAGCGACGTCTCCAAGGTCTCCGCCACGTTGATCGAGCTCCGCAAGACGGTGGAGGGCCTGGACCCGTCGGAGGTGAGCAAGCAGAAGAAGTTCCTCGGCGTGATCCCGTTCGGCGACAAGATCCAGGATTACTTCCGCAAGTACCAGTCCAGCCAGCAGCACCTGAATGCGATTCTGCATGCGTTGCGCTCCGGCCAGGATGAGCTGACCAAGGACAATGTCAGCCTCAACATGGAAAAGCAGCAGCTGTGGGACACCATGAACCGGCTCAACCAGTACATCTACCTGGCCGAGCGGCTCGACACCCAACTGTCGGCGTCCATCGCCGAATTGCAGGTCACCGACCCGATGAAGGCGGACGCCCTCAACAAGGACGTGCTCTTCTACGTCCGCCAGAAGCACCAGGATCTGCTCACCCAGTTGGCGGTGTCGATCCAGGGGTACCTGGCCATCGACGTGATCATCAAGAACAACATGGAGCTGATCAAGGGCGTCGACCGGGCGTCCACGACGACCGTCTCCGCGTTGCGCACCGCCGTCATCACCGCGCAGGCACTCGGCAACCAGAAGCTGGTGCTCGACCAGATCACCGCGCTGAATGCCACCACCTCGGGGCTGATCGAACGGACCAGCGAGATGCTCAAGTCGAACTCGGTCACCATCCAGCAGCAGGCGGCCAGCTCGACGATCTCCATTGAGTCGCTGCAGAAGGCGTTCGCGAACATCTACCAGACGATGGATTCGATCGACAGCTTCAAGATCGAGGCGCTCAACACCATGAGCCAGACGATCGGGACGCTGGAGACCGAGGTCTCCAAGTCGCGCGCCTATCTGGAACGGGCCCGCCAGTCGGAGGACCGGGCGGCCATCACCAACTCGCTGTCGGTGCCCGACTACAACCTGGGCTGAGCTGCTCGACCTGAAAGAAGCAACGATGGGAATCTTCGGCTGGCTTCGGGGGGAACAGAAACCTGCCGACCCCGAAACGCTGGCCTCGCCGGCCCCGACCTCTCAGGACATCGAGGCGGCGCTGGTCAAGGCGGAACGGATGGCGATAGAGGGGCATGCGCCCACCCCGGTGCTCGCGCGAGTGCTGCGCATCATCACCGTGGTGCGCGCGATTGTGCCCCGGCTGGGCAATCTGGGTCTTGATTCCCAGGACGCCTACACGGTCGTCGCGACGGCCACCGACTATCTTCCCGAATCGGTGGCCGGCTATCTTGCGCTGCCGCGGGACTGGGCGGACACTCGTCCGGTCGCCAACGGGAAGTCGTCGCTGCTGCTGCTGGTCGACCAGCTCGATCTGCTCAGCCTGACCATCTCGCGGATGTATGACGCCACGAACCGGATGGACGCGGCCGCGCTGGTGGCTCAAGGCGCCTTCCTCGATTCGAAGTTCGGTGGACGAATGAGGCCGGCCCGGCTGGATGCGCCGACCCAGCCGTCGACCAACCCGCTGGATTTGTGATCTTCATGCCCCGCGAAGAAATGGGCCGCATCGCGGCGGACAAAAGCTGATCGGACGCATCCTGCATGTGTCGGATCGAGACGTGGCCCCGGTCGTACGGCACTCGACGTTCATAGCCCGCGAGAGCATCGGCCCGGCACCAACAGCACCGATGGCGCCGAGCCAGAGCGCTTGACCGATGATCTCGGCCTGCTATCTCGGTGGCGCCTTGCCACGGTGCTGCTAGGTTGAATGACACCGCGAGGCTACGCGCTGAGCTGCTGGAACTTCGATGGAGCGATGATGACGAGCAAGACGCTGCGCAGTGCCCTTGATCAGTTGGTCGCAGTCGCCGAGACCGCAGGCTTGGACCCCGAGCAGGCCCTGGCCGAAGGCGAACAGTTGGCTGCTGCGGTCTGCGAGCCCTCGGTGGGCGCCTACCTGGATTGGGCTACTGAACTCGGACGAGAACCCGACTCCCAGGAGTTCTTCGCGGCCGCATCGAGAGGGCGCCGCTGGCGCGCCGGCCCCACCCCACTGATGAGCCAACTGGGTAACACCTCGGTCGCCGCCGCCCAGCAGTACCTTGCTGCGCTCGGCTCGGTCATCGCCGTCGCCTGCACACTCGGTCAGCCGACCCCTCAGGTGGCCGGTCTGGCCGCGTCGGCCTCCGCCGCCCAGCAACGGGCGCTGCCCGGCGGCAGCCTGCCCGTGACCCTCGATTCGCTGGATGCGACGCCGGCTGCCGCCGGTGGCGGCCTCAATCCCGATCTGCTCGCCAAACTGCAGACCTCGCAGGACCGGCTCAAGGCGATGGACGAGTTCACCCGGGTCGGTAATCAGGCCTTCGAATCAGTGCTGGAGCAGATGCGGGTCAACCAGGCCAGGATCGAACAGATGCGGACGTCACCGTTGCTGGACCAGGGCCCCGGCGTCGGTCCTGCGCCGGCGGGCATCCCGGGCTTGCCGGCACCGGGCGGGCTGCCCGGCGCCGACCCGCAAACCCGAACAGCAGACGGTCGTCCGGAAGCGACCGCACCTGATCCCACGCTGCCGGCCGGGCCGCAGCCGGTCGTCGAGACACCCGCCGAACCCGAACGCACCGTCGACGAACTGATCGCCGAACTCGATGAACTGATCGGGCTCAAGGAAGTCAAGGCCGAGATCAAACGGCAGGCGGCGATACTGCACGTGCAGGCGTTGCGCGCTGAAGCCGGTTTGAAGGTTCCCACCATCACCCGGCACTTGGTCTTCGTCGGCAACCCGGGCACCGGCAAGACGACGGTAGCCCGGCTGGTGGCCGGCATCTACAAGGCGGTCGGACTGCTCAGCAAGGGGCAGCTGGTCGAAGTCGACCGTTCCGAACTGGTGGCCGGCTACCTCGGGCAGACCGCCACCAAGACCGCGGACGTGGTCGCCTCCGCGCTGGGCGGGGTGCTGTTCATCGACGAGGCCTACGCACTGTCGGGCGACCAGTACGGCGAGGAATCGATCAACACCTTGGTCAAGGAGATGGAGGACAACCGCAACGACCTGGTCGTGATCGTGGCCGGATATCCCGGCCCGATGGCCACCTTCATTGCCGAGAACCCCGGCCTGGCAAGTCGTTTCCGAACCGAGATCAGGTTCGCGAACTATACCGACGACGAACTGATCGAGATCTTCGTGCAGATGGTCGACAAGTCCGACTACGATCTGGCCGATGGCGCGCTGGACGCCTTCACCTTCGACCTGTCGCAGCAGGTTCGCAATGAGACGTTCGGCAACGGACGGTACTGCCGCAATGTGCTGGAGGCCGCGATCGGTCATCAGGCATGGCGGTTGCGCGACATTCCCCAGCCCACCGTGGAGCAGCTTCGACTGCTGACGCGCGAGGATGTTGTCGGAGACGGTGTCATGGCGCCGGGCGACGAACTGATCGTCCAGCCCGAGACCGATCAGCGCGACCTGACGGGGGAGGAGACCGAATGACGAACTCCCCGGCGTCCGCGTGGAACCGCCCGGGCACCACCGGCTTCGCAGCCCCGGCGGCCCCGAAAGCCCGCCGCGGCGCGCAACTGAGCCCGACTCAGCAGGCACCGGCTCCAGCCAAGAGCGGCACGAACATGCCCACGTCCTCGGTGATCGCGTGGTGGCGCGTCGTCCTGGTGATCGTGTGCCTGGCAGCCGCCGTGATCACGCCGCTGATGCTCGATCAGAACCGGCAGTCGGTGGAACGGGTCAATGCGGCCACCCAGCAGATGCTGAGGCTGGAGACGGTCCGCAGCGATCTGCTCGGCGCCGAGGCGGCGTCCACCCAGGCGCTGCTGATGACCACCGACGGGCAGAGCCCGAACGCCGGTTATCTCGGTCTCGTCGATTCTGCCGCCGCGGAGCTGATAGCCGCTGCCGCCGCCAGTCCCGCCGACTCGGCGTCCCTCCAGGACATCAACACGGCGATGAGTCGCTATGTCGCTCAACTGGCTGTCGCGATGCACACCGGCGGCCAGCCGGACATGCTGGTGGCCAGTCAACAGCTGGCCGACGATGTGCTGCCGCTGCTGGACGCACAGATCGCCCAGCAGACCTCGATCCTGGAATCCTCGGGCGGCAACCAGCAGTGGCTGATCGCCTTGTTGGCCGTTCCGCTGCTGCTGCTGGCGGCAGCAAGTATCGTGATTGCCAGGCGCACCCGGCGCGTCTTCAACCTGGGCCTGGTGCTTGCGTTTGCGGGCGCGGTGGCATCGGGTGTGATCGTCACGCAGCTCGTCACCACCAGCGCCGCGAGCATCAGCGCGGTGCAGACCAGCGGAGTCAGCCGGGCAACCGCGGTCGCCCAGGCGTACGGCGCCGTCACCGAGGCCAAGGCGGCCGAGGGACGCATCCTGCTGGGCATCACGGATCCGGCGAGCGGGGCCCAGACCTACTCCGATGCCACCGGCCGGGCCGACCAGGCACTCAGCGTGTTGGGCGACAGCCAGGCCGCCGACCAGCTGACCCAGATGATCTCCACCCATGAGCAGCTGATGGCCGCGCCCGAGCCGCCCAGCTCCGAGTTGGTCGCCTCGGCCCAGGCTCCCTATGACTGGTTGATCGACTGGCTCACCGAGCAATCGTCGAGCATCGGCCAAGAGGTGGACGCAGACCTGTCCGGGCACGCCGAGACGGTCGAGAACCTGGCCGTGCTGGTCGCCGGGATCATGGTCTTCGCGGCCGTGAGTTCGGCCGTCGGCCTGAGCGGATCACTGCGGAGGTACCGATGAGTCCCGTCAACGCGCCCGATGCGCCCGGACGCCTCGGTGAGGCGGTCGATCCGCTGCAGTTGAGGTCGTACCTGATTGCGCTCGACAAGTGGCTGGAGGCCCGCCGATCGGAACTGGAAGCCCTCGATGTCGCCGTGCAGGAGAGCGAGCACGCCGACGAGCTCACCCGCGACATCGCGCTCAGCCTGCAACTGTGGCAGTCGATCCAGACGCGTTACCGCCGGCTGCTGCAGGTCTGGGATCGCGGCCGTGTGTCGATCAGGGAACGCGAGCAACTGTCGTCGCTGGTCTGGGGTCGTCTCGACGACGACACCTGGAGCGGCACCGCGGCCAGCGGACTGTCGTTGCCCGAGGCCTGCCGGATGTCGGATGCGCTGTGCGGGCAGCTGCGCAGCCGGCTGCAACTCGATCCGGCGGGCACTCAGGCCGTCGCCCGGCTGCGTGATCTTCGGGCCACCATGGAACGGCTGCGCGACCAGGTCGGCCTGGAACCGCCACAGACCATCGCCGCCGCCCAGGCCCGGCTGGCCCAACTCGAAGGTCGTCTGACGATGATCAATGAGAAGGCCGGGCGCGGCGGAGACATCGGCGGGCTGCTCGGTCCGCTCGAGGCCGAGGCGGCGACGTTCGAGCGCGACCTCATCGTCGGCGGCGTGCAGCGCCGCGCCAATGCCCAGGCCCAGCAACAGACCGCCCAGCGCGCCGACTACGCGCAACGGTTGCGCGCCGACCTGCTGGCCCGCAGCCAGCAGTTGGACGAGCTGGTCGCCCAGGTGGTCGCCACGGTCAGCAGCCCGCCCAAATATGCGGTGCCCGATGTCACGGCGCTGGGCCCGGTTCCGGCCGGGAATCCGGGTGAGCTGGAGGCCTACATCGCGCGGCTCGAGAAGGTCGGGCAGGCGATGGAGTTCGTCTCTCGCGCCTATTCGGACGCGCTGCGCGGATCGCAGAAGCTCGCGAACGAGTTGATCATGCTGCGCTCGGAGGCCGATCAGCATCAGCTGACCGATCAACAGCTGAGTGCGCTGTTCGCCGTCGCCGATCAGCTGATGCAGCGTTCGCCGCGGCCCACCGAGACCCTCACCGCGCTGCTGGACGCCTGTCGCTATTACCTCAGCTGGCTGGCCGGTCAGCCCGGCGCCTGCGGTACGGTGGACTGATGAAGTGCCGTCAGCCCGGCTGCACCGGGACGATCGTGGACGGTTACTGCGACGTCTGCGGAATGCCTCCTGCTGCCGGCGCGGCTGCCCCCTCACGTGTCAACGGGTCCGCGTCCGCGGCGGCGCCTGCGGCCGGCTCCCACACCCCCCGGCGGCAGTTCGCGGCCGGCAGCCAACCCGGCCAGATCCGCACCGAGCCACCCGGCCCCGCCGACGCCGAGCCGGCCGCGCATGAGCCGGCGCAGCAGCCGCCTCCGGCGTCCAGCGGCTCCAGCGGCCGGCTCGGCCAGCGCGGCGGACCGTGTCCCCAGCCCGGCTGCCGCGGCACGATCGTGGACGGCTACTGCAATGTCTGCGGCAACCCGCCGGACGCAAAACCACCGAGCGCCACGCCGAAACTGCTCGGCACCACCTTGTCGACCACCGCCACCGCGGCAGAACTCGGCACCGTGCTGATGGGCTCGGCCCTGGCGGGGCCGGGGGCGGTCCGCACCTCGGTGCGGGCCGACGCCCACCGCGCCCGCACCCGGATCGGGGCCGGCGTCACCACGGTTCCACCCGCCCCGTCCATCGATCCCGCCAAGGCCGTGCTGAAGGATCCGGTCGTCCCGGAGGCCCGCCGGAACTGCCCCAAGTGCGGGGCTCCGGTCGGGCGCGGCCATGATGGTCAGCCCGGTAAGGCTGTCGGAACCTGCGAGAAGTGCGGCACCGCGTTCAGCTTCTACCCGGTGATCAAACCCGGCGAGCTGATCGCTCAGCAGTACGAGGTGGCCGGCGCCATCGCCTACGGCGGGATGGGCTGGATCTATCTGGCGCGCGACCGCAATGTCTCCGATCGCTGGGTGGTGCTGAAGGGACTACTGAACGCATCCGACGACGACGCGTCGGCCGCGGCGAAGTCGGAGAAGGAGTTCCTGGCGGCGGTCGAGCACCCACTGATCGTCGAGATCTACAACTTCGTCCAGCACGCCGACGCCCGCTACATCGTCATGGAGTACGTGCCGGGCCGCTCCATCACCGACTTGTTGAAGGAGCGGAAGGCGGCCAACAAGGGAAGCTACGATCCGCTGCCGGTCGACTGGGCGCTCGCCTATCTGATCGAGATCCTGCCGGCATTCACCTACCTCCACGAGGACGGCCTGCTGTACTGCGATTTCAAACCCGACAACCTCATGCAGGTGGGCGACTCGGTCAAGTTGATCGATCTGGGCGCGGTGCGCCGGATCGCGGACGAGACGTCCCCGATCTTCGGCACGGTCGGCTACCAGGCCCCCGAGGTCGCCGAGACCGGTCCGTCGGTGGCCAGCGACATCTACACACTCGGCCGCGCGCTGCTGGTGATGAGTTCGGAGTTCCGCGGCTATCAGAGCGAATACGTCGACACGTTGCCGCCGCTCAGCAAGATGCCGCTGTTCGCCGAGCACGACTCGTTCTACCGGCTGGTACAGCGGGCTTGCGCGCCGCTGCCCGCGGACCGTTTCCAGTCCGCCGAAGACCTGCGGGTTCAGGCGATGGGGGTGCTGCGCGAGGTGGTGGCGCGGCGTTCCCCGGGCGCTGCGACGACCTCGGCGCCGTCCACGCTGTTCAGCACGCCGATGACCGCCGGCGAAGGTTTCGACTGGCGGCAGCTGCCCAGGCTGCTGCCCGACCCGGCCGACCCGATGACGAGCTGGATCGCGTCGATCACCCTGGAGGATCCGCGGCAGCGGATGGGTGCGCTGGAACGTGCCCCGCAACGCACCGCGCAGGTGATGCTCACCCAGATCGAGATCGCTCTGGGGCTGGGCGATCGCCAGACGGTCTCCCGGATCGTCCGCGAACTGCTCAAGTCCGACCCGTGGGATTGGCGGGCGATCTGGATGCAGGGCCTGCTCGCCTTCCAGACCCACGCCTGGCATGAGGCACAGGCGCCGTTCAATACCGTCTACGCGCAGGTGCCCGGTGAACTCGCGCCCAAGTTTGCCCTCGCGGTGGCCTGCGAGCACGGCGAGCAGCTCGCGCTGGCCGAGGAATTGTTCGCGATCTGCGCCAGCACCGACGCCGCCTATGTGACCCCGTCAGCGTTCGCGATGACCCGGATCCGGTTGGCTCGCGACGATCGGGAGGGCGCGCTGGATGCGCTCGGCCTCATTCCGCCGACCAGCCGGGGCTATTCGGACGCCCGCACCGCCCAAGCGCAGCTGGTCTTGCAGCGCGAGGGCACGCTGGCCGAGCTGGACCAGGCCTGGCAGGCCATCCACGCCGCCAGACTCGATCAGATCACCACCACCAGACTCGAGGCCGAGGTGCTCGAGAAGGCGCTGGCGCAGTTGCATGACAACCGCGGCCGGGCGGTGGGCATGTTCGACGGGCAACCGGCCACCGAGCGCAATCTGCGTCCGAAACTCGAACGCGTCTACCGTGATCTGGCGATCTGGACCCGCGACGACGACGAACGCCGACGCCTCATCACCCAAGCCGACTCGACCCGTAGATGGAGCTTGCTGTGACTGAAGACCACATTCCTGATCCCGAGGCTGCAGGGTCGGCGGGGCGCTGGGCGCAACCGCCGGAGGCCTCGGCGGCTCCGCACGGCTGGTCGCAGCCGCCCGCCGGCCAACCCCGCCGGCTCTATGGCTCGACCGAGTCGCAGCACTGGCAGCCTGACACCGACCTGGCGGCCCGGGCCGCGGCCGAGGCTGCCGCGGACGCGGCGGTTGCCGAAACCGCACCGCCACCGGCTGCCGGGCCGCGCCGGGCTGCGAGCGCGGTCATGGGCCGGGTATTCACCCCGGAGTTGCGCAGCTGCCCGAAGTGCGGGGGCGCCATCGATTGGGACGGCTACTGCGTGCAGTGCGGCGCGAAAGCCCCCAGTGGCCGCGATCATCTGGAGGAGTGGCCGGCATCCTGGGTCGCCGGGGTTTGCGACCGCGGACTGCGGCATCCACGCAACGAGGACGCCATGGCGCTCGAGGCGAGTGCCGAGCCGGGTGTGCGGGCGGTGCTGACGGTTTGCGACGGCGTGTCGATGTCCACCGATTCCGACCGGGCGTCCCTGGCCGCGGCCAGGGCGGTGCTGGGCCATCTGGCCGGGCGCACCGACTGGGACTGGAACCTCACCGATCTGGCCCCCGAGTCGGCGACCCGGATGGTGCTGGACGAGACCGCGCAGGTGGCCAATCAGGCGGTGCTGGCCAACTCCGACCTGAACGAGGCCAGCCCAGCGTCCTGCACACTCGCCATCGGCTTGGTGAGCGGGACACAACTGTTGTCGGCGACGCTGGGGGACTCCCGGGTCTACTGGCTTCCCGACCAGGGCGAGGCGCTGCTGCTGAGCACCGACGACTCGATGGCCCAAGAACAGATCGCGGCCGGGGTCGAGCGCGGGATCGCCGAATCCGGCATGCACAGCCACGTCATCACCCGCTGGCTGGGCCGTGATGCCCCGGACGTGCGGCCCACCCTGGCGGGCGTCGTGGCGACCGGCGCGGGCTGGCTGCTGGTCTGCTCCGATGGGCTGTGGAACTACGCGTCCGATCCGGCGGCGATCGCCCACCTGGTGCGGGCCGTAGCCGCCAGGCGTACCCAGGGCCCGCTCGACCTGGCTCAAGGCCTGGTGGCCTGGGCGAACGAGCAGGGCGGCGAGGACAACATCACGGTGGCCCTGGCCCGCATCGAGCCGGCTGTGGGCACTGACTCGGCTGTGGGCACTGAGTCGGCTGCGGCCGCGAGCGAAGAGGCCGAGTTGGATGCTCCGACGACCCGCACCCGTCCGGTCGCCCCGACTGGTGCAAGCTAATCTGGCTGCGGGTGCGCAAGCCGGTCTGCCAACGAAAGGACGATCCGTGGCCCTGTTCAACTCCACGGTCTACCAGAACGAATACCTGCCCGATGGTGGCACCGATGTCAACGCGATCGTGCGGATCGGGGTCAGCGATGCCGGGAGCGCCGGATCGGACGGTGGCGCGGGCGAAATCATCATCATCGACTGTTCCGGATCGATGGGTCAGCGCAGCATGCTGGCCGCGCGGCAGGCAGCGATGGTGGCGCTCGACAACATTCTGGACGGCACCTATTTCGCGGTCGTCTCGGGCACTCATGAGGCGTATCTGGCATACCCGGTCGTCCAGTCGGGGCCGGGCATGGTGCAGATGAGCCCGCGCACGCGTCGCGAGGCCAAGGACGCCATCAGCCGGTTGGTGGCCGACGGCGGCACCGCGATCGGGCGCTGGCTGAACCTGACGCTGGCACTGTTCAACTCGATGGGCGGCAAGGTCACCCAGCGGCACGCGCTGCTGCTGACCGACGGTGCCGATGAGCATGAGACGCCCGAGCAGCTGGACGCGGCCATCCGGGCCTGTGTCGGGCATTTTCAGTGCGACTGCCGTGGCATCGGCACCTACTGGGTGGTTTCCGAGGTCCGCAAGATCGCTCGAGCCCTGATGGGCACGTTGGACATCATTCCCGATCCGTCGATGATGGCCGCCGAGTTCGCCAAGATCATGCAGACCTCGATGAGCCGCGGGGTGTCGTCGGCGAACCTGCGGGTGTGGACGCCGCAGGGCGCCCAGCTGCTTTTCGTCCGGCAGGTCTCGCCGACGGTGGAGGACCTGACCTATCAGGGCGAGCCGGTGAACCCGCTGACGGTGGACTTCCCGACCGGCGCGTGGGGCGATGAGGAGCGCGACTACCACGTCGCGGTGCGGCTACCCGCAAAGGCGGTCGGTCAAGAACAGCTGGCGGCCCGGGTACAGCTGGTGGTCGGCGAGCAGCCCCGGACGCAGGGCCTGGTCAAGGCGATGTGGTCGAGCGACGATTCGCTGACCGCGCAGATCAACGACGAGGTTGCCCACTACACCGGCCAGACCGAGTTGGCCGCGGCGATCCAGGAGGGCCTGGCCGCGCGCAAGGCCGGGGACCTGTCGACCGCGACCAGCAAACTCGGACGTGCGGTGCAACTGGCCCAGCAGACCGGCAATCACGAGGCGACCACCAAGCTGCGGAAGGTCGTCGACGTCGTCGATCCGGGAACCGGCACGGTACGGCTGAAGAGCAGGATCGAGAAAGCGGACGAGATGGCGCTCGACACCTCGTCCACCAAGACGACGCGGACTCGCCAGTCGAACGGTGAGAACGCCGGGCAGTCGAATGGACAGGCGGAGTAGCGATGACACGTTGTCCTGTCGGTCATGAAAGCCTGACAGACGATTACTGCTCGGTGTGCGGGGCGCGGATCGAGGCTTCGGCTGAGGTTCGGCCACCATCACCGGCGGCTGGTGAGGCGGGTCCGCAGGCGCCGGGCGTCGCTGCGGCGCCGAGACCTGCGACGCAGACCTGCCCGGTGTGCCATACGGTGGCGGCCGCGGACGCCTTCTTCTGCGAAACCTGCGGCTATGACTTCCTGACGGGGGCGCTGCCGCGCGGGCTTGATCGGCCTTCCGGGCAAGCCGCCGCCGAGCCGGCCGACAACACGGCGGTTTCCCCGGAGCCGGTCGGCAACACGGCTTCCGCAGAGCCGGCCGGCAACACGGCTTCCGCAGAGCCGGCCGGCAACACGGCGGCTTCCGCAGAGTCGGCCGGCGACACGATGTCTTCCGCAGAGCCCGAGGAACCGCCCGCGCCGCCCGTGCCGGGCTATTTCGATCTCGGTGATGCCCCCAGCCATGCAGATCTGGACAACCCGCTGGTGGTGGAATCGGCTGCCCCTGCCGCGCCCGTCCAGCAAGCCCCCGATCCGGCGATCGGTGAGGCTCTCGATCTGGGGGATCCGGGCGCGGATGTACCCAGCCCCGAGTCGTTGCGTCCGATCTCGGTAGACCCTCGGCCACCGCAGGGCACCTATCAGCCGGCCGCCTCGCCGTCGCCGGCGCCGCAGCCCCCGGCGTCCACGCAGCCTGCACCACCACCGGCCCAGCCCGTGGCGGCTCCTGCGTCCAGTAGTGTGCCGCCTACCCAAACCGGCCCCGCCCGCTGGGTGGCGGAGATCTGGATCGATCCCGAGTGGTACCGCCTGCAACAGGCACCCGAACAGCTCCCTTCCCCGGGCCAGCCGATCATCACTGGCTTGCGCAAGCCGCGAATGGTGATCGGACGGACCTCCGGGAAGACCCATCCCGACCTCGACTGCCTGACCGACACCGGGGTGAGCCGTCAGCAGGCGGCGCTGACGACCGACGGCATCCGCTGGTTCGTCGAGGACTTGGGCTCGTCCAACGGAACCTACGTCGGCCGGGTCGATCAGCCGCTGCCGATCGAGCCCATCGCGCGGCGCACCGAACTCGGCTACCACGACCGCATCTATGTCGGCTCGTGGACTCGGATCGTGGTTCGTCCTGCTCTGGCGCAGGAAACCGAGCTGTGAGATGGCTACCTGTGGTGGCGCCAATGCAGCCACGCCAGTTCGAACGCTCCCGGCGTGACTGATCTTCTTCACCTGAGGCCGATAAGCCGGAAATCGGCGATTTGGATCGATCCAAGCGGTGAACTGAAGAAGATGAGGCACGACAGACTTATCCACAGCCTCGAAGAAAGATGACCGATTCGCGGGGGCACTCGCCAATCCTCTAGGCATGAACCTCGAGGATGCCCTGAGAGCTGGCGGTGGCGTCATTGCTGCCGCGGATTACCGGCCACTACGCAATCAGTTCACCCGCGCTATCGCGGCAGGCACGCTGGTGCGGCTTTGTCCGGGCGTGCTGGTTGCCGCGGATCTCGTTGACGACCCGGTGATCCGAGCCCGGGCAGCGCACACCTGGCGGCCCGGGCACATTCTGATGGGCCCCGCGGCAGCTCGGGCCTCCTTCTGGCCGGAGTGCCCCGACACCATGATCGACCTGGCGGGTCCCCAGACGGATGTCGTTCCGAAGATCGTGCGACTGCACCAGGTGAAGGTGCCGGTGGAGCTACGAGCGAACTGGGGTACCGCGATCATCACCAGGGCCGAACTGACCGTGCTCGATATGGCAACGATGGGGAAGTGGGCGGCTTTGTGCGAGGGCCTGCGGCGAGGCGCCGTGAGCGCCGAGTCCTTGGCCCGGGCCGGCGACCTCGTCGCGCGGCGGTTGAAGCCCGGAATCCGGAGAGAATGCCTGGCGCGAGCAGCGGGCAATCCGTGGTCCGTGCCGGAGATGAACCTGCAGATGCTCTACCGCAAGGCAGGCATCGACGGGTGGGTAGGCAACCGGCAGATCATCGCGTGCGGACACCTCGTGATTCCTGACATCGCTTTCGATGTCCCCAAGCTCATCGTCGAGGTCGATGGACGCAAGTACCACACGCAGGTTGCGAGTTTCGAATCGGATCGGGCGCACAGCAACTGGCTCACCGCCGACGGCTGGCGGATACTGCGATTCACACCGTCGACGATCTGGAATGAGCCCGAGACAGTCCTGCAGCAGACGTGGGCGACCCTTGCATGCTCCCGGCGTGACTGGTCTTCTTCACTTGGGGCCGATGAGCCGGAAATCGGCGATTTGGATCGATCCAAGCGGTCAACTGAAGAAGATGAGGCACGCGGGGGCGGTGTGCCCCGAGCACCTAGACTGGCCCATCGTGAGATACGCCAGCATCGGATCGGGAAACTACGCCACCATGGTCGCCATGATGGCGGTGGTCGTCATCTTGTCGAGCATCGGCGCCTCGAAGGGTGTGGTCTTCGGACCGGTGATCACGGACGGGGCGTTTTTCCTCTTCCCGCTCGCCTACATTCTCGGCGACATGATCACCGAGATCTACGGGCCGCGTGCCGCGAAGCGGGCGATCATCACCGGCTTCGTCGCCAGCATCGCATCGGTGCTGATCTACGCGGTCGTGATTGCGCTGCCCGGCTTCACCGACGACTACGGCACGGCCCATCAGCAGGCCCTCGAACTGGCCCTGGGGCCGGTCTGGCAGATCGTGCTGGCCAGCATGGTCGGCTACGCGGGCGGGCAAACGACCAATTCGCTGATCATGTGGACCGGCAAGCGGAGACACTCCGAGAAGCGGCTCTACCAGCGACTCGCCTCGTCCACCGGTGCCGGGGAGGCTGTCGACACCATCTTGTTCTGCACGATCGCCGCCCCGGTGATCGGCATCACCACGGTCAACCAGTGGCTGAGCTATACATTCTTCGGCTACCTGTGGAAGATCCTCGTGCAGTTCGCCTTGATGCCGATCACCGGCCATGTGATCGGGTGGGTGAAGAAGAAAGAGCCGAGCTACTGGCAGCATGAACCCGCTGCATGACAAGGCCACACGGTGAGCCGCGTTGGCTGGTGCCGAGGGGTGCAGCTAGAGTGAGGTGGCAAGAGCCCTCTTGCTGAACATGTCGAGCAAGGGGCTTCACTGTGTTCCGGGGTGAATCGCCGGAACGAACAGGAAGGTATGCACACATGCCGGGCATCATCGTTCTGGGCGCCCAATGGGGCGACGAGGGCAAAGGTAAAGCGGTCGACGCTCTCGGCGAGCAGGTCGACTACGTCGTGCGCTACTCGGGGGGTAACAACGCCGGTCACACCGTGGTGGTCGGAGGCGAGAAGTTCATCATGCACCTGCTCCCGGCGGGCATCCTGAATCGCAACGCCACCACTGTCATCGGTAACGGTGTAGTCATCGATCCTCAGGTCATGTACCACGAACTCGACGGACTCACCGAGCGCGGGGTGATCGTCGATCACCCGTTGATCAGCGCAAACGCTCATCTGATCACCCCTTACCACCAGACCCTCGACAAGGTCACCGAGCGCTTCGCCGGCAAGAAGCGCATCGGGACGACCGGCCGGGGCATCGGTCCGGCCTACTCCGACAAGGTCAACCGCATCGGCCTGCGCGCCGCGGACCTGCTGGACGCCGACCTGCTGCACGACAAGGTTGTCGCATCGCTGGAACAGAAAAACCAGACGCTGGTCAAGATCTTCAACCGCCGCGAGATCAATCCCGAGCTGATCACCGAGCAGCTGCTCGGCTACACCGAGCGGATTCGTCCCTACATCGTGGATGCTGCCCGCCTGCTCAATGATGCTCTGGACGATGGCAAGGTGGTGCTCTTCGAGGGCGCCCAAGCCCACCATCTCGATGTGGATCACGGCACCTACCCGTTCGTGACCAGCTCGAATCCGACCGCCGGCGGCGCCTGCACCGGTACCGGAGTCGGCCCGACCCGCATCGACAGGGTCATCGGCATCGCGAAGGCCTACACCACGCGTGTCGGCGAAGGTCCGTTCCCGACCGAACTGCTGGACGCCGACGGCGAGAAGCTGCGCCAGGACGGCAGCGAGTTCGGGGCGACAACCGGTCGTCCGCGCCGCTGCGGCTGGTTCGATGCCCCGATCGTCGAGGTGGCCGCGAAGGTCAACGGCTGTACCGATATCTTCCTCACCAAGTTGGACGTGCTGTCCGGCTGGGACCAGATCCCGGTGTGTGTGGCCTACGACATCAACGGCACCCGCAGCGACGTCTACCCGATGACCCAGCCCGAGCTGTGCGCTGCCAAGCCGATCTACGAGTACGTGCCCGGCTGGACCGAAGACATTTCGGCCGCGCGCAGCTTCGACGAGTTGCCCGCCAACTGCCAGGCCTACGTTCACCATCTGGAGGATCTGATCCATTGCCGGATCAGCGGCATCGGGGTGGGCCCGGGACGCGAAGAGTCGATCATCATCAACCCGTTGGTCTGAGCGGTCCCGGGCGACATGAACGAGCGGCAGACGCTGGCTGCGACCATCACCGGCACCGATGCCCCTGGCATGGCGGTTCAGCTGATGGACGCGATAGCCTCCGCCGGGGCGGAGATCCTCGACTTCGAGCAGGTGGTGGTGCGTGAGCAGCTGATCTTGGCGCTGCTGCTCGGTTCGCTGCCCGAAGATGTCACCGGGTTGACCGACAAGCTGGCCGGGACATGCGCTCGGCTTGGGGTGACGCTGCATATCCGGGAGGGTGTCGGCGACAATCCACCGCGTCCGAAACGCGTTGTGGTGACGCTGCTCGGGCGCCCTTTACTGGCCGAGCACGTCGCTGCGGCCGCCCGGGTGATCAGCGAGCATGGCGGCAACATCGACCGCAGCCGCCGGCTGTCGCGCCAGCCGATGACCAGCATCGAGTTCTGGGTCTCGCATGCCGAGGTCGCCGATCTGCGTCCGGCGCTGGCTCAGGCCTCGGCGCAAGCAGGATTCGATGTCGCCGTCTCGCCCGCCGGCCTGGCCCGGCAGGGCCGCCGCCTGGTCGTCATGGATGTGGATTCCACTCTCATCCGCGATGAGGTGATCGAGTTGCTGGCCGCGCACGCCGGACGCGAAGCCGAGGTGGCCGAAGTGACGGCCGCCGCGATGCGCGGCGAGATCGATTTCGCGACCAGCCTGCATCAGCGGGTCTCGAAGCTTGCCGGACTGCCTGCGTCCATCTTCGACGAGGTGCGCCAGGCGGTTCGGCTGACGCCCGGGGCGCGGACGCTGGTCGGCACCCTGCAAGATCTCGGTTTCGCCGTCGGGCTGGTATCCGGCGGTTTCATCGAGGTCGTCGGACCGCTGGCAGCCGAGCTGGGCATCGAACATGTCTATGCGAATTCACTCGAAGTGATCGATGGCGTGCTGACCGGACGCGTCAGCGGCCCGGTGGTCGACAGAGCTGCCAAGGCGCAGAAGCTGCGCGAGTTCGCCGCGGCCGAGGGGCTGCCGCTGTCACGCACGGTCGCGATCGGTGACGGTGCCAACGATCTCGACATGCTCGCTGCGGCCGGTCTGGGGGTGGCGTTCAATGCCAAGCCCGCGGTCCGGGCCTCGGCGGACACGTCGCTGAATCTGCCCTATCTGGACGCCGTGCTCTTCCTGCTCGGTTTCAGCCGCGAAGAGGTCGTGGACGCAGCCGCCGCCCGCGAGCTGGGGCCGCTGCTGAGCCAGTTGCCCGAGCTGAAGGCGCACCACAAGACCGCGCAAGGGTGACGCGGCGAACGCGGGTGGAGTTCGCTACGATGCGGTCGCCGGGCCCGGCGACCGCCCGCTGAGAGCGTCCTGACCGCGCCACGCCTGCCAGCAGGCATCCATGGGCTGGTGGGCGTGCTCGCGTCCCAGCTGTCGCAGCAGGACGCCTGGCTCGGCCAACTCGAAGGCAGCGGGCCCGGCAGGGATGTCACCCTCGGGACGCCAGCCCAGCGCGATGATCGAGTCGAGGACGCGGTCGTCCCCGAGTACCCCCAGGCGTTCACGCTTGCCACGGGCCAGATCGAGGTCCTCGATCAGCAGTGGCAAGCCATCGGCGGACCGGGCGTGCAGGCAGCTCACCAGGTCGCCGCCGTGCTGACCGGAGCGTCCGAACGCGAGAACCTCGCGCTGCAGAAGCCTCGCGCCATCGCCGAGCCGAATGTCGGTGGTCCGCAGCACGGTCGCGCCATCCGACACCACGAAGGGCTGCCCCTCCCAGATCAGGGTGGCGCCCGCCCCCACCTCGATGGACACCTCCCAACGGGACCGGCCGGTGCCCCCGTAGGCGACGGTACCGACCGGCTCGACGATCTCGAGCCGGCCACCCGGTGCCACGACGATGTCGATGCCGATGCTGTCGCCGGCCAGCAGCACCATCTGCGTCCCCACCAGGGCGACCTGCGCCCCGACCGGCGTCGCAGACAGGATACGGGGAGCGAGCACGTCCCCGCGTAGGTCGACCCGAGGCCGGTCGGCGTCCGGTGTGACCTCGATCCGGGTACGCATCAATGCTGGTGGACGTGCGCATGCCCGGGCGCACTGTCGGCATGGGAGTGCACCGTGCCGTCAGCGTGCACGTGCGGGGCCATCGGGCCGGGATCGACCGCCACGTGATGGCCGCTGCGGAAGCTCGCCAGACTGTCGAGCACCCACTGCTTGAGCGCCGTCATCGACTCCGGATCGGTCCTGGACACCCCGAGCACCGGACGACCGGCCCGCACCTCGCGTCCCTCCCGGATCATCCGGTCGACGTCCACATCGACGAATGGCCCGAGATCGGTCTTGTTGATCACCAGCAGATCGGCCCGGGCGATACCCGGCCCGCCCTTGCGCACCACGTCGCCGCCACCTGCCACATCGAGCACGAAGATCTGCACATCGACCAGCGCGGGGGAGAAGGTTGCGGTCAGATTGTCTCCGCCCGATTCGATCAGGACGATGTCGACCGGCGCGAAATCGGCCTCCAGATCCTCCGCGGCCAGCAGATTCACCGTGACGTCA
Organism: Brooklawnia propionicigenes; assembly: GCF_030297015.1. Taxonomy (NCBI): domain Bacteria; kingdom Bacillati; phylum Actinomycetota; class Actinomycetes; order Propionibacteriales; family Propionibacteriaceae; genus Brooklawnia; species Brooklawnia propionicigenes. The sequence goes on along the minus strand of NZ_AP028056.1, from coordinate 878,101 downwards.
TCGCGGATGGCGGTATGCGGGCAGGCTCCGGTCTCCACCGGCCGGATGCGCTCCGGGTCCAGCACCCCTGCCGCCTTCAGGAAACGGGCATCCTCATCGGTGTAGATGTCATTGGTCACCACTGCCAGCGACAGCGAATCCGACAGCTGCCGGCAGATCATCGCGATGAGTGAACTCTTGCCGGTGCCGACCGGCCCGGCCACCCCGAGACGCATCGCGCGGGTGGGAACAGCGGATTCAGGCACGGAACAACCTTTCTGTCGTGTGAGCATGACGCTCAGTCCATAGTTCCAGCTGTGGCGCCGCGTGGGCCGGGATCTGCTCCGGCGCCGTGAGCCCGGCGACCCGATCGGCCATCGCCTCGACCTCGCTCAGCAGGTCTCGAGTGAGGGCTGCAACCTCGACCGGATCGCCGGGTTCGAGCTTGAGCAGCGCCGAGGTCACCGCCTGCAGATCGTCGTAGCCGACCAGACGGGCCGTATCGTGCGCGTCCAGCCCGGCTCTGGCAGCGGTGACCCCCAGCACGATCGCCCGGCAGTATCGCGCATCATGATGGTCACGCTCGGTCGGCCACAAAGTGGCGAGAAGCCGCGACTGTCCGCGTCCGAGTTGATGGGCGTTGTCGCGCAGCGCCCGGCTCGGAGTGCGGGCCGCCCAGGCGCTCTCGACTGCCGCCAGATCCCCGCCCGAGAGCTCGACGGCTCTGGCCACCACCGCGGTGCCCGCCTCAACCTCGGTGACCGTCTCCAGTCGGGTTCGGATGAAGCGGTCCACGGCACCGGCCGGCATCCCGGCCTGCAGCGCGGGTTCGAGGCCGGCCGACTGAGTATGGGCTCCCACCGGCAGGCGCACATCGGCCAAGAAGGTCAACAGCAGCCCGGACATCGCGCTGTTCGTCTCGGTCAACGGCTCAGTAGAGGGTGTAGAGCTGGGCCGCCGGCAGCACATCGGCCGGCTCCGGTTCGATGCGGACGCCGTCGATGTCGATCGCGAAGGTCTCCGGGTCGATGTCGATCTTCGGCGTGGCGTCGTTGTTCTTCATGTCGGCCTTCGTCGTCTCGCGGGTGCTCGACACTGCAAGGAGCTTGCGCCGCAGCCCGAGCTGGTCGGCCAGGCCGGCGTCCAGTGCTGCGGGAGAAACGAACGAAACGCAAAGATCGGGCGCCGCCGGGGCAGCCAGAGTGGGCCGCTCGAGGGTCGGCTGTGGAGTGGTGATGGACGCGTTCGGATCCCCGAGCGAGCCCCAGACCACCGCGCCACCCTTGATCACCATTTCCGGGCGCACCGCGAAGAAGCGGGGATCCCACAACACCAGATCAGCCATCTTGCCCACCTCGATCGAGCCGAGATAGCCGTCCACCCCGTGCGCGATCGCCGGGTTGATGGTGTATTTCGCCACATAGCGCCGGGCCCGTTCATTGTCGGCCGGCAGCCCGCCGCCGAGCGACCCCAGCCGCGCTTTCATGACATGGGCGACCTGCCAGGTCCGGGTGATGACCTCACCGATCCGGCCCATCGCCTGCGCGTCGGAGGAGGTGATCGACAGCGCGCCCATGTCGTGCAGAATGTCCTCGGCCGCGATGGTGGTCGCCCGGATGCGGGACTCGGCGAAGGCCAGGTCTTCGGGCACCTTCGGATTGAGGTGGTGGCAGACCAGCAACATGTCGAGGTGCTCGTCGACGGTGTTCTTGGTGTGCGGCAGCGTCGGATTGGTGGACGCCGGCAGCACGTACGGTTCACCGGCCAGCTTCAAGATGTCGGGGGCGTGACCGCCACCCGCGCCCTCCGTGTGGAACGCGTGGATCGAGCGTCCGGCGATCGCCTTGATGGTCGACTCGACGAAGCCGGCCTCGTTCAGCGAATCCGAGTGCAGGGCGACCTGCAGCCCCCACTCGTCAGCGGCCCGCAGCGCGGCGTCCAGGGCGGCCGGAGTCGAGCCCCAGTCCTCGTGCACCTTGTATCCGCCCGCCCCGGCCAGGGCCTGCTCGGCGAGCCCCTCGGCGCTCACCGTATTGCCCTTGCCCAGCAGCAGCACATTCACCGGGAACGGGTCCATCGCCCGATGGATGAGGCGCAGATGCCAGGGCCCCGGCGTCACCGTGGTGGCCTTGGTGCCCTCGGCCGGGCCGGTGCCGCCACCGCTGATCGTCGTGATGCCGGTCGACAAGGCCTCGATGGTCTGCGACGGCGAAATCATGTGGACGTGCGAGTCGAACCCGCCCGCGGTCAAGATCTTGCCCTCGCCGCTGATGATCTCGGTGGACGGGCCGATCTGCAGCTGCGGGTGGACGCCGTCGCTGACGTCGGAGTTGCCCGCCCGGCCGAGCGCCACGATCGCGCCGTCCTTGATGCCGACATCGGCCTTCACGATTCCCCACCAGTCCAGCACGATCGCATTCGTGATGACCGTATCCGGGGCGCCTTCGGCGCTGGTGACCGAACCCTGCAGCATCGACTCGCGGATCGACTTGCCTCCGCCGAAAACGGCCTCGTCGCCTCCGATGGTCAGGTCTTTCTCGACCTCGATCCACAGGTCGGTGTCGGCCAGCCGGACCTGATCTCCGCTGGTCGGCCCGTACAGCGACGCGTACTTCTCACGGCTGATCTGCATTTCAGGCCTCCTTGGTCTGGTCGGCGTCGCTATCGGTGGTGGTGGCGGACGAGGGGAGCGGACCGAGGTCGCCGCCGTCGGTCTTGCCCAACTGCAGGCCGGGGACTTGCCGCCGTCCGCGGATGGTGACCGCCTGCACGGTGCGCGAGACTCCCGGTTCGAAACGGTGCGAGGTGCCGGCCGGGATATCCAGCCGGAAACCGAACGCCTTGTCGCGGTCGAAGTCGAGAGCGGAGTTCGCGTCGGGCAGATGAAGATGCGAGCCGATCTGCACGGGTCGGTCGCCGGTATTGGTGATGGTCAGCTCGATGCGCTCGGCAGGGGACCGATCGGCGTTGAGCTCTACGGTGCCGGGACGTACCCGGACAGCTCCGGGTCCTTCGGCAGCACCGGTCGCGGCGATGGGGTGGTGCAAGGTGACCAGCTTGCGTCCATCGGGGAACATCGCCTCCACCTGCACCTCGGTGATCAGGTCGGCGACGCCGGGCATCACGTCGTCGGGGCCGAGTACTTCGCGTCCCAGTTGCATGAGCTCGGCCACGCTGACCCCCTCGCGGGCGCGCTCGATGACCCATGAGGTCAGGATGGCGATGGCCTCCGGATAGTTCAGCTTGATGCCGCGCGCCTGCCGGTCGCGGGCGACGATGCCGGCCAACGCCAGCATGAGCCGTTCCTGGTCACCTGGTGTGAGATGCATGGTCGAACTCCTTGATCTCGGTTTGTTCCTCGGTTGGACGCAATACTGGGCCGTCAGGGGTGGCTGTCATGGTCCACCGGAGGTCGGCGAACTCATCCAACGCCGACTGGTCGTGTGAGATCAGCAGCACCCCGATACCCCGTTGGTCGGTCACTTTCCGGACGCGGGCCAGCACATCACGGGCCGTCTCGGCGTCCAGCATCGCGGTGATCTCGTCCAGGATCAGATAGTCGGGCCGCAAGGCGAGCGCCCGGACGATGCAGGCTCGCTGCAACTCCCCCCCGGATACCTGATCGGGTCGGCGGTCGAGCAACTCCGGCGCCAGGCCGCACCATCGTGCGGCCTGGTAGGCGTCGATCTCAAGCCCTGCAAGCCTGGCGGGGAGTTCGATCGCCTTGGCCAGGCTCATCCGCGGATCCATCGCGGTGAATGGTTGTTGGGAGACCCAGCCAACCCGGCGACGCACGGCGGGAGCCAGTGTCAGCCCGGCGCCGTGCAATGGCCGGCCGTCGAGTTCGATCGTCCCCTCATCCGGGGCGACCAGCAGCGCCATCATGGACGCCAGCGTCGACTTGCCCACCCCGGAGGCTCCCGCCAGCCCGACGATCTGCCCGCGCGGCAGATCGAGATCAAGCGAACGGACGATCTCGCGTCCGCTCAGCACGCGAGTGACGCCACGAGCCGTCAGGCTGCGATCTGGCGCCTGGGCGGCGACGGTGCCCGTGCGGCGGATGGCTGGGCGTGATGCGATGAGTTGACGGGGATCACCATGCGCGGTGATCGCACCGTCTTTCATGATCGACACGACGTCGCCGTAGCGGCGGGCGAGCTCGGCCTCGTGAGTGATGAGCAGCACGCTGTGGCCGCTGTGCGCGAAGTTGGCGAGTGCCCTCACCAGGATCGCCGCGGACTGGGCGTCGAGCCCCGAGGTGGGCTCATCGGCCAGCAGCACCGGCGGGTGCCCGATCATTGCCGCCACCAGGCCCAGCCGGCTCAGCTGGCCGCCCGACAGCTCGTGCGGATAGCGGTCGAGCCATTCGACCTCGGCGCCGGCCGCCCAGCACAGCTCGCGGATGCGCTGCTCATCGTCCGAGCTCGCCAGGTGGGGGTGGACGGGCAGCAGCCCCGACCTCGGCGAGACAACCCGCATCGCCTCGCGAAGCTGGCTGCGGAGCGTCCTGGTTGCGGTGAAAGCGGTCACCGATCCTTGGATCGTGGTGCCGATCACCCGGCCGAGAACCCGGGAACGGAAGGCACGCGACGAGAGCGTCATCAGGTCCCAGTGGTCGTCGCCGTGGACCAGGTCGATCCGGCCGCTGCGGCGCGCGGCGCGCGGCACCATACCGGTGAGCGCGTTGATCACGGTGGTCTTGCCGGCTCCCGAAGGCCCCAGCAGCACATGGAGAGCACCGGGCTGCAGGTCGAGATCGACGCCGTTGACCGCGGGATGGTTCCCGAAGCTGACCCGCAGATCGCGGATCGTCACGACGGCCCCCGGATGGCCGTGCGGTGACAGCGGCGCATGCTCAGCCATGGTGCTGCTCCTTCGGCTTGATCAGCGCGGTGATGGCCACGGTCGTGACGACCAGCAGGCCGGCCGGAGCAGCCAGCGTCCACCAGCTGCCGGTGAGCAGCGCCTGCTGACCGAGGTTGAGCAGCGAACCCAGCGACGGTTGATGGGGCGGAAGACCCAGCCCCAAGAAGGTGAGCGTCGACTCGTGCCAGATCGCGTGCGGAATCAGCAGCCCGAACGCCACACTCAGCTGGTTGGCCAGCCGCGGCAGGGCGTGGTAGCGCAACAGTTGTGCGCGGGTGAAGCCCTGGGTGATGGCCGCACGGTAGTGATCGCGCACCCCGACGGCAAGCATCTCCGCGCGGGTCAGCCGTGCGCTCTGCGGCCAGTGCGTGAGCGCGACGACCATGATGATCGCCAGCAGGGAGCCGCGGAAGGTCGCCGCGATGACGATGCCCAGCAGCAGGTGCGGCAGGGAGTTGAAGCCGTCGACGACCCGCATCGTCCAGCGGTCGAAACGCCCGCCGATCAGCCCGCAGGTCACCCCGACCGCCGAGCCGATGACGATCGCGCTCAGCGCGCCCACCAACGCCACCAGGATCGAGATCCGCAGGCCGTAGGCACAGCGGACGAACAGGTCGCGGCCGGCCAGGTCCGTACCGAACAGGTGAGCCACAGACGGTGGTTGAGCGCCGGTCTGATAGGCGACATCGGTCAGCGGAACCACGTTGACCAGCGGCACGACGATCGCATACGCCATCAGCGCCGCCACGGTGAGACCGGCAAGAAGTCGAGGCCAGGTGACCCTCTGGAGGATCTGCCCGGCGACGGACGCTCTCGGCAACGTCAGTTCATAGCTCATGAGGATCCGTCCTCGGATCGAGCCAGACGAGTGCCACATCGGCGAGCAAGCCGCCGATCAACGCCATCGCGGCCAACAGCATCGACACGACGCCCAGCAGCGGAAAATCTTGCGCCAGCGCCGCGCTCACCAGGGATTGGCCGAGCCCCGGCCAGGAGAAAATCTGCTCGACCAGCACCGAACCGGCGATCACCTCGGTCAGCCGGGCGCCGGTGATTGCCAAGACCGGGATCATCGCGGTGGGCAGGATGTGGCGCGCGAATACCGTGCGCTCGGGCACGCCACGTAGCCTCGCCGCCCGCACCCCAGGATCCCCGGACGCCTCCACCAGGGCCTTGCGCAGATGCAGGGTGATCCACGGCAATTGCCCGATCGCGACGGCAGTCACCGGCAGGATCAGGTGCCGTACGGTATCGGCGATGCCACCGGGCATGCCCGGGGTGCTGATCCCACCGGCAGGCAAGGCCCGCAGGCTCAACGAGAAGACCGCGATCAGCCCCAGTCCGATCAGGAACGGCGGCACCGCGGAGACCACCCACATCACCATGTCGAGCATTCGGGAAACCAGCCGACCAGGACGCCTGGCCGCCACCACCGCCAGCGGAATCGACACAGCGAACCCCAGCAGCAGGCCTCCGCCCATCAGCAGCAGGGTCCACGGTAGCCGGGCCGAAACCACATCGGCGACCGGCATCCGTGCCGACATCGAATACCCGAGGTCACCGGTCACCAGACCTGCGAGCCAACGCAACCAGGTCTGCCACCAGGGCAGTTGCGCGATGGCCTGCTCGACGCCCTGGCGTCCGGCCCCGCTGGTGAACTCGTCCTGCGAGCCCAGGAAGGCCGACGATGCGTCGGCCGGCGACAGCTCGGCCAGCGCGAACACCAGGAGGCTCAGCGCCACCAACAGCGGCACCAGCCAGCCGAGCCGGCGCAGGATCAGGCGCATGATTGCGGCCGGGCGGCCGCGGCGGATGGCTTCGGCAGGCTTGCGTTCTCGCCTGGGCGTAACAACGGCTGTCGCGCTCATCGCCAGCTCGCCACATTCCACCAGGGGCCCCAGGCGATGCCGTGCTCATGGGGCTCGACCACGTGCTCGATCGGGGAGTACTGGTCGAGGTTCCGGGCCACATAGGTGTGATCGAGGGCGAACAAGGTCACCGAAGGGGGGTCGACTACCAGCAGCATCTGCAGCTGCTGGTAGTCGGCGGCGCGAGCGTCCGGGTCGGCTTCGGCACGGGCCTGATCGAGCAGGGCGTCGACCGCCGGGTTGCGGTACTGACTGGCATTCGAGTACGGATCGTTCGGGTCGAAGTCCGCGAATGAGGAGTGCACGGTGGTGTAGAGCTGGGTGTCGGGGTCGTAGGGCACGTCGCCTCCGCCGAAGACGAATGCCGTGGTGGCGAGCCTCTGCTTCGCCTGCGGCCGGTCGACCGCGAGCAGCTGCACCTCGATGCCGAGCTTCGCCATATCGGACGCGAACGCTTGCGCGAGATCGCGGCGCACGGTGTCTTCGGCGAAGTACATCAACTCGAATGAGAAACGCATGCCGTCCTTGGCGCGCACGCCGTCGCTGCCCGGCGTCCATCCGGCCGCGTCCAGCAGGGCGGCGGCTTGTTGCGGGTTGTAGCCAAAGGCAGCATCCGCGTTGTAGGCCGCACCGAACGACGGCGTGATCGGGGTACTGATGGCTTGGCCGTGCCCGGCGAGGATGCCGTCGACCATGGTCTGCCGGTCGGTGCCCAGGTTCAGCGCAATGCGCACATTCGGGTCCTGAAAGATCGGCTGGCTTTCGGGAAGGGTGATGCCGCGGTAGTCGCCGGACGGATTGACGAAGGTCTCCAGCCCCTGCTGCCCATTGAGCTGGTTCGCGACTAGGGAAGACAGCTGCGCACCATCGAAGTCGCCGGAAAGCAGCCGTTGCGCGCGGGCATTCTCGTCGCTGACGAAGCCGATGTAGATCTGCTCGATGAGTGGTTTGCCGGCCCAGTAGTCGTCGCGGGCGGTCAGAGTCATGGAGGTGCCCTGCTGCCAGTTGGTCAGCGTGTAGGGGCCGGTACCGACGGGCTCGCGGGCAAGCGGTGAATCAAGGATTGATCCGCCGACCGTCTCGGCGGCGGGAATGCCCAGTGTCAGCAGCACGGGGAAGCCCGCGTAGGGCGTGGCAAGGTCGAAGACGACAGTGGACGAGTCGCTTGCTCGCACAGAGTTCACCAGTTCATAGTTGCCGCGCAGCGGGGAGGCCGTCGCCGGGTCGAGAACCGCCTGGTAGGCGGCCACGACATCGTCTGAGTCGAAGGCCGAGCCGTCGCTGAAGGTGACGCCGTCGCGCAGGTGCACCGTCCATTCGGTCAGATCGGCGTTGGAGACAGGCATCTCGGTGGCGAGCTCGGGCTCCAGCCCGTCGGCTCCGACGGCGACCAGCGAGTCGTAGAACTTCGACGTGATCGAGAAGGTGTATTCCAGCGGGTTGAGGGTCTCGTACTCGTTGGTCTCGGCCAGGCGTAGCGCCGTCTCCGGTTCGGCTGGCTGCGGCGAGGTGGTCCCGGACGCCTGGCAGGCTGTCACGGTGAACACCGTCACGGCAGCGACCAGGAGTGTCGGGATGCGCATACTGAGTCTCTTCTTTGCGGGAATCTGCCAACCTCGACGGTAGCAAGTGGTCATTACATGGCGGTTACGTTCACCGGTGCGGGCTGTCAGGCGATCTCGGTTCGTGGATCGGCCGTGCTTTGGAGCATATCGGTGATGGTGTTGATGCCGAGACAGACGGTGCGCAGAGCGCGGCGGGTGCTGAGACAGAAGGTGCGCAGAGCGCTGCGTGCCTGGTTCCGCACCGAAGCACGTGGCTGGTCACCGCCGCGGACCACTAGAGTTGCAGCGTGAGCGCAGCCCAACTTGGTATTCCGTTGACCGTTCTGGTGGTGGGATCGGGGGGACGAGAGCATTCCCTGGCCCTGGCCATCTCGCATGATCCGTCGGTTGAGGCGGTGCACATCGCCCCCGGTAACCCCGGCACGGCGGCGGTCGGCACCAATCACCCGGTCGATCCGTGTGACCCCGAGGCTGTCAGCGCCTTGGCCGACGAGGTCGGGGCGAATCTCGTGGTCATCGGGCCGGAAGCGCCCCTGGTTGCCGGCGTCGCCGACGCGGTGCGGGCCAAGGGCATTGCCTGCTTCGGCCCGAGCGCGGCCGCCGCCCAGTTGGAAGGTTCCAAGGCGTTCGCCAAGCAGATCATGGCCGAGGCCGGGGTGCCCACCGCGGGTTATCGCGTCTGCCGGACTCCCGCCGAGCTGGCAGCTGCTCTCGACGAATTCGGTCCGCCCTATGTGGTCAAACATGATGGCCTTGCCGCCGGTAAGGGGGTGCTGGTCACCACCGACCGCGACGCCGCACTCGAGCATGGCGCAGGCAGTGAGCAGGTGGTCGTCGAGGAGTATCTCGATGGCCCCGAGGCCAGCTTGTTCGTCATCACCGATGGCACTGATGCCCTGCCGCTGCAGCCCGCTCAGGACTTCAAACGTGTCGGCGACGGCGATGCCGGGCCGAACACGGGGGGCATGGGGGCCTACACTCCGCTGCCTTGGCTCGCCCCCGGCACCGTCCAGGAAGTGATGGACACGGTCGTCACCCCGACCCTGGCCCGGATGCGCGTACTCGGCACCGCTTTCGCCGGCCTGCTCTACGTCGGCCTGGCCATCACCAAGGCCGGGCCACGAGTGGTCGAGTTCAACGCCCGGTTCGGTGACCCGGAGACCGAGGTCGTGCTGCCGCTGCTGCACACGCCGCTCGGCCAGGTGCTCTATGCCGCGGCCACCGGATCGTTGGCTGAGGTCGGCCGGCTTGGCTTCGATGATCGGGCTGCGGTCTGTGTGGTACTCGCTGCGAAGGGCTACCCGGGCTCGCCGCGCAAGGGCGGCCACATCAGCTTGCCTCCCGAAACCGACCGGGTGCACGTCATCCATGCGGGCACAGCGCTCGACGCCGACGGACGACTGACCGCCAACGGCGGTCGCGTCCTGGTGGTCGTGGGTATCGGCGATGATCTCGCAGATGCCCGCGCGGCCGTCTACGAGCACATCGCCAAGATCGACTTCCCGGACGGATTCTGCCGCTCCGATATCGCCGCCAAGGCCATTTGACAAGGAGAATCAGTTGACTATCCCGAACGTGCTGGCCAACCGCTATGCGTCCGAGCAGATGCGCTCGATCTGGTCGCCGATCAACAAGATCATCGCCGAACGCAAGCTGTGGATCGCGGTGCTGGAGGCTCAGCGGGACCTCGGTGTCGAATTCGGCGGTGACGACCCCGACCAAGTGATCGCTGACTACCTCGCCGTCGTCGATCAGGTCGATCTCGATTCCATCGCGGCCCGCGAGCGCATCACCCGCCACGACGTCAAGGCACGCATCGAAGAGTTCAATGCGCTGGCCGGTCACGAGCACATCCACAAGGGCATGACCAGCCGCGACCTCACCGAGAACGTCGAGCAGATGCAGGTGCTCGAGGCGCTGAGACTGATCCGTTCCCGAACGGTCACCGTGCTCGCGCGGCTTGGTGAACTGGCCGCCCGTTACACCGATCAGCCGATCGCCGGACGCAGCCACAACGTGGCCGCGCAGGTCACCACCCTCGGCAAGCGGTTCGCGACCTGCGCCGACGAGCTGCTGATCGCCCATGCCCGCCTCGATGACCTGATCGGACGCTATCCCGCCCGCGGCATCAAGGGTCCGGTCGGCACCAGCCAGGACATGCTCGACCTGCTCGGCGGTGACCTCGCCAAGCTCGACGAGTTCGAGACGCGGATCGCCTCCGGGCTGGGATTCGGGCAGGTGCTCGACTCGACCGGCCAGGTCTACCCGCGCTCGCTCGACTTCGATGCGATCTCCGCACTCGCCCAAACCGCGGCCGCGCCGTCGAATCTGGCCACCAGCATCCGGCTGATGGCCGGAAACGAGCTGGTCACCGAGGGATTCGCGGAGGGTCAGGTGGGCTCGTCGGCGATGCCGCACAAGATGAACACCCGCAGCTGTGAGCGAGTCAACGGGCTCGCCGTGGTGATCCGCGGCTACCTGTCGATGATCAGCGAACTGGCCGGCGACCAGTGGAATGAGGGCGACGTCAGTTGCTCGGTGGTGCGGCGCATCGCACTGCCGGACGCCTTCTACGCGCTCGATGGGCTCTACGAGACCTTCTTGACCGTCTTGTCCGGGTTCGGCGCTTTCCCAAAGGTGATCGCCGCCGAGCTCGATCGCTATCTACCCTTCCTGACCACGACGAAGGTGCTGATGGCCGCGGTCCGCAAGGGAGTCGGACGCGAGGACGCCCACGAGGCCATCAAACAGAATGCAGTCGCCGTCGCCTTGGAGATGCGTACCACCGGTGACCGGACGAATCAGCTCTTCGACCGGCTGGCTGCCGATTCGCGGCTCGGATTGAGCCGTGAAGAGCTGGATCATCTGGTCAGCGCACCGCTGGAGTTGACCGGGGCAGCCGCCCGCCAGGTGGAGCGCGTGGTGGCCAAGATCACTCCGCTGGTGGACGCCGATCCGCAAGCGGCCGCGTATCAGCCCGGGACAGTTCTCTGAGGCTTAGGGCACACCCCTGCAGACGGCACACCCTCTGCAGACCTCAGCGAGCGATCCCGCAGGCAGCCTCCTGGTGGACGAGCGGCGCCGGCACCGTGATCAGGACACCAGCCTGATCACGGGAGTGTCGCCCGACAGGTCCAGACTGAAGTAGCTGGTCCGGGTGGCGGTATAACCGTCGAACTTGCCGCGGCTGCCATCGTCCAACTGGCCCTCGCCGGCCGCGATCGTCTGGTACCGCAAGGCGAAGGTCTGCGTGTAGGCCTCCGCTGCGGTCCACCCGGTGGTCGGCACGGTGATCTGGGAGGCAGGATCTTCCGGCGACAGCGTCCAGGTGATGGTGCCGTCCACCGCATGCCCGTTGGAGAAGGTCATCGCCCAGTTGCAGGTGCCCGGGGAGGCCTTCGCCGCCACGCAGCCGTTGAGGATCTCGCGGACCTGATCGACGACCTGCTCTTGCACCCCGTCGGCAACGATCAGTTCAGCGTCGATCGACGTCTGCCCGCCGGTGAAGATGTCAAAATCGGCCTGGCTGGGCGCGAACGAGAGCAGCGCGAGTTCGGAACTCGCGGTGTAGCTTCCTGGCAGGGCGCTCAGCGTTGTCGGCCCCGGGCCAACCGCGATGCCGTTGATCTGCACCGACTGGCCGTTGCCCAGGTTGATCTGGCCGAGGACGTCGGCCCCTTCCACTTTCCAAGTGCCGTCGATCTCCTTGACATCCCACTGAACGACTCGCGTCGTGCCGTTGATTTGGACGCTGGCCTGATGGCTGTAGCCGCCACCCGACTTGCTGGACACGAAGTTCGGGTTGAAAGCGAAAGTGTTCGGGTTGTTCGCTATTGCCGCATCGGTCAGCAGCGGCTGGCCGTCGACAGCAATCGAACCCGGGTCGAGGTAACTGAGCGCCGCGGTTGCGTCGCCTGCCTGAAGCGCGGTCAGCAGGCCATTCATCGCGGCCTGGCTGTCGCGCTCATCATTGCGTGAGGTGAACCAGTTGAAGAAGAGATAGCCCCCGATACCGAGGACCACTGCCACGATGACGATGACGGCGATCAGGCGGCGCCGCTTGAGTTTCTGGGGATCCTGCGGCCGGTAGGCACCCGCGAACCGGCGCTGCTGCCCGGGACTGCAGGCAGTCGAGTCGGCCAGCGCAGGACCCTGCTGGCCGGGCTGCTGCGCAGCGTAGTAGTTGTAGCCCGGCTGTCCGGTTTGACCGAAGCCTGGTTGTGCGGCCGCCGGCTGGCTGGGCCCCTGCTGGGCGAAACGGGGTACATAGCCTGCAGGCTGATCGGCGGGGCCGTCGCTTCCCGAGATGCCTCGGCCATATCTCCTCGAGCTGTCCGGGTCGTAGCCGCCCGGGTTCTGACCGCTGTGGCCAAAGGTGCCGGACGGCTGGCCCCGGCCGGGATCGTTCGGCGGAGTGGTCATCGTTGCGCCTCCTGTCGTTCGCAGCGAAAAGCTTAGTCCGGTGGGGGAACCCGGCCCGGCTAGGCGGGGGTCGCCACCCGTTGGGCGTGCCCGCGTCCGTTGGTCTTGCGATTGACCACCGTGGCCACCTCCGTTGCGATCTTCCGGGCGTCGCCATCGACCTGGTGCCCGGCTTCCGAGGTGAGCCAACTCAGCTGCAGCTCGACGTGCTGGCCCCACTTGGCGGCGCGCTGCAACTCGTCGTCCACGGCTGTCGCCAGCTTCGTCTCGGCGCCGAAGCCGATCGCCCACGGCAGCAGGCGGCTGAACTCGGCGCCGGCAGTGACGACGGCGATCTCTTCGGGCTGCAGGTCATGCAGCGCCGACTTGAGTTGCTCGGCATGGGTCAAAGCCGTGACGCCAGCCGGCGTGTGTGAGCTGCGGGCCCGCCCTTTCGAGGCCAGTAGCACCCCGGCAGCGACGACACCCAGGCCGCCGATCACGCCGCGGAAGTCGTTGGTGGCGGCCCAGTCGATGAGCATGAAAGCGGTCGCCAGTAGTCCGAGCACCAAGACCAGCGCTCCGATCCACCCCCACCGGGAATGGCGGCTCTTGGCGTCGGTGAGGAACCAGCCCTTCGCCCGGACCTCTTCGGACACGGCGGTCCGCGCCTGCTCAAGGGGTTTCGCCGGGTCTCGGGCGAGCTGGTTGAGCAGGACCGAGCCGTTCTCGAACGGCCGGGTGAGCAGTGCGTGTTCGTAACCGAGCAGCGTCGCGTCGATCGGCTTGACCGTACGGTCGAGCTGCCAGGTGGACCGCCCGGAGGCTGTGGTCGTGGGCGTGATGGTGAGATAGCCGCGGGCAGCCAGGTCGAGCAGCGTCAACTTGAGGTCACGGTCGCTGACTTCGCCGTCGATGAGCGCGCCCAGCATGCCCGGACGCAGATCGGCGGGGGGATTGAGGCGGGACTCCGGTTCGAGAAGACCGACCCGGATGGCGGCCTGAGCGTGTTCGGCAGGGGTGCGCTGGGCCAGCACGACAGCAACGGCCGCGGCCAGGGCCAGCAGGCCTGCAGCCAAGAAAACGAGCTCGAGCACCAGTGGACCCTCCTTGACGCCAACTCTAGTGGCCGGCTCACAGGTGGGTCCGGCCGCCACTCCGGAGCAGCTCCCGTTTGGCGGACCACCGGCCGGCCGTGCCTGGTCTTCTTCACTTGACGCCGAATCGAGCGAAAACCGCCATTTGGATCGATCCAACGCCCCAACTGAAGAAGATCAGGCACGGTGAACGCGGAAGACCCATGCGGGAACGCGCCGCTAGGCTGGCGATGTGAGCCAATACGGGAATCTCGGGTTGCCCCTCATCCATGCCGGCAAGGTGCGCGAACTCTATGCGTTGCCCGATCCAGGCCAGCTGCTGATGGTGGCCACCGACAACATCTCCGCATATGACTACGTGCTCGACACCACGATCCCGGACAAGGGCATCGTCTTGACTCAGCTCTCGCTGTGGTGGTTCGATCAACTCTCCGGTCTGATCGACAATCACCTGATCTCCGCCGACGTCCCGCAGGAGGTCGCCGGGCGGGCGATGATCGTGGAGAGCCTCGACATGGTGCCGATCGAGGCGGTGGCCCGGGGCTACCTCACCGGCTCGGGCTGGCTGGAGTACCAGGCGAGCGGCATGGTCTGCGGGGTCCCGCTGCCGGCTGGACTGCATGACGGCTCACGCCTGGAGACGCCGATCTTCACCCCGGCCCGCAAGGCCGAGTTGGGCGAACACGACGAGAACATCTCCTACGAGACGATGTGTGCCGAGATCGGTGAGCAACTCGGCGCCCGGCTGCGGGATGCCACGCTGGCGATCTACGCCCGAGCCGAGCAGATCGCCCGCGAGCGGGGGATCATTCTGGCCGACACGAAACTGGAGTTCGGCCTGCGCGCCGATGGCACGCTGGTGCTCGGCGACGAGGTGCTGACGCCCGACTCGTCCCGCTTCTGGGATGCGCAGGAATGGTCGCGCGGCAAGCTGGCCAGCTTCGACAAGCAGTACCTGCGCGATTGGCTGGTGCACGAATCGGGCTGGGACCGCACGACTGACACCCCGCCTCCCGCACTGCCCCCCGAAATCGTGGCGAAGACCCGTGAGCGCTATCTCACCGCTTTCCAGCGCTTGACGGGTCGCGAGCTCAAGCTCGGTTAGGCGATAAGCTGCCGGTATGACACGAGTAGTCGTCGACGTGATGCCCAAGCCCGAGATCCTCGATCCTCAGGGCAAGGCAGTGACCGGATCGCTCCAGCGCCTCGGCTATCAGGGCCTGACGGTGCGTCAGGGCAAACGCTTCGAGATCACCGTCGAGGGGGAGTTGACCGACGAGCGGATCGACCAGATCCGCGACGCCGCCGAGAAACTGCTCGCCAACACGGTCATCGAGAGCTTCGACGTGCGGGTGGAAGAGTCGTGAGCCGCATCGGCGTCGTTACCTTTCCGGGCTCGCTGGACGATCATGACGCCTTGCGGGCGGTGCGCCTGTCGGGTGCCGAGCCGGTGTCGTTGTGGCACGCCTCCGACTCCCTCGACGGGGTGGACGCAGTCATCCTGCCCGGCGGCTTCAGCTACGGCGACTACCTGCGCTGCGGAGCGATCGCCCGCTTCGCCCCGATCATGGACGAGGTCGTCAGCGCCGCGAACAGCGGAATGCCCGTACTCGGCATCTGTAACGGTTTTCAGGTCTTGTGCGAGTCCCATCTGCTGCCCGGGGCGATGATCCGCAATGAGCGACGCAAGTTCGTTTGCCGGCAGCAGAAATTGCGGGTGGAGAGCACCGACACCGTGTGGACCTGCGATTTCACCGTCGGCCAGCAGATCACCATCGTGCTGAAGAACGGCGAGGGCAACTACCAGGCCGACCCTGCGACCCTGCGCAAGTTGGAGGACAACAACCAGGTCGTCTTCCGCTACATCGACAACCCGAACGGGTCACGCAACGACATCGCCGGCATCACCAATGAGCGTGGCAATGTCGTCGGTCTGATGCCTCACCCCGAGCACAGCGTCGAGGCACTCACCAGTCAGACCCGTGACGGACTGACCTTCTTCACCTCGGTCCAGCACTTCTTGGCGCTGACCGCCTGATCGGTACCGGCTCGCGGTTGCGCCGGCGACTCGCATGCGCAATCGCCGGGCCGTTGTTGCACATGGCCGCAACTCGATCACCGCGTGAGGAGCGTGGCGCGCTCGGCTAGCCTTAGTACGTGGTCGACACCGTGCAGAATGCCCGTGAAACTCCGGACGCCGAGCAGCCGTGGGCAGCCCTCGGGCTCAAAGAAGATGAGTACCAGCGAATCCGCGAGCTGCTGGGACGCCGGCCAACCGGCGCCGAACTGGCGATGTACTCCGTCATGTGGTCGGAGCACTGCAGCTACAAGTCCTCGAAGATCCATCTGAAGCGGTTCGCAGCACTGCCGCAGACGACTCCGCGCGGTGCGCTGTTGGCCGGCATCGGAGATAACGCCGGTGCGGTGGACATCGGCCAGGGCTATGCGATCACCTTCAAGTCGGAGTCACACAACCATCCGTCGTTCGTCGAGCCCTACCAGGGGGCGGCCACCGGTGTGGGCGGCATCGTCCGCGACATCCTGGCGATGGGCGCCCGACCGATCGCAGTCATGGACGGACTGCGGTTCGGCCCGCTGGAAGCCCCCGACACCGCCCGTGTGCTGCCCGGAGTCGTTGCCGGCGTCGGCGGCTACGGCAACTGTCTTGGACTGCCCAATATCGGCGGCGAGGTCTACTTCGACGCCACCTATGCGGACAATCCGCTGGTCAACGCGCTGTGCGTGGGCGTCATGCGGCATGAGGACCTGAAGTTCGCCAAGGCGACCGGGGTTGGCAACAAGGTCATCCTCTACGGAGCGTCGACCGGCGCCGATGGTATTGGCGGCGCGTCGATCCTGGCCTCGGAGACCTTCGACGATTCCAAGCCGTCGAAGCGTCCGGCCGTGCAGGTGGGCGACCCCTTCATGGAGAAGCTGCTCATCGAATGCACCCTCGAATTGTTCTCCGCGGGCGTCGTCACGGCATTGCAGGACTTCGGTGCCGCGGGTATCTCGTGTGCGACCAGCGAGTTGGCTTCGGCCGGCGACGGCGGCATGCACTGTGAGCTCGATCTGGTGCCGCTGCGCGACTACACGATGAGCCCCGAAGAGATCTTGATGAGCGAGTCCCAGGAACGCATGATGGCGATCTGCGAGCCGGACGACGTCGAACGGTTCATGGAGATCTGTGCGAAGTGGGATGTGCAGGCCACGGTGGTCGGCGAACTGATCGAGGGTAACCGGCTGTACATCGACTGGCATGGTCAGCGCATCGTCGACGTCGACCCCCGCACCGTCGCCCACGAGGGACCGACCTACGACCGCCCGCAGGGCCGCCCGGACTGGATCGACGCGCTGAACGCCGACCACGACAACCATCTGCCGCGCTCCAGCGAGGGCCCCGAGTTGGCATCTCAGCTGCTCAGGCTGGTCGCGTCGCCGAATCTGTGCGATCGCAGCTGGGTGACCGATCAGTACGATCGCTTCGTGCGTGGCAACTCCGTGCTGTCTCAGCCCGATGATGCCGGCATGGTGCGCATCGACGAACTCACCAACCTGGGTATCGCACTGGCAACCGACGCCAACGGCCGGTACTGCCAGCTCAATCCCTATCTGGGTGCCCAGCTGGCATTGTCCGAGGCCTACCGCAATGTGGCGGTCTCGGGTGCGCAGCCGGTCGCGGTGACCGACTGCCTGAACTTCGGTTCGCCGGAAGACCCCGAAGTCATGTGGCAATTCGTGGAGGCCATCAAGGGGCTGGTGGATGGCTGCCGGACCCTCGGCGTGCCGGTGACCGGCGGCAACGTGAGCTTCTACAACCAGACCGGCGGACGCAATATCCTGCCCACCCCGCAGGTGGGCATCCTGGGCGTCATCGACGATGTGCGCCAGCGCATCCCGATGGGCTTCGCGAAGCCGGGGGACAGCGTCCTGCTGCTGGGTGAGACCAAGGAAGAACTTGGGGGTTCGGCCTGGTCGGAGACCATACACGGTCATCTCGGCGGCCTGCCGCCGTTCCCCAACCTGGACGCCGAGCAGGCGCTCGCCACAGTGATGATCAAGGCCGCCAAGCAGGAGTTGCTCGGCGGCGCCCATGACCTGTCGGAGGGCGGACTGGCGATTGCGCTCACCGAGTCCTGCCTGCGCCGCGGCTACGGTGCGACCGTGACGCTGCCCCAGGGCCTGGACGCCACCGCGATGCTGTTCAGCGAGACTCCGGCCCGCGCCCTGGTGTCGGTGCAGCGACCCAAACTGGACGCATTCCGTGCGCTGTGCGCCGACCACGGCGTCCCGGTGGCCGATATCGGCCTGGTCAACCGCGAACGCGAGCTGACCGTGGAGGGATTCTTCTCGCTGCCGCTGGACGAGATCCGCGAGGCCTGGGCGGCGCCCATCCCGGCCGCCATGGCCTGAGCGCAGCCGCCGCCCCGGCGCGAACCCGTCGGTGACCTTGGTGCCGCGGACCAGACGCAACCTCGAAGCCGGCGGGAGTAAGGTCAGGATCATGGTTGATGTTGCCACGATTCGTGAACGCGCTCAGGCTGTGCTGCCGTCAGTGACCGAGGATCTGGTGGGGCTGGTGGCTATTCCGTCGGTCAGCTCGCAGCCCGAGCATGCCTCCGACATGCAGGCGATCGCCGAACGGGTCGCACACCATCTGCAGGAACTCAACTGCGATCGGGTGAAGATCGTCAGGGCCGGCGGTCAACCCGCGGTGATCGCGCACTTCGACGTCGATCCGAGCAAGCCGACGGTTTGCCTCTACGCGCACATGGACGTCCAGCCCACCGGCGATCCGACGCACTGGTCGTCGGATCCGTTCAAGGCCGAGCGTCGTGGCGACCGGCTCTACGGACGCGGCACCGCCGACGACAAGGCCGGCGTGGCCGCCCATCTGGCGGCGCTGCGGGCCTTCGACGGCAAGCCCCCGGTGAATGTCATCGTCCTCATCGAAGGCGAAGAGGAAATGGGCTCACCCACCCTCGGACGCATCCTCGCCGACA
Organism: Brooklawnia propionicigenes; assembly: GCF_030297015.1. Lineage (NCBI taxonomy): Bacteria > Bacillati > Actinomycetota > Actinomycetes > Propionibacteriales > Propionibacteriaceae > Brooklawnia > Brooklawnia propionicigenes. Next base: position 859,322 of record NZ_AP028056.1, on the reverse strand, counting down.
ACGCCGATGATCTCGCGGCAGATCTCTACATCGTTGCCGACTGCGGAAACTGGGGTATCGGCCAGCCGGCCTTCACCACCAGCCTGCGTGGAGTCGTCGATTGCGTTGTCGAGGTCCGCACCCTGAGCCACGCGATCCACTCCGGTGAGTTCGGTGGCGTGGTGCCGGACGCCCTGACCACCTTGTGCCGGCTGCTGGCGACCCTGCACGACGAGAACGGCGATGTTGCCGTCGAGGGCCTGGTGAGTAGCGAGGACACCACAGTCGAGCAGACCGCCGAAAGCGTTCGGGCCGATTCCGCGGTGCTCGACAGCGTTCAGTTGATCGGCAGCGGCCCGATCGCGGCCCGTACCTGGCTGAAGCCCGCCATCAGCGTGATCGGGCTGGACACCACGCCGATTGCGGCCTCGTCCAACACCCTGATCCCGGTCGCGAAGGCCAGGATCTCCCTGCGTATCGCCCCCGGTGACACCGGAGTCAACGCGCTGGAGTGCCTGCACAAGCATCTCGAAGCCAAGGTCGAATGGGGAGCGCAGCTGGTCATCACCGATGGTGAAGCGGCCGAACCCTGCCGCACTCCGCTGCCCGACGATCTCGAAGAAAAGGCCAACTGGGCATGGCGGGAGGCCTTCGGCGTCGATCCGATGCAGATCGGCACCGGCGGCACCATCGGCATGATCGCCGAGTTCCAGACCACATTCCCGCGGGCCGGTGTCCTGGCCACTGCGGTCAGTGATCCGGACTGCCGCATGCACGGTATCGATGAATCGCTCTACGTGCCGGACTGGGAGGCGGTCTGTCTGGCCGAAGCCCTGTTGCTGGCGGCCTTGGCGGAGTAGCGCTCGAACCGGTGTGGTCGGTGGAGACTAACACCGGCAATAGAAAACAAGAAACTTGCGGAAATATCTGAGACCGGCTTTCCTTTGACGTCATCTGAGCCTAGCCTTGCCTAAGACATAGATGAGAGGGGTTCGCCACAGATGACCGAAAGTGTCCCTGTCGAGGCGATCGACTGCGACCGAACCGCCCGCTCGATGACCGAGCGCATCCTGCGAGGCGCCGGGAACCCGGCCATACTGGCCTACCGGTGTACTCCGATGATCTCTTGTGATGCCATGGTTCATGGCATCTCCCGTAGCGGCAAGCTGGTCGTCGCGGCCTGCCCGGGTGAGGACGATCCGCTCTGGCAGATGGAATGCGGGGAGCGCTTCAGCGTCCGCCTGGACATCACCAAGGAGTCGCCGGAAGTGCAGTTCCGCTTGGTGGCGGCCACCGTCCATCTGCTGGGCGAACTGGAGTGGCAGCCCGACTGGATCACCGATGAGCTGATCGCTGCGGGCGAGTTGCCTGACACGGTGTCGGCCATCGCCGGCGCTCCCAATGGCCGCCTGGGCGTGGTCGAGGCCGAGCGTTGCCTGATTCACGACAGCGCCGGCGTGCATTGCTTCGGCTTCGATGAGCTGCTCACCGAAACGGTCGAGCGAGCCTTTCCCTCCGCCGAGGACGAGTTCGACGCGCACCACGTGGTGATGGCGCTGAGCGACGACTCGCTACGCGGGATTCGCGATGCAGTGCTGAACGGATCCATCGGGGGACGCCTGTGCGCCCGGAAGTCCGCGCTCGGCGGCTGCCCCCACACGTGGAATCAGGTGCTCTGCGCCGACGTCGACCGCACCGGCATCACGATGCTGACGGTGGAGCCGACCGAGACCTACTCCGTGTTCGCGGCCTTCGAGCATGAGGTCTCGACGCTGGACGATCTGTGCCGCGAAGTCGAGGGACTGGTCGACAGCGCACCGATGCGCTTACCGCACATCTGAGCCGCTCCGTCACAAACGAGAAGACGCGTGGGTCCCCGCTTCGGCGGGGACCCACGCGTCTCACGTGAGCTGGTTCAGCTCACGTCCCTGGGCCGGGTGATCAGTCAGCGAACCTGGTAGCTGAGGCACTCCGCATCGGCGCCGGCGATATCGATCGACTCGGCGGTGCACATCAGATCGGAGTTGTGCACGCACTCGAGACGCTGGCAAGCGCCGACCTGGCCGTTGTTGGTGGGCAGGCCGCCGCGGGCGTCGAGAGTGATGAAGGTGCCGCAGGAAGCCTTGGCTCCCTGGCCGCCGACGGTGATGGCGAAGGCCGTGCAGCCGTCGTGGTTGAAAGCGCAAGAGGTGGTGGTGCAGGACTTGATGGCGGTGATGGTGCTCATGATCGGCCCTTTCTGGATTCGGGAATCCTCTGTCTGATATTCCAAAGAATAGGAACCGGAATAGTCACCGACAAGCCAGCCAAGGCTCGCCTTCGATGCGCCGGCGAGTTCTTATACCCGCTGTTCATCACAGGGTCGGCGCGACGACATCCCTTGTCAAAGGGCATTCATGGAATATGAGAAAATAAAACAACGCCGCGATTCTCTTAATAGAGCCGCGGCGTTGTTTGGGTTAGGCAAAACCTCTATTGGGGAACCCTGTGCGAGTTATGAGAAAACCCTGTGCCCCAATTCAGCCTTGCGCGATGGCGAGCTCCTCGTCCTCGATGGCTGCGATCTTGTTGAAGCGGTCGTTGAATTCCTGGTCGACCAGACCCTTGAACTCGGTGCCGAGGAAGGCGTCCACGATGGCCTTGGCCATCTCGGGCCCCACCACGAACGCGCCGAAGGCGATGATCTGTGAGCCATTGTTCTCGCGGGTGTGGCGAGCGGTGAACGGTTCGGAGCAGACCGCTGCACGAATGCCGCGCACCTTGTTCGCCGAGATCGAGATGCCGATACCGGTGCCGCAGATGAGCACCCCGCGCTCGACCTCGCCGTCGCGGATCGCGTGAGCGACCTTGCGCGCGTAGGTGGCAGAGTACTCGGGCTGCTCGCCCTCGCCCGGTCCGTAGTCGACGACCTCGTGTCCCGAGGCGATCAGGTGATCAACGATGATGCCCTTCAGGCCGTAGCCTGAACCGTCACTTCCTATTCCGATTTTCATGCCTCGATTGAACCATCGCAATGCCCGGCACCCCAGCGCCGACGGCCTTCGGTTGCGCCTACGGGGCCAGGCGTTCGCTGATCCAGTGGCCATCGCTGAGCCGGTAACGGATGCGGTCGTGCAGCCGGGATTTGCGTCCCTGCCAGAATTCCCAGTAGTCGGGTATCAGTCGGTAACCACCCCAGTTCTGCGGGCGCGGTGGGTTAAGCCCGAAGCGGGAGGCATATCGGGCGGCATTGGCCAGCAGTACCCCGCGATTGGCGATTACCTGCGATTGGGGCGACGCCCAGGCCCCGATCCTCGAATCGAGCGGACGAACTGCGAAATAGGCGTCCGATTCTTCGGCGCTGACCTTTTCGACGAGGCCTTCGATGCGGACGACCCGTTCCAGCTCCACCCAATGGAACTGCAGTGCGGCCTGGGGATGAACCGCCAACTCCTGAGCCTTGCGCGAGTCGTAGTTGGTGTACCAGACCAGACCGCGCTCGTCCGCGTCCTTGATCAGCACCACGCGGGTGGATGGGCGACCGTCGGATCCCACAGTCGCCAGCGTCATGGCGTTGGACTCGGTGACGTTCTTCGATTTCTCGGCGTCGGCAAGCCAACGCAAGAACAGGGCCAATGGCTGGGCGGTCGCGTCCGCCTCGTCCAATTGGCCCTGCTCGTAGCTCTTGCGTTGATGTGCTAGATGCCGCTGCATGTGCACAACATTAGGAGATCACTTCTTGCGCGGCACCACGATGTTCTTGCACTCGCGTCCCTTGAGCACGTCGATGACGTTCTGCATGGTGCGGCGCTTGAGCTGGAAATAGGACTCTTCGGAGTAGTACGCGGCGTGCGGGCTCAGGATGACGCGGTTGAGCTTCAGCAGCGGGCTGTCGGCAGGCACCGGCTCGATCTCCAGCACGTCCAGGCCGGCGCCGCGCAGTTTGCCCGACTCGACAGCGCGAATCAGGGCGTCTGTGTCGATGACGCCACCGCGCGCGGTGTTGACGATGATCGCGCCGTCCTTCATCTTGGCGAAGGTCTCGTCGTTGAACAGGTGCTTGGTTGCCGGGATCAGCGGGACGTGCACGCTGATGATGTCGCTGGTGGCCAGCAGTTCGTCCTGGCTGACGACCGGGAAACCGTCGACCTCGGTGGTGCCCTGCGGGATCATCACATCGCAGACCTGGGTCTGGAATCCAAGACCGCGGGCCTTGTTGGCGCAGGTTTGTCCGATCGCGCCGAAGCCCAGCACGCCGAAGGTCTGGTCGACGAACTGATGGATCGGCATCGCCGTGGCGAGGTCCATGGTGGACTTGCGGGCCAGCGCATCCAGGGTGGACAGGTTGCGGGCGACGGCCAGCGCCAGCGTGATCGCATGATCGGCCACTGACTGGGTGCCGTAGTCGGGCACGTTCACCACGACGATGCCGCGTTGTTCGGCTGCATCCAGGTCGATGGTGTCGACACCGACCCCGTAACGGCCGATGACCTTCAGCTCGGGCAGCAGGTAGTCCATGACCTCTGCCGTGATATCGGCGTACTGCACCAGCAAGCCGTTGGAGCCCTTCACCCGCGGATCAAGACCGGCGTCCTTGCCGCCGTGAATGATCTGGAACTCGACGCCCTCGGCCTCGGCGACGCCCTGCTCGATTGCCCAAGAATCGTGATCGAGATCGGTGATCGTTACGCGCATCTCTGGTTTCCCTTCATCGTTGAAAACGCGATGCCCATTATCCCATATCCTCTAGCGAATACCGAAGGCGCCGACCTGCGATACGTGGGCCTCGTCCGGCCACTGGCTGCGGTGGTCGCCTGCCCGGAGGCCGCGATAGGATCGCTCAGTGACGTCACCCGGAATGACTGACGATCTGCCGCACGAAGAATGCGGGGTTTTCGGGGTCTACGCGCCCGGCGAGGCCGTCTCGAAGCTCACCTACTACGGGTTGTTCGCCCTACAGCACCGCGGCCAGGAGTCCGCCGGCATCGCTGTGTCCAATGGCAAACGCATCATGGTCTTCAAGGACATGGGCCTGGTCAGCCAGGTCTTCGACGAGGCCACGCTGAGTTCTCTGACCGGGCATCTGGCCATCGGGCATGACCGCTATTCGACCACCGGTGCGTCGGTGTGGCAGAACGCTCAGCCCACCTTCCGGCAGATCGGTGGTGGCGGACTGGCGCTGGCCCACAACGGCAATCTCACCAACACCGATGAGATCGAGGAGCTGCTGGCGGCGGCCGAACAAGAAGATGTCCCGCACAAGGACAAGATGGACTCCTCGAACGACACCGCATTGATCACGGCGCTGATGGCGAGCTATCCGGATGGGGAGCCCATCGAGCAGATCGCGCTGGACGTGTTGCCCAAGCTGGCCGGTGCCTTCTGCCTGGTGTTCATGACCGAGACCGCGCTGTATGCGGCCCGCGATCGCAACGGGGTTCGTCCGCTGGTCTTGGGACGACTGGAGAACGGCTGGGTGGTGGCCTCCGAGACCGCCGCGCTGGATATCGTCGGCGCGACATTCGTGCGCGAGGTCGAGCCGGGGGAGTTCATCACGATCGACTCGGCCGGGCTGCGCAGCCGTCGCTTCGCGGAGACCGACCGCAAGGGCTGCCTGTTCGAATACGTCTACCTGGCCCGTCCGGATACGAAGATCGCCGGGCGTCCGGTGCAGCCCACCCGGGTGCAGATCGGCCGGCAGCTCGCCATCGAGTATCCGGTGGAAGCTGACCTGGTCATCCCCGTGCCCGAATCGGGCACCCCGGCCGCGCTGGGTTACGCACGCGAATCCGGTATCCCGTTCGGTATGGGGTTGGTGAAGAACTCCTACGTCGGACGAACCTTTATTCAGCCCTCGCAGACGATCCGTCAGCTCGGCATCCGGCTCAAGCTCAATCCGTTGCGCGAGGTGATCGCCGGCAAGCGGCTGGTGGTGGTGGACGATTCGATCGTGCGCGGCAACACGCAGCGCGCGCTGATCCGGATGCTGCGGGAGGCGGGGGCCAGAGAGGTGCATGTGCGCATCAGCAGCCCGCCGGTGGAGTGGCCTTGTTTCTACGGCATCGACTTCGCGACTCGCGCCGAGCTGATCGCGCCCGGGCTCAGCACCGAAGAGATCGCGCAGGCGATCGAGGCCGACTCGCTCGGCTACGTCAGCCTGGCCGGGCTGCACATGTCGGTCGGGCTGGATGCCAGTCAGCTGTGCTCGGCCTGCTTCGACGGAAAGTACCCGATTCACATTCCCCACGGGGCGGCGGCCGCGCTGGGCATCGACCAGGAGAACGCATGAGCCAGTCCGCCTACGCCCGCGCCGGGGTTGACATCGAGGCCGGCGACCGTGCCGTCGAATTGATGAAGAGCCATGTCGCGCGGGCCACCCGGCCCGAGGTGATGGGCGGGCTGGGCGGCTTCGCCGGCTGCTTCGACGCCTCGGCGCTCAAGGGATACCGGCGTCCGGTGCTGGCCACCAGCACCGACGGGGTGGGCACCAAGGTCGCCATCGCGCAGGCCATGGGCATCTACCACACCGTCGGCTGGGACCTGATCGGCATGCTCGTGGACGACCTGGTGGTCTGCGGTGCCGAACCTCTGTTCGTGACCGATTACATCGCCTGCGGACATGTGGTCCCCGAGCGCATCGCCAGCATCGTGAGCGGGATCGCCGAGGCGTGCGTGGCGGCCGGGGCGGCACTGCTGGGCGGTGAGACCGCGGAGCATCCGGGGCTGATGGGACCCGACGATTTCGACATGGCCGGCGCCACGGTCGGCGTGGTGGAGGCCGATGAGATGATCGGCGCCGAACGGGTGCGTCCAGGCGACGTGGTCGTGGCGATGGCGTCGTCCGGCCTGCATTCGAACGGCTACTCGCTCGTGCGCCGGGTTTTGCTGGACGAAGCCGGGCTGAGCCTGGAAGCGTCGATCCCGGAGCTGGGCCGCACCGTCGGCGAGGAACTGCTGGAGCCCACCAGGGTCTACGCGCTGGACGCGCTGGCCTTGATCCATGGCGTCCAGGTGCACGCAATGAGCCACATCACCGGTGGTGGGCTGGCCAACAATCTGGCCCGCGTGCTGCCCGGCACAGTCACCGCGCATCTGGACCGGGGAGCGTGGACGCCGCCGGCGATCTTCGCGCTGGTGCAGCGGTTGGGGCAGGTGAGTCAGCGCGATATCGAGGCGACCCTCAACATGGGTGTCGGGATGGCGGCGGTGGTGGCCCCCGAGGACGCCGACGCCGCCGTGCAGCTGCTGGCCGACCGCGGCGTGGACGCCTGGATCTGCGGCGAGATGGTCGCATCGTCCGCCGAGGATCCGCGGGTGGAGCTGGCTGGGCAGCACCGCTGAAACAGCTGTTCTCCCCGGTTCAAGGGTTGCCGGTCGGTTCTCATTATTCGCAAGGGTGAATCTGCCTGTCGGACTGGGATCGGTGGCCGATGCCACGGTGCCCGGTGCCCAAATCGGCTGCCCACGCTTCGGCCCGGCTTTGGCCTAGCGGCGTTCGATTGGGTAGCCTAGGTGCCACGACAGTTTCTTATTCACTATGCCGCGGCTACGGTCGCGAGGGACAAAGCGAGGGGGTCGACCCAATATGGGGCGCGGCCGTGCAAAGGCGAAGCAGACAAAGGTAGCCCGCGATCTGAAGTATCGTGCGGTGAACACAGATCTGGCTTCACTGGAGCGAGAGCTCCGTGGGGAATCCAGCAGCGTGGAGGACATCTACGCCGAGATTCCGGAACAATACGCTGATCTCGTGGGTCAGTACGACGAGGATGACCTGGTTGCGTACGACCCTGACGATGACGAGGATCGTCGCTGAGGTCAGCCTCGCCGAGTTTCGCCCATGTGGACAGATGATCGTCTGTTGCCCGGCTATCGTGCTTGTGCCTGGCAAGTCGCCGATGCCGCAGCGGTCGACGGTGAGCCGGACGAGCCACTGACCGCGACACTGGTCCGGCGTAACGAACCCGAGCATGATCGGGCGCTGTTGTACGTCCACGGCTGGAATGACTACTTCTTCCAGACGCACCTGGCTGACTACTGGAACAGACGCGGTTTCGACTTCTACGCGATCGATCTGCGGCGCTACGGCCGCAATCTGCGTCCGGGTCTGTTCGCCGGATACATCACGAGTCTGGACGATTACGTCAGTGAACTCGACGAGGCGTACCGGCTGATCGGCGAGGATGGGCACGACCTGATCACGCTGATGGGCCACTCCACGGGCGGGCTGATCGCCAGCCTGTGGGCCGCCCAGACCGACCGTCCGGTCAATGGGGTCGTGCTCAACTCACCCTGGCTGGACATGAGCGGGTCCGATCTGATGCTGCGCGCGAAGCGGCCACTGCTGGAGACGGCGGCGGCGTTCAAACCCACCTCCGGAATCCCGGTCAGCGAATCGGCCCTGTATGCCGAGAGCATCTCCAGTTCCATGAAGGGCGAGTGGGACTACGACCTGGACTACAAATCGAACAAGGGCTTCATCCCCCGCCTCGGTTGGGTGAAAGCCATCCTGGCAGGCCAGGCCAAAGTCGCAGCCGGGCTGGCGATCGAATGCCCGGTTCTGATGATGATCAGCGCTCGCAGCGATCTGAACGCAACCGAGTGGGATGAGTCTCTCAAATCGGTCGACCTGGTGCTCGCTGTCGACAAGCTGGCTCCGCTGGCATGGCGGTTGGGGCCAGTGGTGACCCTGATTCGTATCGAGGGCGGCTTGCACGACCTGACGCTGTCGCCGCAGCCGGTGCGCGATGAGGTTTTCGCGGAGATCACGCGCTGGATGAAGGTCTACGTGCGCTGAGTCCGGCCGGCAGTACGCTCGCTGTCGGTACTGTTCGCTCGCTGTCGGTACTGTTCGCTCGCCGTAAGTGAGTTCGCTTCTGTTGCAACGCGAGCGAACTCATTTACGTCGAGCGTTCAGGAGTGGGCGGACGGGGGAGGCACGTACGTACTGCTCAGTGGACGAGTGGGCCAGCCGCATTCGCGCCTGCCCGGAGTTGGCTGGCTCAAGCCGGCTATGGGCCCCATCTCGACCGCGATGGTGGGCCTGATCAGGCATGTCGGGGTGGCCAGGGGCGGGGTCGAACCGCCGACCTTTCACTTTTCAGGCGAACGCTACTACCAACTGAGCTACCTGGCCTTGGCGACCCCGACGGGACTCGAACCCGCGACCTCCGCCGTGACAGGGCGGCGCGCTAACCAACTGCGCTACGGGGCCAGGTCGCGTTGCCTTGTTCAGGCAACTCGGAAACTATAGCGTGAAGTTCGAGCCGAATGCAAAACCACGGTCGCCAAACGGGTAGCTGCCCTTATTTCTGCTTGCCAACGCCAAGATGGAGGCTCTGACCGGGGTGTTCGGCCCCGCGCCTGTCAGCTCGTGAGCCGCTCTGGGCGACCCCAATAGGATAGAGACATGACAGCAGCGAAGCGACGAGTCGTATTGATCACCGGGGCCAGTCGCGGCATCGGACGGGCAGTCGCGGATGCGCTGGCGAGTGACTGGCGGGTGCTGGTGGGCGGCACCCGAATCGAAACGGTCCAGCCGGTGGTCGACCTGCTCCCGGACGCTGCGCCCTTCGTCGCGGATCTCACCGATCCAATGGCGGTCGCGAACGCGGCAGCCGAGCTGGACAGCCTGGATGCGGTCGTGCATTCGGCGGGGATCTGCGAGGGGGGCACCATTGCCCAGACCTCGCGCCAGACGTGGAGCCGCCAGTTCGAGCTCAACGTTGTTGCCGTGGCCGATCTGACGCGGCTGCTGCTGCCGCTGCTTCGCGCTTCACACGGTCAGGTAGTCACCATCAACTCCGGTGCCGGTTTCCACGCCGGAGCGGGCAACGGCTCCTACTCCGCGTCCAAGTTCGCCCTGCGGGCCTTCACCGACGCGCTCCGCGAAGAGGAACGTGGCCGGCTGCGGGTGGCCTCGATCCATCCGGGCCGGGTCGACACCGACATGCAGGTCGCACTGCAGGCTCGGGCCGGGCGTCCGTACACCCCCGAGGCCTATCTGCGTCCCGAATCGGTGGCCGCGGCCGTGAAGCTCGCCCTGGATGCAACCGAGGATGCGGTCATCGAGTCGGTCGCGGTGCGCCCGTCGGGCCTGCAGTGAGGTCGGCTGCGGGATTCGCTGTAACGTTCTCGATGGCCCGGTGAGCGGGCAGAAACAGGTGGGGTAGTGGACCAGCGCGAGACCACGCGGTTGTTGCGGCAGGTCGCCAGCGGCGAAGTGGGCGTGGACGACGCCGTCCAGCGGTTGCGGCAGGCGCCGTTCGAAGACCTGGGCTTCGCCAAGCTCGACCTGCACCGCGGACTTCGCCAAGGCATCCCCGAGGTCGTCTACGGTTCGGGCAAGACTCCGGAACAGATCCGGGCGATCACTGCCGCGCTGCTTGCCGCAGGCCAGCACGCGGTGCTCATCACGCGTCTGGAGACCGATGCCGCTGCTGAGCTGGAAGCGGGCCTGGATACCGGAATGGGCTTGGAGTACTTCCCCGAGGCCCGCATCGCCGTCGCCGGGACGATGCCGCCGCCCGACGGCATGGGACGCATCGTGATCGCCACCGGCGGCACCAGCGACCAGCCGGTCGCCGAGGAGGCCGCGATCACCGCGCAGGCCCTCGGCAACGAGATCGTGCGGCTCTACGATGTGGGGGTTGCCGGGCTGCACCGGCTGCTCTCGCACACCGACGAGATCATGGACGCCTCGGTGATCATTGTGCTGGCAGGTATGGAAGGGGCGCTGGCGAGCGTCGTCGCCGGGCTGGCGGACTGCCCGGTCATCGCGGTGCCAACCAGTGTCGGCTACGGTGCCTCCTATTCGGGGTTGGCGGCACTGCTCAGCATGCTGAACTCGTGCGCGAGCGGGGTCAGCGTGGTCAACATCGACAACGGATTCGGCGCCGGCTATCTGGCCAGCATGATCAACCACATGGGGGTGGCCAAGTGACGACGCTCTACCTGGACCTCGGGATGGGCGCGGCCGGCGACATGCTGACCGCGGCCCTGCTGGAGCTGTTGCCGCAGCGCCGCGCCGAATTCCTGCAGGTCATGAACGGTCTCGGGTTGCCCGGAGTGAGCGTCACCGCCGAATCGAGCGTCAAGTGCGGCATCACCGGCACTCATATCAACGTCAGTGTGCACGGGGTCAGCGAGCACAGTGTGGACGTCGACGATCACCCCGACGCGTCTGCCGGCAATGAGCATCACCATGGCGAGGGTGGTGAACACCACCACCATGGCGACGCTCACGATCACGGCACGTCGCATGACCACCATCATCCCCACGATCCGCACGGGCACGAGGATCATGAGGGTGCACGCGGGCACACCCATTCGCACATCAGTTTCCCGCAGGTCGTCGAGGTCGTGAACGGGCTGGACATCCCCGAACAGGCCCGCGCCGACGCGATCGCGGTCTACTCGCAGCTGGCCGCAGCCGAATCCGCCGTGCACGGTCTGCCGGTCGATCAGGTGCACTTCCATGAGGTCGGGGAGGCTGATGCCATCGCGGACATCGTCGGCGCCTGTCTACTTATGAGCTGGCTGGCTCCGCAGCGAGTGCTGGCGTCCCCGGTACATGTGGGCAGCGGCAAGGTACGTTGCGCGCACGGCATCGTCCCGGTGCCGGCGCCGGCGACCGAGCGACTGCTCCGCGGCATCCCGGTATACGGCGGGACGATCCGCGGCGAACTGTGTACGCCTACCGGCGCCGCCCTGCTCAAACACTTCGTGGACGAATTCGTCCCCGCGCTGCCGGCGATGACTGTGACGGCGGCCGGATACGGCATGGGTTCCAAGGATTTCGAGGCCGCGAACTGCGTCCGCGCACTGCTCGGCGAGCTCGCGGAGACCGGCTCGGGCGACGACGTCATCGAGCTGAGCTGCAATCTGGACGACATGACCGGTGAAGCCATCGGCTATGCCCAGCAGCAGATCTTCGCCGCCGGCGCGGTCGAGGTCTTCACCACCGCGGTGAGCATGAAGAAGGGACGCCCGGGCGTGCTGCTGACCTGCCTGTGTCCACCGGCAGCCGCTGAGGAGGTGGTGCGCGCCATCTTCCGGCACACCACCACCATCGGGGTGCGCGAGCATCTGTGCCACCGTCATACCCTCGACCGCGTCGAGCAGACCGTCGCGACCCGGTACGGCGACGTGCGGGTGAAGGTGGCCAGCGGCTACGGGGTGCGGCGCAGCAAGCCCGAGTACGCCGACCTGGTCACCATCGCCGAGCGTGAGGGCATCTCCTTGGACCAGGCTGCGGGCGCCGTCATAGACGCCCGCAGCGATCAGGGGCAGTAGTCAGCGCCGCGCGTAACGTCCGCCATCCATGCATTCGATCACCGCTGCCCGCACGCCTTGGGCGTCCAGCTCGGTCATCGCCTTCACCGTGCTGCCGCCGGGTGTGGTGACCCGGTTCTGCAGCGCGTTGGGTGAGGCGGTGGTCTCGTTCAGCACCTTGGACGCCCCGGCGATAGCGCCGGCGACGATCGTCCGTGCCTGAGCTCGGCTGAAGCCCTCCAGGACGCCCCACTGCACCATCGCGTCCGCCACGTAGTACACCACCGCCTGGCCGTGACCAGCCAGTGACCCGATCAAGCCGATCTGTGATTCGGGGACGTCCACCAACGAACCGAACTCGCTGAACAAGGCGCGGACCTTCGCGACCGCGGCGGGAGGGCAGTCGTCAGCCGGGCAGATGCCGGTCAGCGAGGCGTTGACGGCCATCGCTGGATTCGGCATCACCCGCACCAGCGGAGTGCCTGGCGGCAGATGCGCGGCGAGGGTGGCCAGATCGGGGTTGGCCGCCATCGACACGACGATGGCACCGGGTTGGATCTGGTCATGGATTTCATCGAGCGCGTTGACGACCTGGTCGGGACGCACCGAAATGATGATGATGCTGGACGCCTGAGCCGCTGCGCTGGCTGCGTCCGCCGGGATCACACCGAAGCGCTCGGCGAGATGTTCGGCGTGGGCCGGTGTGCGGGTGGCGGCATGGATGGTGCTGGGTTCGACCCCGAGCCGCACCAGACCCTCGAGCAGTGAACTGCCGAGTTGTCCGGCCCCGATGATCGCGATGGGCCCTTGCCAAGTGCCATTCATTCGTGTGTTACCCCTTCTCTATGAGTCCGCGCAGATAGCCGATCTGCCCCAGGTGCTGGGTGATGTCGTTCACGATCGATACGAGTCGTACGGCAACGGTCACCCGGTAGGAGTCCTCGACGGTGCTGCTGAGATCATCATCGCTCAACCCGTCGAGCACGCGCTGGGTGGCCGCGTGCACGGCAGCGTAGTAGCCCGTGAACAGGCTCGGATCGGTCAATGGGAATGCTCGCACCTGCTCGATGCTCTGGCCGTATCCGGTCGCCGAGGGACCCGACGGCAAGGCGAAACGCTTCGCCCAGCCGTCTTGGTAGACCTGGGGCACGGCACCGATCGGGGCGATCTGGGCGTCCTCGCAGCGTCCGATGTGCCAGGCGAGCCAGGCGATGTGGTTGGCCGCGGGCGCGGGCTGCCAGAGCAACTGCTCGGCGGTGAGTCCTTCGAGAGCGGCCGGCAGGTCGTCCGCGACTCGCTCAAAACTGTCGCGGAGGATGTCGACAGCAGCGGTCATCAGATCAGCCCCTTCTCGGTGAGCCAGTCGGACGCGATCTTGGACGAGGGGAGTTCCTCGTCCACGCTGCGCTGGTTCAGTGCGATCAGGTCGGTCATGCCCAGCTGGGCGGTGACCTTGTTGATGATCGCCACTGCCGGCTCGTCGACGGTGTCGGATGCGACCGGGACGACGTTCTGCGGCAGGATCAACGACTCGGGATCGTCGAGGCTGACCAGATCGTTTGCCGCGATCGCCGGGCTGGCGGTGTAGATGTCGGCGACCTGGACGGTGCCGTCGACCAGTGCCTTCACGGTCAGCGCTGAACCCGAGTCCTCGATGGGCGTCAATGTCGCCTGGACGCCGTAGGTGCTCAGCAGGCCCGGGATGCCGTAGGGGCGGGTGGCGAACTCCGAGTTCGCCCCGACGGTGACCGGTTGCGGCAGCTTGGTCAGATCGCCGATCGAGGACAGCCCGTACTGTTCGGCCGTCGCGCGGGTCACGGTGTAGGAGTCCTGATCGGTCGCCTCGGCGGCATCGAGCGCCCGCAGACCTGCCGGAAGCGCATCAGCGAGGGCTGCCAGCACTTCGGCGCCGGTGCTCGCGCTGGACGACGAGTCCAGATACTGCAGCAGGTTGCCGCTGTATTCGGGAATGAGATCAATATCCCCGGACTCCAGTTCGGGTAGGTAGACCTCTCGCTGGCCGATCTGATACTGCCGGTCGACCTGGTAGCCGTCGGCTTCCAGGGCCTGCGCATACAGCTCGGCGATGATCTCGTTGGAGTAGTACTGCTGCGAGCCGATGACGATCGCTTGGCCCGATGGCGAACCGGGATCGCTTGAGCCGCTCAGCGGATCCTGGCTCCCGCAGGCAGCCAGGGTAACGGCGAACAGAACAGCGGTGAGCAATGCAGGGGTTTTCTTCATCGGAGAGCCTCCTTGTTGGCTTCCTGCCACGCTAACTCAGCAAGTGTCGTCACGCCGTGCGAACCATCCAGCGATGCGAACCCATCCAGCGATGCGAACCCGCGTCCTTGTCGGCTCAACGGCGGTACTCGTGGTCGAGCACTCGGACGATGTCGCCCCGATCGTCGGGGAACAGCGTTGTCAGCAAGAACTCGAAGAACTCCCGGGTCGCGACGTCCGATGTGGCGACCTTGGCGTTCGGCGCCAGGTCACGGAATCGGTCCGTGCGGGCGACTACTGAGCGTCCCTCAGTAATACCGTTGGTGCTGATCTCCACATGGGCGTCCACCAGCTTCACCAGCTGCGGGCGGCTCAATAGCGCAATGGCCAGCACATCGCACAACTCGGCCCCGACCTGGCGGTGCGTCCGCCAGTAGTAGTCGGCGTACTCGCGCGTGATCTGGAAGATGAAACGTGCTTGCTGATGATCGATTTGATAGAGCAGTTCGCGCACACCGGGCGACATGAAGGCCTGATGGGTGGCGTCCAGACCGACCATGATCGGATTCGGGAAGCCGGCAGCGAGAACCCGCTGCGCGGCCGGCGGGTCGCACCAGAAGTTGAACTCGGCCGAGGGCGTGATGTTGCCGGCGCCTTCCGCGCCGCCCATCATCATCAATCCACCGGTCTTGCCGGCCAGCCCGGGGTCGAGCTCCAGTGCCAGCGCGAGGTTGGTGAGCGGTCCGATCGTCACCAAGGTCACCTCACCAGGGCTGGCGTTCACGGTATCGACGATGAACTGAGCCGCGTCCGGTGCTGCCTCGACCCGGTCGTGCGGCAATGCCACCCCGCCCAAGCCGTCGAGGCCATGGGCCGCGGAACTGCGCGACGGTCCGGAAAGGGGACCGGCCGCGCCGTAGTGCAACGGGATGTCGGTGCGTCCGGCCAGTTGCAGCAAGCCGGCCGCATTGCGCGTGGCCTGCTCGAGGCCCACGTTGCCGGCGACGGTCGTGATGCCGACCACATCGAGATCGGGGCACTGCAAGGCGAGCAGCAGGGCAATGGCATCGTCGATGCCGGGATCGGTGTCGATCAAGATCTGCATGCTGTCACCGACCGAAATCGAGACCGAAGATCGCGGTCAGATCGTCGAGGGTTGGGGCGCCCACCTGAGCGCCGACCTTCAGACAGGCGTGTGCTCCCGCGGCGGCAGCCCAGCGAGTCGACTGCTCCAGCGGATGGCCCTGCGCGAGCAGAGCTGCCAAGGCCCCGACGAAGGCATCGCCGGCCCCGGTCGAGTCGACAGGGGTCACGGGCAAGGCATCGATCTTGGTGAGCTGACCGCCGGCGGCCAGCCAGGCGCCGTCGCTGCCGACGGTGACGATCACCGCCCGCGAATGCCGTTCGGCGAGCAGCCCCGCCACTGCCGCGAAGTCGAGCTCGTCGACGCGGTCGAGCCCGGCCACCGTGGCCGCTTCGAATTCGTTGACCACCAGGATGTCCACGTCGGGCAACAGATCTGCCACCGCCCCTGCTGGGGCGGCGTTGAGGATCGCGGTCGCGCCCCGCTGGCGGGCGATCCGCAGCGCGGTCTCGACCGCCGGTATCGGTATCTCGAGTTGCACCACGAGGATGTCCCCGGCGGTCAGGGCAGTGAGCCCGGCGGCGACACGGTCCGGGTTCAGCTCGGCGTTGGCTCCGGCGATCACGATGATCGCGTTCTGACCCGAATCCGTGCGGGTCACTACCGCCAGCCCGGTGGCCACGTCGTCCACGGTGGTGACATGGGCGATATCGACATCGTTGGCGCGCAGGTTCTCGGTCATGGCGATGCCGGAGTCGTCCGAGCCGACGCAGCCCACGAAGCGGGTGGTCGCTCCGAGTCGTGCCGCGGCCACCGCTTGGTTGGCGCCTTTGCCTCCCGCGTCGTATGCCACCGTGTGGCCATGCACCGTCTCGCCGAGTTTCGGATAGCTCGAAGTGCTGATCAGCAGGTCCTGGTTGATGCTGCCCACGACATAAACCCGATGCTCACTCATTCGACAAGGCTAACGGCCGCCGCCGGCCGATGAGCCATGACAGCACACCGAAGCAGACCTCACCCGTGATGGCAAGCCCAACTGCGAGCAGGGACGCTGCCAGCATCTGCGGATAGTCCTGGGTCTTCAACCCCAGGAACAGATAGCGCCCCAGCCCACCGCCGCCGACATAGGCGACCAGGGTGGCGGTGGCCACCACCTGCAGGGTCGCCGACCGCAGCCCGCCGATCAGCTGCGGCAGGCCCAGCGGTATCTCCACACGGGTGAGCACCTGCCATTCGCTCATGCCCAATGCGCGGGCGGCGTCGATCGTCGAGGCGGGGATCGCGTCCAGACCCGCATACGCTCCGGCCAGGATCGAGGGCAACGCGAGCACGGCGAGCGCAGCCAGCGGGGCCCCGACGCCGACCCCGGCGAGTAATGCGATCAAGGTGAGGACGCCCAACGTGGGCAGCGCCCGCGCCACCCCGGTGGCGCCCACGATCAGCCCACGGCCGCGTCCGGTGTGGCCGATCCAATAGCCCAGCGGAATCGCGATGGCGGCGGCAGCTGTTGTGGCGATCAGGGTGTACAGCAGATGCTCACCCAATCGCGCCCAGATACCGCCAGGTCCGCCCTGGTGGGCCGGATCGGCGATCCATGCGAATGCCTGAGCGAGGTAGTTCACGTTCGTGCCCGCGTCCATGGCAGCAGTAGCCAGCCGATCGCCACCAGGGCGCGGTCCACCAGCACTGCGAGCGCGGCCGTGCTGACAATCCCGGTAACGATCTCGGCCACGATTCCGCGCTGGAAGCCGTCGGTGAACAGGGTGCCCAGGCTCGGGATGCCCAGCACCGCGCTGACCGTGACCAGCGCCATGGTGCTGACTGAGACGACCCGCAACCCGGCTAGCAGCCCAGGACCGGCCAAGGGCAGTTCCACGGCGATGAGTCGTCGGATTCCGGAATAGCCGAGGGCCGTCGCGGAGATGACGGTGTCCCTGTTGACGCTGTCCAGCGCGTCGGCGGTCGAACGCACCATCAGTGCCATGCCATAGCCGGTGAGTGCGACGACGACGTTGACCGGTGAGCGGACGGTCGTGCCAATCAGAGCAGGCAACACGATCAACAATGGGAGCGAAGGGATCGCGTAGATCAGCGAGCTGCCGGTGACGAGCACGAAACGCGACCACCGGTAGCGGTAAGCCAACCATCCCACCGGAAGCGAAAGCACGAAACTCAGCGCTATGGCCGGAATAGCGAGCGCCAGGTGCGACCATAGCGCCTGCAGGACGGTCGACCAGTTGTTGACAAGCCAGGTCATCGGCGGTGTCCGCTCAGTCGTCCGATGGGACGCCCGTCGGCGTCCATCACGAGCTGGGTTCCGTCGCTGTCTTGCAGATGCAGGTCGCGCCCGGCGCCCAGCCCGAGGAAGTCTGCGACGAATTCGTCGGCCGGCTGCGCGATCAGTTCGGCTCCGGTACCTTGCTGGGCGATGCGTCCCCGCTCAGCGAGGACGACGATCTGGTCGCCCAGAGCGAGTGCTTCGGCGATGTCGTGGGTGACGAACAGGATCGTGATGCCGAGCTGGTCTTGCAGTTGGCGCAATTCGCGCTGCAGGTCGGAGCGCACGATGGGGTCGACAGCGCCGAATGGTTCGTCCATCAGCATCAGCCGCGGGTTCGCGGCGAGTGCACGCGCCACCCCGACACGTTGCTGCTGACCGCCGGACAGCTCGGCGGGGAACCTGGTGGCGAGTCGCTGGTCGAGACCAACCACGGTCATCAGCTCGAGGGCACGTTCGCGAGCGGACGCCTTCGTGGCGCCGTTGAGACGCGGGACGATGGCGATGTTGTCGATGACGCGTTTGTGGGGGAGCAGGCCGGATTCCTGCATCACGTATCCGATGGTGCGGCGCAGCTTGACCGCGTCGAGCTCCGAGACGTCGTGATCGTCGATCAGTACTCGGCCGCTGGTTGGGGTGACCATTCGGTTGACGCTGCGCAGCAGCGTCGTCTTGCCCGAGCCGGACGAGCCGACGAGCACGGTGAGGCTGCCCGCGGTGATGCTGAGGGTCACGTCCTGGACAGCGACCGTGGGGTGGTCGGATCGTCCGGAGTAGATCTTGGTGAGATGCTCGAACCGCACGCTGGGGGCGCGCGAGGTGGACGACATGGTGGCTGCGGAGGTGTCGGCTGCCATGGGTGTCACCCTAGCCGTGGCCGGCAAACCGCTGGAAGGTCTGATTCGGCAAACGGACGACTGAGCCAACCGATCGAGTAGGTCGGCTGTTCTCGGCGAGGCGACCGATAGGTTCAGACCGCTGCAGCGAGCTGGTGAATGCCGCGCCGCGCGAACCATGAAGTGGCGGCGTCGAGGGCGGGGGCGTCGGCGTCCAGTTCGACGGTCAACACGCTGACGGGGAAGATCTCCATGGTGGTGATCCGCTGGGCGATGAGTCGGTAGCGCACGTCGAGTTCGGCGCCGAGCTGGTCGAGGGTGGCGCGGCCGCTGTTCGCACCGACGAAGAGTAGATCGAGAGTCATGGCTGTGTTCTCCTGGTGAAGGGTTGTTGGGAGGATTCCGTGCCCAACTCCCTGCCCCAGGTACGCGACCGGGGTCCTTCAATCAACGAAGGATCAGGAGCGGGCGCCGCGCATGCGGCAACAACACCGACAACAGCCGGAGGAGAACAGGGACGACGCGTGCGTGGCCACACCGGCCAGCGTGCGCGCAGTCGTCAACATGGGCAGTAGCTTACACGAGTGGGGCACCAAGACCTATTCGTGGTCGAGGGCAGCACCTGCCGAGGCAGCGGGGCGCCGGACTGCCTGCGGTAGACGAGAGCGAGCCGCGCCGAGAAGTCTCGGATACTCGACGCGGTCGCCTCTACCATCGGGCTCGGTCATCGGTGCGATGGCTGTTGGTTTGATAGAGCCCGCGATTGCATGAACTGTGACGGTCGCGCTGGAAAAAGGGTATTTATACCCGTGCGATTCAGCTTGTCAGATAGTCGTGCATGGGCTTGACCAGGTACCGGTTGTTCGGCATCCGGTCGGTCGATACGTAGCCGGGCTCGGCATCGATCAGCGCTGGGATTCTGTTGATCAGGTTGGCGCAGGTCAGCTTGACGGTGTCAGGCCGGTCCACCGTGATGGTCACATCCGGTTCTCCGTGCAAAGTCCACTCGTTGCGGTCGAACTCGTCGGGAGCGTAGACCTTGCCGATGCACTGTGTCTCGATCGTGATGCCCTCAGCGGTCTCCGTCGTTACCACCGCCGACATGCCGGTAGCATCACCGGCCCTGATCGTCATGCCGAGCGTGGACGATCTCAAATCCTCGTCGTGGGTCAGTGGGACCTGCTTCTGAACCTGCGATACCGGGGTCAAGCCGAGCCGCTCGCACAGCCAACCGTTCTGATTCCACATGTACGACGGAGCGATCTCGCCGCCGGTGATCTTTCGGGCGATCTCCTCCGAACTGAGGTCGTTGAACTGACCGACGCTGGCGGCGAACTCGTCCAGCGTGAGCCCGGCACCGTGGCCTTTGGCCAACGCGATTCCGTAGTCCTCGACGTTGTAGGACGAGGAGCCGGTGATCTTCGTGAGCTTGTCCAGGGATCCCGCGAGCGTGTCCACCAGGACGCCCCAGTACATGTCCGGATAACCGGAACCAGTCAACGTGCAGCCGTTCTCCTTCGCCAGCGCATCGAGTTCAGCGACGAGCGTGGGCGAGGAGTTCTGCGGATAGATGGCTTCTTCTGCGGTCGAGATCGCGTTGACCCCGTTTCGGGCGCACGTCGCCATGGCCTCGTAGATGTCCGCGATGGTGCTCATCGTAGTGATGACGGCGACGTCGGGCTTCAGGGCCGCGAGGAGTTCGTCGGCCATCGACGCGTCGGTGACGACCACACCATGGGCCTCACCTCCGATGATCTCGCCGATGTCCTTGCCGACGACGTGGGGATTGATGTCGAGTGCACCCACAATGTCGACGCCGTGATCCAGCATGAACTGCATCGTGTGGATGCTCATCTTCCCGCAACCGTATTGAATGGCTCGAATCCTCTGATCGGTCACAATCTTCATCTCCCTTGATGCAACCTGCAACCTTCCAGGCAGTCCCCGGAAGGACTACTTTCACAGTAACAATGATTGTCTGACTAGGCGTTGTTCCTCGCCATCTGCTACACCGGAGTTCGCCGCTATCGCACCGGGCCGGTGGTCGACGGCCCGATCCCAGGCACCGGGGTCGCATTGCAGTTGGGTATGGAGGACGCCAGCGGTGTCATCGGCTGGCTCGACGCCGCGTCGGTGGGTGGCGTGCCGCGGCCCTTCGAGCGTCTCGGCCAGACTGCGGTTCGATCCCCGCTGCGCGTGCCGCGCACGTGCAGCGCGCCGCCCAATAGCCGGCTCGCTCGGCTGGGGCAGAACTCCCGATGGTCGCGCGATGGGCACCGCGCCACTCAGCGGTCGCAGCCTTTACGCTTTCATTCCATGAGCCATCCGCTCCGAACTGCCACCCCCGCAACCGACGCGGTGCGGGGCGCGCGCGACTTCCTGCTCGACAACGTCTACGACTACGACAAAGTGGTCCGGGAGTTCCGCTGGCCACAGTTGGAGGAGTTCAATTTCGCCCTCGAATGGTTCGATGTCGTCGCGGGCGAACACCCCGACCGGGCAGCCGTGACGATCGTGGACTCCAACCTGGACGCCACCAGTTGGTCATATGCGGAGCTGGCGAGGCGCTCCGACCAGGTCGCCAACTGGCTCACGTCCCTGGGGGTTCGCCGCGGCGACTCAATGATCGTGATGCTCAACAACACCATCGAACTGTGGGAGATCCTCCTGGGGCTGTTGAAGGTTGGCGCCGTCGCGATCCCCACCTCCACTCTGGTGTCGGATATCGATCTGGCCTGGCGCGTTGAGACCGCGGACACCCGCTTCGCCATCGCACCCGCGTCGTTGGCGGCACGGTTCCACCTGGTGCGAAGGGGGACGACGCGGGTCAGCGTGGGGGAGCAGCCCGATGATGGCTGGCGGAGCTACTCCGAAAGCTACGACGCCCCCGACACGTTCGTCCCGGACGGCCCGACGCCAGCGGACTCACCCTCGCTGCTCTACTTCACCTCGGGGACCACCGCCCATCCCAAGCTCGTTCGCCATACTCAGGTCAGCTACCCGGTCGGCCATCTCTCGACGATGTTCTGGCTCGGGGTCCGTCCCGGGGATGTGCATCTGAACATCAGTTCGCCCGGCTGGGGCAAGCATGCCTGGAGCAACTTCTTCAGCCCTTTCCTGGCGCAGGCCACCGTGCTCATCTTCAACTACGCGCGCTTCAGTGCGGAGACGCTGATGGAGGTGATGGACTCCCACGAGGTCTCGTCGTTCTGCGCGCCCCCGACGGTTTGGCGGATGCTCATCCAGGCCGACCTGTCGCGGTTGTCCCGCCCGCCGCGCGAACTGGTCGGAGCCGGTGAGGCGCTCAACCCCGAGGTGATCAACAAGGTGCGGTCGGCGTGGCACAACACGATCCGCGACGGCTACGGCCAAACCGAGATGACCTGCTGCGTGGGGAACTCGCCCGGTCAACCGGTTCGGATCGGCGCGATGGGACGTCCGATGCCGGGCTACGCGGTGGTGCTGAAGGACCCGGCGACCGATGTCCTGGTCGAAGGCGCCGGCGAGGGCGAGATCTGTCTCGACCTCCGTGTGCACCATCTCGGTCTGATGGGTGGCTACCACGACGCGGACGACCTCACTGCCGAGGCCTGGCGTGGCGGATACCACCACACCGGGGACATCGGGTCTCGCGATGCCGACGGTTACATCACCTACGTCGGACGGGCGGACGACGTGTTCAAGGCTTCGGACTACAAGATCAGCCCATTCGAGGTGGAGAGCGCGCTGATGCTGCACGAGTCGGTCGTCGAGTGCGCGATCGTCCCATCTCCCGACGAGGTGCGCGGCGCCGTCCCCAAGGCGTACATCTGTCTTGCCGCCGGTTGGCAGGCCGACCGGCACACCGCAGCCGCGGTGTTCGAGCACAGTCGCCGGACCCTGAACGCCTTCCAGTTGGTCCGGATCATCGAGTTCGTCGAACAGCTGCCCAAGACAGTGTCAAGCAAGACCCGCCGGGTCGAGTTGCGGAACCTCGAGGCCGAGCGGGTGGCCGCTGGCAGCGACGAGGGGCAGTACTACGACCGCGACTTCCGCTAAGGGTCTGGGTTGCCTCCGGCTGCGGTGGTGATCGTTGACGACGCTGGCCTCGGCCTGAGAGCCACGGCCACCCTGTTCATTGCGCCCGGGACCCGCGACAATTGATCAAGGACGCATCCCGTGTCCCGCATTGGAGGTCCCGCGAAGTGATCCTTCCTCCCTCAGATCCGCAGTTCACCGGGCGAGGCTTTGACCCGGCGGCAGCACTGCGCGCAACCCACCCTGCCATGCCCGCGCCAACCGAGCTGTGCGCGGCGCAGCACGCCTTTCTCGAACGGACTCGCGCCCTGGTGTCGAGCGACGAGGCCGCGCAGGCGCGGGCAGAGATCGCCGCGACGCGCGCCAGATGGGCCGTGCGGGGCACCGCAATCGCCCACGACGCCACGAGCTGGGACGCCGAGCGTGCACTCGCTCGCCGTCAGTTGCAGACCCGGCTCGCGGCGGTGCTGGCGGGATACGCCGAGCTCCGCAAGGCGCAGAGGAGCCACTTCGCGGCCCTGTTCACCAAGGCCCAGCTGCCTTTGCCCGCATTGGACCCGCACGTCGTCCTGCCCGCCGATCCCGAACTGACCCAGTACCGCTCGCCATTCAGTCTCGAACGCCGCGGGCCGCTGTCGGCAGGCTGGCTCAACACCATGCAGGTGCAGGACCGCTCCTTCGCGAGGCGAGAGATCGGTCACCTGGTGGTGGACGCCGACCTGTCGGTGGATCCCGATGCGACCTGGGGACTCAATGAGCTGTTCGGCCTGGTGCCTTTGCATCAGGCATGGCTGTCGGTGGCCTGCGGTACCGTCTTCACGCCTGCCTCGAACGGACGGCTGATGATAGCCGCCGCGCTGCACAACTTCTACAGCCGGGTCAACCTGTCGCTGCGGGACGAGTGGGGGCTTTCGGAAGGAGCGGTCAGCGCAGAGGTGACCCTGTTCATCGCCGCGTTGCGCCCGGACGGCGGGGAAGTGCTGCACAGCCTGGTCTCGGCACGTGCCTTGAGCTCGGATGGTGACGACGCGAACGGCGAACTGCCCGACATCGAGCAACGCCCATTCAACCTGCTGGCTGCGACCGAGACCGCCTTCCGGGCGGGCGAGTCGGTGATGGTGCTGGCCGGGGTGTCGGTGCGATCCGCAAGCGCGCTCAACGACATGCGTGCCAGCGTGCGCCCCCTACTGTGGTGGGGCCTGGACGAACTGCGCATCGGCGTCATTGCCTGAGCACGACCGCAGGATGAAGCCATCTCCGTCGGCTCATCAGGGCCATCTCAGCCAGGGCCCTGAAGGCCGAGTGCACGCGGTGCGGCGATGATGGCCGCAACGGGTTCCTGGGACGCTCTCAGCATCGAAGGCGCCAGCCCGCGGGTGGCATCAGTCGGCGCTCGGCACCCTCCGCTTGAGGTCGAACCTGTCCAGTGGCTCCGGCCCGGCGATGACCCGCCGGGTGACCTGCAGAAAGCCCTCCTCGTTCGGGTCGACGCGCCAGCGCACCAAGCTGATCTCGTTGTTCTCGATCTCGAGCCCGGTGATGTGTGAGGGGTACAGGGAACAGCCGTCGTTGAAGTAGGGCAACTCGTTGTGCTTGGGGAACTTCTCCCGATGGGTGTGCCCGCAGATCAACGCGATGCCGTTCTCCCGGATCCACTTCACGTAGTTACGCTCCACCTTGTGCCGTTTGTACGAGTTGCGTACCGGACTGGAGGGGCTGTGGGCCCCGAACGCGTGCAGATACCTCCAGAAGTAGCGCAGTGTGAACCTGCTGAACTGCCACAACTGGTCGTTGGCGAAGTCGCCCTGATGGCCGTGCACGATCAGGATTTCCTGCCGAGTGTCACGGTGCTGCAACACCACGGCCTCAATCGCCTCGAGTCCGGTGAAGAACGGTTCCACGTCCCCAGAGTCCGGATCTGCGGCCGTCCACAGGTTCGCGCGCACGAAGCCCGGATCCTTCAACCGGATGTCGTGGTTGCCGTACATCCGGATGTAGCGATCCGCACGATGAAAATGCAGCAGCTGGTCCCACACGGCCCGGTTCGCCTTGATGATGTGCTTGTACTGGTGTTCCCAGAGTTCGTCGCCATCGCCGGCCTCGATGTAGGTGAACCCCTCCTTCCAGTAATGCTCCATTGCTGCCAGGAAGACGTTCTTGTTCTTGAGGAACTCGTCAGAGACCGAGCCGTCGCCTCGGTGGCAGTCGCTCATGATGATGTAGCGGGAGTGCCCGTCGATTTCCTCCACCCGGGCGTTCTGGTAGGCGTTAGTGAGGCGCTGCATCGTCTTCATATCATCACCGCCGTGTGTTGATCCTGCATCGATCATAGGTCGGTTTCCGGGTGGTCGGGACGCGTGCGTTGGGTCATGGGCTTGCGATCTGCGACTTGGTCTGATGGCCCGACGTGCGCCGAGACATCAGCGGCACGGCGCTCATGTCCAACGTAGCCGACAGCTACGCCAAAGCCGACGACGCGAACCGTCGGCTGTGCAACCAAGCTCTGTTCAAGGCGATCTACGTCGACGAGGACAACGACGCTCGGCCTCTTCGACCGCGAGCACACGAGCGCGGCCATCGGCCGAAAAGCGACCTAGCCACGGGCGCCGTCAGCGTAGCGATCGTGACGGCCACGAGCAGACGATCCGTCGCGTCACGGTTCTGGCCTTCCTCCTCGTCCAGTGACGGTCAGCGCACATGCGCCGAGCGGTCAGCTCTCGGCGAGAGCGTCAGCTGCATTTCGGGGGCCGGGCCCTTCCGTCGGAGGACAGTCACGAGGTAGACGGCGTAGCCGACACTGATGAGGATCGTGATCGCGAGCATGATTACGTCGAATCCGGCGTCGGGCGCTGTCACGTTGCCGCTGATGTTCAGAAGGGTGTGGAAAATGATGAGCGGGACGATCGTGCCGGTGACTGCGAACAGCAACGCGAGTACGATCCCGAGTACCACCCCGAAGCCGATCTGGATGATCTGCTCGACACCTGTGTAGCCGCGCGCCAGGTTCACGATATGCCCAATCCCGAAAGTCACACCCGAGATGACGATGGCCCGCGTCAGCGTGCTCTTGGTGAGGATCGCACGGAACAGGAACCCTCGAAACACCAACTCTTCGATAAAGCCGACGCATACCATCAGAGCGACAATCAGCAGCACCGCCGTTAGGTCGAGGCCCTCCCGCCAGCCCTTCGCGTACTGCAGTAAAACGATCGCGAGCAGCGGGAGGTACAAGAGCGTCTTTGTGAAGTCGCCGCTCCGGAAGGAACGAACACCGTAATAGCGGAGCCAGCCGTTGCGACTCACGTAGACGATCAGCACGATCGCGAGCACGACGAGAAGGGGCGCTGTCACCGAATTAGGTTCTCCGACCAATTCCGACAACCTGTCCCCCACGGGAACCAGCAGCACGTATGCGACGATCCAGACCACGGCGTGCCAGATGGGGCTCACTTCATTCAGCTTCTTCATCTCTTCCGATCTCCCGTTCGTCGCAACCCTACCCGGCTGTGCGGAACGGCGCAGCCGGAGTGCCGCCCGCGTGGACGGGCGCTGTTCCGTCGGCGACGGTGGAGGCATGCGCGCGGTAGTTGTCTTCGAATCGCTGTGGGGAAACACCGGGCAAGTCGCGCGCGAGATCGCGGCCGGAATCGGCGGTGAAAGCACCGACGTGGTGGACGCAGTGTCAGCTCCGGACGCGCCGGATGCCGATATCGATCTGCCCGTGGTCGGCGAGCCGACCCACACACGTTCTCCATGTCAAGCCGGTCGACACGCGAGTCGGCGAAGCAGCAAGGCGCAAAGCAGCGCCGCCCTGGCAGCGATCGTGACGGCCACGAGCGGACCCGCCACGACGTAGAACGTCGCAACGAGCGGGATCGAGCTGCGCTCGCGGTTCTCGCGCGCCGCGACATTCACAGTGGCGGGCGCCGGTTCGACGCTACAGAGCCGAGGTGTTGTCGGGGCGCCGCCTTCACCGTCCAGACCAACGCACGATCCCCGTTCCAAGCATGTGCTTCCGACGTCCAAGGCCTAGCGAGGCATGCTCTGATATGTGGACACTAACCAGAACCGCATCCAGTCCGTCGTGCAACGACCCGGAGCATCCCTTGTTGTCGCGTCTTTCGTGATTGCCGCAATCGTCACCCTCGCGAGCCTGCTCGGCCTGCTCGCTCCTTGGCCGTACCAGGAGGAAACCGAGAATTGGGTCCTGCAGGCGCGAGGGCAAGACATCGGCAACCTTCTGGCGGTCGTCGTCCTGACCGTGGGTGCGATCAGGATGCGCGCCGGTTCCCTGAGAGCGACGCTGCTCTGGGTCGGTGCGTTGTTCTATCTGCTGTACGCCTACATTGTTTACGCCTTCGCCGTGCACTTCGGTCGCCTGTTTCTCGTCTACGTCGCGATTCTCGGGCTTGTCTTCTACACCCTGATCGCTGCGCTCGCGACGAGCGCACGCCCATCGATATACCCACGCGGCGCAACCCGGGTGTTCGCAGCGTGGGTCCCGATCGGCACCGGCGTGCTCTTCGCCCTGTTGTGGTTGAGCGAGATCATTCCAGCTACCATTTCGGAGGAGGCGCCGCCAAGCCTTGAGTTAGCCGGGCTGATCGTGAACCCCATCCACGTCATCGATCTGGCCGTGGTCCTGCCGGGCATGATCATCATCGGCGCTCTCGCCCTGCGCGGAAACGAGACGGGGTTGTTCTTGATCGTGCCGACACTGGTCTTCTCCGTGCTGATGGGATCGAGCATCATCGCCGCGATGGCGCTGATCGTCGCGAGCGGAGACACGAGCGTACTCGTTCCGATGGTGATGGTTTCCGTTGTTGTCGGCGCCAGCCTTGCAGCTGCCACCGTCTACGCGCGCCGAGTCGCTGGACTTCCCCGACCGCCCGCAACAAACCAATAGGATGGGCATGGACGAGGCCGAACCACGCGCGACACCAGCGCGCTAACCGGCTCCGCGAGGGGAAACATGGGTGCAGAGCGCAGCGTGCAGGACACCACGGAACTCCCGGTCACCTACACAGAGCATCTGACGGTCGACCTCAAGAAGGATAAGAAGCTCACGTTTGTGGTGCAGGGCATCTTCGTGTTGGTCGCCCTCATCGCTGTCGCAGCCGGCCTGTTGCTCCGTCTGCCACTCGAGACCGGCTGGTCTCCGGTCGTCACGATCCCCGTGACGTTGGCCGCCTGCCTCGTGTACATGGCACTCCACGAAGCGACCCACGGGATCACACTGCAACTTCTGACCAAGGTCAGGCCCTCGTACAAGGTGCGATTCCCATTCCTGACCACCGGAAACCGCGCGTACCTCACCCGGCGCACCGCAGTGATCGTGGCACTCGCGCCGGTTGTCTTCTGGGGGATCGTGCTGCTGGCCTCCCTGCTCACGCTGCCGGATGACTACCGAATGACGGCGTACATCGTCCTCGCCTTGAACTTCGCCGGTTCCGCCGGGGACTTCGTCGAGGTTTTCTTGGTGTCAAAGCAGCCGCGGGCAGCGCTCATCCAAGACGACGGCAACAAGCTCCACGTCTTCCTGCCGCGGGAATAGGCAGCGATTCCGGCTCCCGCTCCCAGTGCGAGCCCGATGACCTCGCCAACATCGCCTGGTGTCAACGACGATCTATCACCGTGACGGGGGCCGTAGATGGCGATGATGATGAGCGCGAGGGCGACGGTGATCCCGGTGGTCGCCCACGGTGCGGGCGCTGAAGACGCCGAAGACGTCTGAGCAGCCGTACGTTTTTCGGATCGGATGCCGGCCCTGGCCGATATCGATCAGGCCACCGGGCTGCCCGTGCGTCCAACCGTTCCGGTGCGCTATGAGAAGACAGCCCCCGGGGAACTGGTCCATGTCGATATCAAGAAACAGGGCCGTATCCCCGACGGTGGCGGGTGGCGAGCCCACGGGCGGGGCTCTGCGCAAGCGAAAACCGGCCGGGCCGCGGCCCGGCCGCGGGGCTACCGGTATCTCCACCACGCTGTCGATGACTACTCCCGGGTCGCCTACTCCGAGATCCTTGACGACGAACGGAAACAGACCGCTGCCGGATTCATCGACCGGGCCTTGGCGTTCTTCACCAGTATCGGGGTGAGCGTGGCAGCAGTGATGACCGACAACGGCTCTTGCTACCGCTCCGCCCTGTTCAACGACGTCTTGACCAGCGACGGCATCAAACACCGCCAGACCAGGCCCTACCGGCCCCAGACCAACGGGAAAGTCGAACGATTCAACCGCATCCTGGCCAACGAATGGGCCTACTCACGCCCGTACACCAGCGAAACCGAACGCGAACAGGCCTACACCGCCTGGCTTCACCACTACAATCATTACCGACCCCACACCGGCATCGGCGGCCAAGCACCATCAGAACGCGATCACAACCTCACAGGGCAATACAACTAGATCCGTTCGATCGACGCCGACCAGGGAACCGTCAGCCGCACGTCCCGTTGCGCTTGGGCGGTCATCTCAGCGGAGGTCACGAGTCTGACCGCTCCCTGCGACTCCCGACCGTCGCAATGTCGTCTGGGCTCGCAGCTCTTCTCGATCCAGCGCGCCCCGGTCTCTTCCAACCAGACGTCACCCACTGGCTGGGGTCTGGGGCTGAGTCACAACGTCCAGCGTTCGACGCGCGGACGCCCAACTGCACTGGCCGCGCCGGGGTGGTCGGCGAGTCGTTCGCTCAACGTGGCGTGCGCGAGGGTGTCCGGGAGCAGGTCGCCGAACTTAAGCTCTTGGACTGCTCGCTGCATCACTTCGGGCTGTACGCCGGCGAGATCTTCGCCGAAGCGCTGGTTCGCGGCCGCGAGCGCGGCCCCAAGCCCGGACTCCGTCGCTTCGCCGCGCAGGACGATGTGGTCGTTGGTGTAGGTGCTGTCGGGGTGGCACAGCTCGGGGGCGACGGCGTCCAGGGCCGCGTGCAGGACCGCGTTCGCTCGTCCGCCCGCCCAGGTCCACCACCGCGTCTGGCCGTCCTCGTGCAGGACGACTGTGCGTTCGGCGTCGACCCGGTCGCCGAGTTCGGCGCGCAGCCCGGCCAACCGTTCGGACGCCCGCCCTGAAAGGCCCACCCCGTGGGGCGTGGCTCCGAGCAGGACGCGCCGCATCGCGTCCACGAGCCGTCCCCGCAACGGCGCGGACGTCCCGAGCCAGCGCGCGGTCCCGGAGCCCTCGGAGGGTTCCACGTATGCCCGGCGCCGCGTCCAGTCGACCGCGGTCACCGTCCACGTGCGCCCGGCGAGCGTCAAGCGCCGCGGCCCGGGCACCTTCGACACCAGCACCATCGGGTCGACCGCGCCGATCTCGGTGCGTCCGTGCAGCACGGTCACCTGGGGGTCGGAGGTGAACACGCTCATCAGTTCCATGAAGTGCCGCCGCCCGTAGCGCTTCTCGGCCTCCGGGCCGACGAACAGCATGCCGGAGTCCTCGTCCAGCACGCCCTTGGCGAGCAGTCCTTCGACGATGGCGTCCGCCTCTGTCGGTGGCACCAATTCCAGGCCGTCGAGCCAGTCCTGCCAGGTGTGGCGCCCGATCTGCCGCTCCTGAAGCGCCAACGCCAGCACCTGCTGGGCCGCGATGTGCGCCGCGTGCGGGGGAGGGCTGATCGGCTCGACGTACCCTTCCGACCATAACAGCAGCAACCCGGTCGCGCGCAGCAGCGCGTCATCGTCGGGAGCCAACACCGTCAGGTTCCGGACCGCGCCCGGGCGACGTCCCGTCCGCCCTACCCGCTGCAGCAGCGACGCCACCGTCGAAGGGGAGCCGACCTGCAACACCCGGTCGAGGTCGCCGACGTCGATCCCGAGCTCGAGGGTCGAGGTGGCCACGATCACGCAGTCGCGTCCCTGCGCGAAGGCAGCCTCGGAACGTCGCCGCTCCGCGACCGAAAGGCTCGAGTGTGACACGTACGTTTCAACCCCGAGCTCCGCCAGCCCGACGCCCAGCTGCTCGACGGTCCGCCGCGAGTCGGCGAACACCAGCCGCTTCTCGCCGCGGTGCAACCGCGCGATCACGGTCGCCGCGTTGGGCAGCGACCCGACGTAGTCGAGCGCAATCTCCGGCGCCCCACCGCCAATCGCCTTCGGCGCGAGCACGCGTCCGGGACGTCGGCCCCGCTTGCTGCCCTGCAGCCACGCCAGTAGGTCGTCGGCGTTCCCCACCGTCGCGGACAGCCCGACCCGCTGCAGTGGGCGTCCGGCCAGCTTCGTCAGTCGCTCGATGACGGCCAGCAGATGCCAGCCGCGGTCGTCACCGGCGAACGCGTGCACCTCGTCGACCACCACCGCTCGCACCTCGCTGAGCAGTGACCGGGGGTTGATCGTCGCCGACACCAGCATCGCCTCGAGCGACTCCGGTGTCGTCAGCAGGATGTCTGGTTGATCCACCATCATCCGTCGGCGCACGCCCTGTGAGGTGTCGCCGTGCCGGACGGCAGCCGAGCGTCCCAGCCAGGACGCGTACCGGTTCACCCGCGCCTCGAGATTGTTGAGCAGCGCCCGCAACGGGCACACGTACAGCAGTGACGTGCCGCTCCACGATTCGCCTGCCATCCGCGTCAGCAGCGGGAACAGCGCCGCCTCGGTCTTGCCGCCGGCGGTCGGGGCGAGCAGCAGCGCGTCCTCACCGGCCAGCAGCGGCGCCACCGCATCGTCCTGCAGCGGTCGCAGTTCGCGCCACCCCAACTCGTTGACGATGTGGTGCTGCACCACGGGGTGGAGGGCGTCGAAGCCGGTCATCAGGCGCCCGAGGTGTCCAGCTCGATCGCATCCAGGTCGGACGTCCTCCGCGCGGCATTGCGCTCCACTGCCGTCAGCTCCCCCTCGGACACCGTCAGCGCGTAGTGGACGCGAGGGTCGAAGTCCGCGAACTGGTCGACCCGGTCGAGGACGTCGCTGACCAGCTTCTTCAGGAACACCCGGGGCGCCACCCCGATCCGACCGCCCAGCGAGCCGGCTACTGCGTCCGCCAGGTCACCCAGATAGGCGTCATCGACGACAGCGCGGATCCGGCCGGCGTCCGCGGACCCCTCGGCGTACAGGTCCCGCACCTTCCCTCCCAGCTCCACGAGGCTGTCGCGCTTGAAACCGGGCAGCCGCATCTGCACCGCGCGCGGGTTGTCGAACCGGGCGTCGGTGGTGAAGTCGGTGTGGACGCGCTGGGCCAGGGGGGCCAGCCGCGAAAGTCCGGACGGCCCTTCGAAGAACGCCGGCGTGCCGGTGATGAGCAGGTAGAGGCCGGGGTAGCGTCCCGAGTCGACCTCGTCGATCAGCTGCCGCAAGGCGTTCAGCGCCTTGTCGCGCACGTCGCCGCGGACGCGTTGCAGGGTCTCGACCTCGTCCAGCACGACCAGCAGCCCGGGGTGGCCTGCGTCCTTCAGAACAGTCAGGAGCCCCTGCAGGAAGGCCATCGCCCCGAAGTGGTCGAGGTCGCCGCGGACGCCCGCGGCACGTTTGGCGGACGCCGCCACGTGCGGCTGCCCGCCCACCCAGGCCGCAAGGCCGCCCGCGGTGGGCGCGTCACCGACAAGGGACGCGGCCCGGTAGCCGCGCAGCGCCTGCGCGAACGCCGGCGTCTTGGTCGATATCGCGGCCAGCCGGCTCTCCAGGAGTCGATCCACCTCGACGGTCAAGGCTGCGTCGGACGCGCCGGCGAGCGTCGGGTTGGCAGCGATGGCGTCCGACTCGAGGGTGAACAGCCAGCTGTCCAGGCTCGACCGGAACGCGCTCGGCGGGACGGTCGCGGTCCGCAGCGACTCCGTGATGCGCCGGTAGACCGTCTCGAGGCGGTGCAGCGGGGTCTCGGTCTCGCTGATCTGCACCTCGGCGCTCGCCCAGCCCCGCCGCAGCGCACGCTCGGCCAGATGCCGGGTGAAGAACGTCTTGCCCGAGCCGTACTCGCCGCGAACGGCCTTGAAGACCGCCGATCCGCCGGACACTGCGTCCAGTTCGGCGTCGAGTGCCGGGCCGAAGCGGTCGAGCCCGACGGCGAGCAGGTCCAACCCGTTGGCGGGCACGGTGCCGCGGCGCAGCGCATCGATCACCTCGCGGCGGCGCCTGGGGGAGACTGTTTGACTCACTCCTGGGATCACTCTTCCTGACTCAGCACGAAGTCCGACATCCCGGGCACTGTGAATGCGACCAAGCCCCTTTCAGGGACGTAGACCAATCCCTTCTTGATCAATTCCCCTCGTGCAACCGAAAGGTCTGATGTCCGGGCTTTTCTCAAGTGAGTGGCAAGTTCGCCGATCTCGACGGCGTTCTCTCTACTCAGTTGGGCCATGCCGATCAGCAGTCTGCGCTGGGCGGCCGTGGCCCGTTCCCATCTGGATCGGTAGAGTCCGGCGTCGATCTCTTCCCGCGCCAGGGCGCTGCCCGCCAAGACGTCGTCGGCGCGAACGACAGGACCGGGTGCCAGATCCCAGACGTGCTTGCCAATGGACTGAACGAAGTAGGGATATCCGCGGGCCACGTGCTGCGCAGCACTGAGTGCGTCCTCCTCCCAGGTTGCGCCCAGATCGAGACAGGGCTCTACCAAGGCCTTGCGCACGTCGTCCGACCCCAGGAGTCCGACCGGCTGGTACACGTACAGCCGCTCGGCGTGGCTGGCTGCTTCAGCGAGCTGTGCTGGTAGTGACGGGAGGCCGGCACCTACGAAGAACACTGGAAGTGGAACGTCAGCTTGACCGAGCGCGTGGACGGCCATGTTGATTGCTTCGAGGTCGGAGCTGGAGGCTTCCTGCAGCTCATCAACCAGGATGAGCGTCCCGACACCGAAATCGAGTGAAGCTTCACCGACCACTTCAAGGAGAGCTGTGAGGTCGTGGCCGAATCTGCCGCTGTCAGCGACACCGTGCTGCGGCTCAACCTCGGCGCCGAGCGTGATTCCTTCGATCCCCAGCTTCAGCGTGAAGGACTTCAAGACACCCAGTGCGCGTTTGAGGTGGGAGCCGTTGGGATGCCTGCCCGTGGCAGTACGCATCGCCTTGACCAGCTCTGTCGCGAGGATCTTTCGTAAGGGGGTGGACGATGACGCTTCGACTTTCGCAACGATCCACTTTCGAACGTTGGCCTGACCCATCAGTTCGTTGAGAAGCACCGTCTTTCCCACTCCGCGGAGCCCGGTGACGACCCAGCTCCGGTCACCCTCACCGAACTCCTCGGCACGTCTCAGGACCACGTCGAAGCTGGCCAGAATCCGCTCCCGGCCGGCAAGGACTGGAGGCCTGCGACCGGCGCCGGGACGGAAAGGATTCATCACCGGGTCCATGTGTAAGAACCTATCACGACGTATAAGCATTTTCCTTATAAGGGACGATACGGCCTGACACGCTAACGGACGTCTTGTCCCCGGCCTGCACTGCGGTGAGCGCCTGTTCTGCCATGGGTCAGTTCCCGTTCTGCCGAGCTTCGAACTCCCGAACCGGAGCACGGACGATGGGCGACGTCACGGTGGGCTCGTATATGCAAATCCCTTAGACGACCTTATGGAGTCTGATACACCCCGTACTGCTCGGCGAGCAGCGCGGCGTCCAGGGTGACCGCCTGGGTGGCGGGGTCGGTCGAGACCACGGGGTAGCCCTCGACGTTGAGCAGTTTCGCGACCTGACTCATCACCATCGGCACCCGATTGGCGCTCACCCCCAGCACAGGCGCGACGCGACCGGCCGGCAGTCGCCGGTCGGTCGCGGACGCCAAGGCGTCGACCAAGGTCGCGATCGCCTCATCGGTGACTCCCAGGCGTCCGACCAGCGACTTCTGGGCCCGGTAGGTGGCGCTGGCCACCAGGGCGGCACCCACCCCGGGCTGATCACCCGCCGGCACCGGTTCGGGTTCGCTGAACAGGTCGGGTTGCCGCTCGGGTGCCTTCACCCGGGCGACACGTCCGGACGGCGCGGACGCCGGCCCGTTGGCGCCGAG
The DNA here is from genome assembly GCF_030297015.1 of Brooklawnia propionicigenes. Taxonomy (NCBI): domain Bacteria; kingdom Bacillati; phylum Actinomycetota; class Actinomycetes; order Propionibacteriales; family Propionibacteriaceae; genus Brooklawnia; species Brooklawnia propionicigenes. Next base: position 824,734 of record NZ_AP028056.1, on the reverse strand, counting down.
CACACCTAGCCCACCGCCACCGGAGATGCCGGCGGTCTCCCACCAGTCCGGTTCCGCGACTGGTGCCACGACCAGGTCGTGGACGAGCGTCGAGGGGGTCAGCAACGCGACCGGCACTACGGCCTCCGCGGGCGCCGCACCGCCGTGGTAGCCGGCCTTCAGTGGCCCGTACCGCAGCCGCTCGTTGACGGCCAGCACCGCCTGATGATCGGGAGTCAGCACGCGCGGCCCGCTGGCCAGCACCTCATCGGCCTCGACCGGCCCGCTGGTCGCGGCCCGGTAGCGTCCTCCCACGCCGGTGCCTCGTTGGGTGCCGCGCCGCCGCTCCACCACGTGGCCGTGGTCGCTGGTGAGCACCACCAGGCGTCCCGCGGACATCGCCGCCCGCAGCAGCGGGGCGAGGTGTTTGACGGTCTCGGCGGTCCAGTCGGTGCCGCCCGGATCGGTGCGGTCGAGGGCGTCGTCGATGGTGTTGAGGACGCAGCCGACCAGCTTGTACCGGTCGACGTCCGAGATCGCCTGCCGCACGTCGTCGGCCAGTTCGAAACCCTGCCGCGAGCTGTCGAGTCCCTTCTTGTGGACCAGCTTCACCTCGCCAAGACTGTGCGCCTGGGCGAGAGCCTCGAATCCCGCGCGTTCGGCGTCCTGCTGGCCCGAGGTGAGGCGTCCGCTGAGCAGGGACGCCCGGCTGAATTCGGTGACCGTGGGTAGCACCGCCAACGCCGGCGTCCGGGCGGTGGCTCCCGGCAACTGGCACTCCTGCAGATCGAACTCAAGCGTCGCGTGGGTCAGGATCTCGGTGGCGACCCCGGCACTCATGCCGTCCAACACGAGCAGCAGCGTCGGATACTTGCGGGCGAGCGGGACGACGACCTCGGGCAGCAGATCCTCCAGCCCGAGCAGCCCCGGGACGCGTCCACCGCAGCCTTCCCGGGCAAGTGCCGCCGCGAAGACAAGGTCGTGGTCGTCGCGACGTTGCTGCACCTGCCCCAGCACGTGCTCGAGCGCGGCAGCCAGGCTGTGCTCGTCGACCCCGGTCTCGGCGTCGTTGACCGCCGAGTCGACCCAGGCGTCCACGGCCAGGTGCCTGCCGGCCAGTTCGGCCAGCGTGGCCGTCGGAACGTCGGGAGTCCGCAGCCAGCGGGCCAACCGGACGCCTGCCCGCGCTGGCGCGACCCGGGGGTCGACCTCGCTGAGCTCGTGTTCGGTCACCTTCGCCCACGCCGCCTCCAGCCTGACCGGGTCGTCATTGGGCACCGTCCGAAAGGTCTCGGCGAGAGCCCTGAGCCGTCGGGTCAGTCCCGAGGGCAGCAACCGGGAGGCCCCCGCCAAGGGCAGAGCCTGCGCCTCTGTCAACAACTCGTCGGCTCGAACGAGCACCTGACGGGCGTTCTCGACGGTCGCCCGGCCACCCAGCAGGCCGGTGACCACGACTCCGGACAGTCGGGCGGTGGCCTGCAGCGCAGCACGCGGCACGTCGCCCCAGCGATGTTCGAGCCGGGCCAGCGCGAGCTCGGCGTCCTGCCTGGTCGGGGACTGCAGCAGGCAGTCGAGCACCACCCCCAGCGGGACGATGTCGCTCGGGTTCCCGGCTCGCAGCAGGGCGGCGACCAGCGGGGCCGCCTCGCCGGCGGCTTCGGCGATCCAGTCGAGCACGGCGTCGACCGTGGCCTCGCCGGCGCGGGCCCGCAGCCGGGCGATCGTCGCCGCCAGGCCACGCTGGGTCGACCAGTGCAGCACGGTGATCAGGTCGACCGGCCCGTCGGGCAGTCCCAGTTCGGTTCGCGCGACGCAGCCTAGCGCGTGGTCGCGGGTGAGGACGCCGGCCGGGGCGGGCGGCCAGCCGTCGGGCGGGGACAGTTCGAGCAGGCCGGTGGCGACCTCGCGGGCCTGCCGGGTCTGCAGCAGTTTGGCGTCGACGCCGTTCGCGCTGAACCGCTGCTGTACGGCCTGCCACGGGTTGGGGTGTCGCAGCCGCTGCCAGACGAACTGGGCGAGCAGCCCGGGGCCCAGGTCGTCGTCGCTGCGGTCGGTGACGACGACCAACCAGCCGCTCGGCTCGGCCTGCCGGATCGCCTCGCGCACCGCCAGGGCCGACGCGGCGGGCACGATCTGAACCGGCTGATCGCGGTGGGTGAAGCTGACCTGTCTGGTTGCCGCCGGGCTGGCGCGCAGCCCCAGCACCCCGTGCGGGTATCGGCTGGCGCGGGCCTGGTCGATGATGGCCCGGGCCACGGCCGGCGTCACGGTTGCGCCGGGGATCACGTCCGCGGTCATTCGACCCGCCATTCGACGACGACGTCATCGTCTGGATGCTCGGCGACGAACGCCTCCAGTTGGGCGGCGGCAGCACGGGCGTCGCGGGCACCGCGTCCGCGGCTGATCCTCGCCCCGCCGGACGCCGCCCGCCGGGGTTGGCTCCCGGTTTCGAGCTCGTCGTCAGCCTCGGTCGCGCCGGGGGTCTGCCCACCAACATCCGGTCCAGCCGGTACGTCCGGTTTCGCCCCGCGCGCCAACCAGGCGAACAGTTCGTCCTCGGCCCGCTTGAGCGCCGGGGCAATCGGGACGCTGAACTCGTCGGCGTCCACCGCCTCACTCAGCCGCCGCAGGATGCCGGCCGCCTCATCTGCCCGGACGCCCTCGCCCTGCCTCCCGGCGAACAGCGGCTCGAACCGTTGCCACGAGAACCTGTCCAGCAGCCCCGCGACCTCGGCGGCACTTTTCAGCGACCGCCCGGCATCCGTGGGCTCCGGCAGCGCCGCCGCACCGGCCCCGGCCGCGGCCAGCCGCTCGATCAGCGGCAGGCCCTGCAGCCCGCGAAGTCCGTCACACAACTCCGCCGTCGCCCGCGCGGTCGCCAGGCGGCCCGGAGCAGCGGAAACACCCATCCTCAGTTTCGTCCGCGCCCGCTCCAGTGAGCCGGCCAGCCGGTGGGCGGGCTGGTTGAGTTCGACGGCCCGGCCGTGCACCGCGGACGCCAGGTTCGCGACCTCGGCGGGGGTGACGTAGGCCGACGCGTTCACCCCGAACACCGAGCCGGCCAGCGTCCTCGCCACCTCCCACGTCTGCTGGGTCGGCATCGGCTGGACGCGCAGCTCCATCTCGTCGCGCAGCCCGCCCGGCTTCGGCGCCGGGATCGGCGCCCCGTGCGAGAACCAGGCCCGGCGGCGCAGCGCCGCCCACGCCAGGATCACCAGGTCGGCGACCTCGCGGGTCAACCCCAGCGCGGGCTCCATCGCCTGGATCCAGCCGCGCACCTCGCCGACGGTCACCGGGCCGAGGGCGTCGGCGTCCCGGGCCCCGAGGCGCCGCTCGAACTCCGGGCCCCAGGTGCCGAAGTACTCGTCGCCCATCAGGAAGTGCGTCTCGGCCGCCTTGCCGACCCCGAGCGGGTTCGCGATCCGTCGGACGACGACGGCGTCCGCGCCGAGCGGGACGCGCCCCTCGCTGTCACGCAGCGCCTGTTCGACGTAGCCGTAGACAGCCTGCAGGTCGCGTGGCCGCACCTCGACCTCGCCGGGTTCGAAGCGCGGGTGGCCCGGGTAGCTGCTGGCGAACGCGTCGTCGACCAGCGCCTCGAAGCCCTGGCGCAGCGTCCCGCCGGCGGGTGGCCGCGGGGTGAACGTCGGGGTCAGCGACGACAGCACGTCCGGGTGGGCCGCGCCGCTCACGACGTCGCCGGCGCGTACCGGCGACTCGACGTCGTAGGCCACCTGAATAGCCTGCCGCAGCCGGTGCAGCAGCGCCTCGCGCTGGGACTGCAGGATCGCCTTCGCCTGCACCCGCCCGGTTTCGGACAGGTGGTCGGCGTAGCTGGCGTACCGTTCGCCGGTCCCCTCGAGCAGGTAGTTGAGCACCACGAGGCGGCTGACGTCCTTCATGCGGTCGTCGCTGAAGAACCGCGGCAGCCACACGATGGTGTTCTCGTCCCAGTTACGCGCGCGCATCGCGTCGATGCGGGCGTGGTCCTCGGTCGGTGAGTGGCCCGGGTCGTCGAACGGGTGGTCGATGACGAACTTCCAGGTGCCCTGCGGGGCCCGGAAGTGCTCGTCGGTCAGCCAGCCGGCGTCGCGGACGTTGCCGAACACCAGCCCGACGTCGCGCACCGTGCCGCGCCACACCCGCCGGTGGGTGTAGCCGCCGAGCATGTCCTGGGCGCCGAGGTCGGCCAGCCCGAACGCCTCGGCGACCAGCCGCTTGATGAGGTCGCGTTGGCGTCCGGTGTTGTCCTCGCCGCGGGCGCGGTCGATGATCGACTCGTAGTCGACGTCGGACAGTTGCAGCGAGATCTGCGGGTTGCGGGCGTCGGTCTCGACCTTGATCTCGGGCACCTGCGCCGCCCACTGCCGCACCTTGGCCAGCACGACCGCAGCCTCACCGTTGGGCAGCGGCGACCGGATCGACCCGTGGTTCAGGGACGCCAGTCGTCCCGCGGTCAGCCCCTTGAGCGCCGGCACGTTGGGCGCCACCGCGCTGAGCAGCAGGGTTTTCGCCAGCCGCAGGTCGGCCTCCAGGGCGGGTGGACGCGCCGGCCCGGCATCAAGCAGGTCGGCGGCAGTGAGTCCGTACTCCTTGAGGATCAGCGGCTGCAGGCGCTGCTGGTAGAGGGTGCTCGCCGCTCGGAAGAGCGCCGCGGAGGCCTCGTCCAGCGGCTGGTCGCCGGCGGCCCCGGTCACCAGGTAGTCGAACGCGTCCCCGACCGGGATGACGTCGTCGATGGTCAGGGTGTCGCGGCGGTCGACGAGAATCTGCTGCATGACCTTCAACGCGGTGCGTTCACGCTGCATCACCCCGGCCAGCGACCGCAGGGTCGAAACCAGCGCGGGCGAGAACGGGTAGGTGAGCCTGAACTGGGCGGCGTCGGCGCCCTTGTGCGACGCGTCGGTGTTGATGCCGTCGAGCAGCACGTCCCACGACTCGGCCCGCCGGTCCAGCCGCGCGAACGCCTCGTCGATCTGGGCGGCCGCGGCGTCGTCCCGCGGGGTAAGCAGCCGCTTGTTGGCGACGTAGGGCAGGTTGTCGTCGCCGAGGGTGATCTTGCGGAACCGCCCCTCCTGGAAGTTGAATGACTGCTCCAGGGTCTGCTGCTCGGCCCCGCTGGCCCCGGAGTCGGCGAGCCAGCGCTTCAGGTCCATCTGGCGGGCGACGAACGACACCAGCGGAATCGGCCTGCCGCCCTGGCCGCCCTCGACCAGTTTGGTGAGCTTCTGGCTCTCGGTTCCGAAGAACTCATGGTCACGGATGCGGAACGCCAGCCACAGCACCAGTTCGTCCAGGAACAGCACGACCGCGTCGTAGCCGAGCGACTGCGCGTGCTCGGTGATCGCGGTCAGGCCCTCGTCCAGCCCGACGTGGGTGGCCTGGCCGACATAGGAGCCGAAGTAGTGCTGCTGTAGGGCGGCCACCAGTTCGGCGCGCCGGGGGTCGGTGGCGGACGCGGCCTTCGCCGCCTCGTAGGTTTCGGCGTTCCAGGTGCCGGCGTCGCCGAGCACCGCGCCCCACGAGTCTGCTGCCCCGGAACCCTCGTTGAGGCCGGCGAAGAACGCGTCGTCGCCCAGCCGCCCGCGCAGCGCGTCGGCGTCGGCCAGCAACCGCGCGGTCTGGTGCAGCAGCGGCAGCGTGGCGTCGGGATGCAGGTCGCGCACCTGACGCAGGTAGCCGTCGAACAGCGCCTGTTCCATCGACGTGGCGCCCAGCATGTGAAAGGTCAGCGGCAGCACCTTGCGGTCCTGCAGGTGCGGGTCGTGGCGGGCAATGACCGCCGTCAGGTCGGGGATCGCCCGGGCCTTGGGATGCTGACGCAGCAGCGCATACAGCACCGCCATGAAGTGGCTCTTGCCCGATCCGAACGTGCCGGTAAGGAACGCGCCCTTGCTGGTGTTGGCGTCGATCGCCTCGCCGACGACCCCCAGCGCGGTGTCGAACGCGCGCGCGATCGGGTCGGTGACCACGTAGTCGTCCAGCGTGCGGTCCAGGTGCGCGGCGTCGACGCTCTCGGTGAGCCGCAGCACGTAGTCGGCGCTCGAGGTGGTCTCGGGGATGGTGAAGATGTCACGCAGCAGGGCACTCACGAACGGGCCCTCCTTCCGCGGGTCAGTGGCGCGGGACGCAAGCGCCCGCGTGAGGATGCTGCGGGACGCCAGCGCGCCAAGTCGTCCAGGGTGACGCCGAGGGCCTGGCAATGGCCCCGGAGTTGTTCGCCGCAGAACGCGGCCGGGCTGATGCCGAACAGCGGGTCGACGGACGCGTGCCACTGCTCGACCCAGGGTTGCAGTTCGGCCATCCCCGCGACCAGCGGGACCAGCGTCGAGTCGTCGGCGCCCTCGGCCTGGCGTTGCTGGATGATCGTGGCCAGAGCGAGGGACTGCTGGGCGTGGTCCCAGCCCGCCCAGCCGAGCAGCGGCGTCGGGTCGGTCTCCCGCCCTGCGCCCGGGTAGAGGATGAAGCGCTCCTTGGGCACGTCGAGCTTGCCGCGGGCCGACCAGTACGACTGCTTGCGGAAGTCGGCGTTGGTGTACTTCGGCGGCACCGGGATGGCCAGGGTCTCGCCGGCATCCTCGCGCCGCTGCAGCGCCCAGGTGTGCTGCCACTCGGCGGACTTGCGCAACCCCGAATCCTTCAACCGGAACGCGGCCAGGTAGGGCACGGCCTCGGGGTCGAGCAGCGTGGTCAGCGCCTCGGTGAGGTTGACGTCACGGCGGCGCTGCCACAACTCGACGACGCCACGGAACTCGGCGTCCCGGCCGAGCACGTCGGCCAACTGGCTGACCGACTGCGGAGTCGGGTGGCCCTGCGCACTGAACCACAACTCCCGGTTCTCCACTCGGTCGAGCAGCCAGCCGCGCAGCGCGGTCTCGGCCTGCTTGTCGAACGGTTCGGACGCCCAACGCCGCTTGAACTCGGGAGCCTCCAGCAGCCGGATCGCATCCACGGACCCGATCGCGTCGATGCGCCGCTGGACGAGGTCGCGGTAGGCGGCCGGCCAATGGGTCGGGATCTCGGTGATCGGGGTGGACCCGTGCCGGGAGAACCACGAGGTGTCATCCTCACCGGCAGCGATCTTGCGGGCGAGGACGATCTCGAACGCGCGCTCGCCAAGCTTCACTAGTGGGGGTTCGTCGTCGTAGGTGAGCGCCTCATCCAGCAGCCCGTAGGACGCGTACACCTCCCAGTCCAGTTCCTCCTGGTGGGCGATCATCTGGTTTCGGAGGGACGTCTGGGCGGCTTCGGCGTCGCGGAGCAGTTCAGCGGTCGGGGTGGTGGATTCGATGAGCGTTGCGACTTGGTGGCGGGTGAGTTGCTGGGCAAGGGTGTCGAGAATGCGGGCGCGCTCCAGCGGGAGGGCCTTCGGGAGCGGGAAGTCCTGCAGGGTCGTGCCAGTGAACTCGTAGAAGTTCTCCCACGCCACGGTCGTCTGGCGAGCCCCCTTCTGGTCAACCGTGCTGCCCTTGTTGTGGCTGTTCTGCTTCAACCAGAAACAGGCGGTCGACGAGTTCAGGACACCGAGCAGCCTCAGGTGATCGTCCTCGGACGCCTCCGCCGGCAGCTTGATCACCGGCGCCGACCGGTTGAACACCTTGCCGCCCCGGTCGAGCACGAAGTGGTTGTGCGTCGCCACGAACGCGAACGTGATTACCCATGGGTGCGCGTCGTGGTCAGGCGGCAATTGGTGCCACTCGTACCAAGGGCGCCCTTCCGCAAAGTACGTGCGTTTCGAGAACGTCGCTCGGTTGCCGAGTTCAGTTCTCATGCGCCATAAGTGCCTACCCCAGCCGGGGAATTGCTCAAGTGGCTTCAAGACATGACTCGCGTCGTACGGGAACCACGTTGGCCACGATGCGTTGATCCGAAAGTCGCGGATCGCGTCGCCGACGACCAGTTCCGCAGTGGCAGATGCTTCTAGCTGATGACGTTCACGAACCCCGCGATACAGCATCATGGCGTCGTCGGAGCCCATGATCCCGAACACCCCAATGCGGCAAGCCTGCGGACCGAGTCTGGTGGACCAGCTCTCTTCGATGGTGCTGAGCGTGCCGCTCGCACCGCCGCCGCTGAGGCTCCACGGGTGTTTGCTCAGCGCCTTCCGGCTCAGGTCGGCCACGCTGACCCACGCGTTGTCGGTGCCCGGTTGGTCGATGCCCTCCACGATCGCGCGCCAGACGAGCCCCCGCGCCGCGTCTTCGGGCCGACCGGGCTCGCCCCGGATCCCGAGTACTGCCCGGACTCTCGGAAACTGCACCGGTTGGTTGCGGCCCACGAGGATGACGGTGGGCGTGCCGTGGCCGGGGATGTAGGCGCCCGAGGTGTCGATGACGAGCCGCAGGTCGAGGTGGGCGAGCAGGTTCTCGATCATGGGCGTGCCGAACTCGCGCTTCATGAAGGCGTTCGATGTGATCTGCCCGACCCATCCCGCAGGTTGCCTGCCATCCCCGCTCTTGGCGAGCTTGAACAGTAGTTCCATGAAAGGCGCGGTGAGTTGGTACTTGCCCTTGAGGTGGTTGTAGCGCTCCCGGTATCCCGCATTGAGTTGCTTGTCCTTGACCGTGATGTAGGGCGGGTTCGCGACTACCGCGTCGTACTGCCCGCGCGTCAGTGCCTTGACAAGCTCCTTCTTGTGCTCAGTCGAGTAGGCGAAGTCGTCCTGAGTGTTGAACAAAGCGTCCTGGTCGTGGCTGAACCACAGACTGTCCCCGGCCAACACGTTGATCCGGAACCCGGGTGCCCGCTCCAGCGACGTGGCTCCGATCGCCTGCAGCGCGGCGACGGTGAGCCGGAACTCCGCGATCGCCACGGCGAACGGGTTGAGGTCGACTCCCCACACTGCGTCCAGCGCCTTCTGCACCCTGTCCCGCACCCCCAGGGCCGGCGCCTCGGCGTCCCATCTCGCGAGGATGCGCCGGAACGCGCCGAGCAGGAAGTGCCCGGATCCGCAGGCTGGGTCGATCAGCTTGAACCCGTCGAGCGGTCGGTCCTTGAGGGCGGGTTCGAGGGTGCGGTCGAGGATGAACTCCTCGACGAACTCGGGGGTCTGCAGCAGGGCGTAGGTCTTCTTGGCGTGGTCGGAGAGGTCCTGGTAGAGGTCGCCGAGGAAGCGGGTGTCCAGGCCTGGGTCGGTGAAGTCGTGCGTGAGCGTGCCCGCGTCGTCGCGGCGTCGCCAGAACTCCAGCAGCCGGGTGACGGCCTGGCCCGACGGTGAGACGGTGTGCAGCATCGCCTGGTCGTCCACCAGCCCGGCGGTCGCGGGCGTCGCGGCGAGGTGGCCGATCGCCTGGGCGAGCCACTCGCGGTCGGTGTCCTCGGGGTGGCTGCGGAAGAAGGCGAGCTGGGCGTCCAGGGCTTCCTGGCGGCGCTCGGGTGGCCCGGAGATCCACACCGGGTCGAGCAGGGCGTTGTCCTCGCAGAACCGGACGAACACGCTGGTCAGCACCCACGACACGGCGGCCTGGGTGATGCGGTCGTCGGCCCACGCGGTGTAGGTGGCGGCGGTGCGGTCACCGGCCTGCGCGGCGGCGTGCTCCTGACGCCACGCGCCGTCGAACTGGGGCAGGGTGATGCGGTCGCGCAGGTCGTCCTCCAGTGCCAGCACCTGCTTCTTCAGGTCTGCGACCAGGGCGTCGGCGGCGATCACTTGGGGATTCCTTCCGGGGCGGGAGTGGCGGCGTCCCGGGTGCCGACCTCCTGGGTGGCTGCGTCCTGGGCCCCCGCGTCCTGGGGTGCTGGGGTGCTGCGGTGGGCCAGGATCCACTCGGGCGGTACCGACACGTACTGGCTGGGTGCAGTCAGCGGCAGCGGGTGGCCGTCGACGACCGGGCCGACGCGGCCGTGCAACTGCGGCACTACCAGCCAGATGGCGGTCGGGCGTGCGGTGGCCAGGTCGAGCCAGTCGGTCAGCAGGTCGAGGGCGTCGTAGCGGGCCAGCAGTGACGCGTCCACCAGCGCCACCGGACGCCCGTTTGCGTCCGCGAGCGCGCTTTCGATCGCCTGGCGGACGGCGGGCAGCGAGCGCTGCACGAGTGCCCGCAACCCCTGATAGGGCCGCGACCCCGGTACATCGGCGTCCGCCCCGAGCACCTCGGACCACGGGACGCCGACGGCGGCGGCCGCGGCGTGCAGCGCGTCCATCAGGGTGTGGGTGAGGTCGACCTCGACGACGTCGAAGTCGGTGCGGAGCAGCGTCACGAAGCGCTCCAGATACAGGGCGCCCACGCCGAGGGCGACGAACGAGCGGCTGCGGCGGCTGTCGGCCAGCCGCTGCCCGACCGCGCCCGGCCCGATCGCGCCGACCGCGGACGGCAGGTTAGTCCTCGGCCGCGAGTCCAGGCCGGTGGTGTCACCGCCGCGGACCGCCGGGGCCAGGTAGGCGCGGCGGTCATCGCCCCAGCGCAGGCTGAGCGCCTGCTGGACGATCGGGTCGAGGTCGGGGCGGGTCGGCAGCGGCGCCAGATCGGGGAACCGGGCGCCGACGCGCTCGCGCAAGTCCTCGGCCTTGTAGGCCTGACCCGGGAGCACGGCTGGGATGGCGCGCCGCAGCGCCGCCATCGGCGTGAGGTCGCGGTGGTGCAGCTCGCCGGCGGCGGATGCCCCGGCGTGGCGGGACAGCTGGGCGCCCAACCGGGCCAGGCGCTGCCCGTCGCGCAAGCCGCCGCCCGCGGTTTCGGCGCTTGTCGCAGTGCCATCGACGGGCGCCGCCGACGAGCCGGGCGGGTTGCCGGGGCTGGTGGTGAGCAACCGGCCGAGCTCGGTGGCCACCCGGCTGGCTGGGACGAGCGCGTCGGTGCCGGTGAGGTTCGCCTCGTCGATCAGCGCGTCGGCGCGGCGTCCCAGCGCCTCGGCGACATCCAGCAGGTCGGCGCGGGCGGCGAGCAGCACGGGCTGGCCGTCGCGGCGCCGCAGTGACCAGCCGCCGGCCTCGTCGCCGGCCAGCTGCTCGGCGCGGTCGACCGCGTTCCGGCGCTCGACGGTGCAGCGCAGCAGGCCCTGCGCGAGCCTGGTCTCCTGCGCGTCCACCGACTCGGGAGCCGCGACCATCAACGTCAGCAGGTGCTCGGCCAGCTCGTCGAAGGTGGCCACCCCGCCCAACTCGGCCAGCCGCCGATCGACCGCGGCGGCGAGGGTGTCCAGCAGCGACCGGGCGGCGTCGTCGTCCGCCCAGCGGTCCTGCAGGGTGGCGAGCAGCTGACTGATGCGACCGCGGGTGACCGGCGGACGAAGGGCGGCGGCCAACTCCGCCTGGGTGGCGTTCGCACTCACGCTGCCGGTCAACCCGAGCAGCATGGTCGCCACCTTCACGACTCGTTCGTTGCGGTCGTTGCGGGCCGGTGCCAGCAGCACGTCGGCGCACTGGAACGGGTCGTCGAGCTGGGCCCGGCGCGCCTCGACCGCCCAGCGGCGCCCCTTTCGTCCGAACTTGCCGCGCCACAGCTTTGCGCGCGCATTCACCTCTTGTTTGGCGGGGCTGGTCAGTCCGGGCAGGCGGGTCAGCCGCCACGCGTCCACCTGGACGAGATCGCCAACCGTGGCGACGCGCAGCTGCTCCAGCGCCGACAGGGCGCGCGGGCTGAGCCCGGACCCGGTCAGGGGAGTCTCGGCGGTGGCCGCCTCGGCCAGGGCGTCGGCGTTCTCGGGGACGACCGAGCTGTCCGGGAAGCAGGCCCGCCACTCGTGCAGCAGCTGCTCGGCGGTGTGGTGGCGGGCGCCGGCGTCCCGGGCGAGGGCGGTGGTGAAGAAGGCGATCAGCGGGGCCCGAACCGACGGATCGAAGTCGCCGGGCTCAAGGGTGACCTCGTCGGTGATGGACGCAGGGTCGGACAGAGCATCGCCGTAGACCGGGGTGTGACCGGTCGCCATCTCGAACAACACCACCGCGGTCGCGTAGCGTTCGGCGGCCGAGTCGTACTGCTGGCGCTTGCCGGTGAGGAACGGGTCGAGGTAGGGCCGGGTGCCGGCCTGGGTGTCGGAGGCCGGCGCCTTCGTCAGCGAGAAGTCGAACAGGTTGAGGTGCTTGGCGCGCGACGATGCCTCCTTGTGGACGCCCAAGTTGGCCGGTTTGATGTCGCGGTGGATGATGCCGGCGGCGTCCAGGGCGACCAGGGCCTCGAGCAGGTCGGTGCCCCAGCGCTCCAGCAGGTCGAGCGGCAGGCGTTCGCGGTTGCCGAGGTGGGTGGCGAGGGTTTCGCGGCCGGCGCTCTCCAGCAGCAGTGCGCTGCGGCCGCCGACGCTCAGTGGGCCCTCCAGCAGCTTGACGATGCGCGGGTGGGCGATCAGCCGCAGGGCGTCCGCCTCGTCCTGCAGACGCCGGGCGGCCGAGTCGTCCAGTGCCACCTTGAGGACGCGGTCGGCCGCGTCCGGGTGTTCGGCGTCGTGGACCAGCAGCCCCACCGCGGTCGAGCCGGCACCCAGCCGGCTGGTGAGGGTGAAGCGGCCGTCCAGGACGGCGCCCGGGCCGGCGTCCAGCGGGTCGGTGACCTCGTCGGACGCGGCGGGCTCGGCATCGTCCAGTTTGGTCAGGAAGCCGCCGACGTCGGCCAGTCGGTCGCTGACCCGCGGGCAGGTGGCCTGCAGGATCGCTTCGCGCAGCGCGGGCGGGGCCTGCGGCAACTCGACCGAGACGTCCAGACCGGCCTGGTCGCGCAGCCGGGCGATGAGGTCGGCGCGGGTTCGGGCCGGTGCCCGGCCGCCGGTGACGATATAGAAGGCCAGCGCGCCCAGGCCGAACACGTCCAGACGCAGTCGGTCGGCGCCGCCCACCGCGACACCCTCGGGCGCGGTAAACGCGTCCCGCAGCCAGCGCTCGTCGAGTGCCAACTGGTTGACCGGGTCGGCGTCGGCCAGCATGGTGACGCCCCGGGCGGCGGTGGCGGTGGCGGTGGCCTCATCGGTGCGTCCCACCCCTTGCCAGTCGGCAATCCGCGACTGGACGCGGCCCTCGCGATCGGTGCGCACCAGGATCGCCCGCGGGTTGAGGCCGCGGTGCACCACGTTCTTGCCGTGGGCGTACTGCAGGGCCTCGCCGATCTGGCGGATCAGGGCGAGCTGGGTGTCGAAGCTGAGGGCGCGCGGCTGCTCGGCCAGCCACAGGTCGAGGCGCTGCCAGCCCGGGTCGTAGGGGTAGACGAGGCCCGGGCCGAGCTCGGAGTCGACGTAGTCCTCGGGACGCAGGATCGCGTCGTAGGTGAGGTGCTGCATGACGTGCAGCTCGTGCGCAGCGAGCTGGCCCAGCCGGCGGCGGGCGTCCTCGGTGGAGCCCCCTGGGGCGACCCGGAACCGGATGCGCCGGCGCTGGTCGCGCAGGTGCTTGTGGGTGGCCAGCCAGTCCTGCCAGCCGGGCCCGTCCTCGAGCGGCTGCGCGTCGAGGACGTACTGGCCCGCCTCGCGGGCGTGGGCGCGCAGACCGATGAGTTTCATGACGCCGACGATGGCGCCCTCGTAGATCTTCGTGCCCGGCCGCGGGACGGCGTCCAGAACGTCGGTGATCGGGTCCAGGCCAGACGTGGTGGCGCCGGGCAGCCCGTACAGGTCGAGGCGCGCCGCCTCGGGGAGTTCACAGACGAAGTCAGGGTGATGCAGGAACACGCCGGCCTGGACGAACGGGATGACCTGGTTCGCACTCCTGGGGCGTTGTGGGTCGAAGGGCTGGTTGCGGGCCCAGTTGTCGAAGGCGGTCATCAGCTTCGAACGCAGCCGCTTCGCCTTGCGGTTGGCCAGCATGAGCGGCGAGTCCTCGGCGCGGTGGCCGTCGCGCAACCACTGCTGGTCGGTGCCACGCAGGCGTCCCGAGTAGTACTTCAGCTCGAGCAGGTGGAGTCCGTCCGGGGCGAGGACGAGCAGGTCGACCTCCGACCAGTTGCCACGGTCGTCACGAAACTCAAAGTTCGACCAGGCGCGGAAGGGCGCGCGGGCGGGCAGCAGGTCGCGGATGACCCGCAGACCTTCAGCCTCGTGGGCGAATTGGGAGGGGGTGACTTCGACCCACCGGTCGTCGACCACGCAGCCCCCCTTCGTTGGCGATGATTACCCACCCTAGCCGCGCGAATTGATCCGGTCGAAGCAGCCCCACGGCGTCCGACCTCGTGACACTCGCCGGGCGGCGCACGCAGCAGGCTGTCTGGGAGATTCGCGCCAGCCACATAAAGTACACGCGGTCCATCAGGAACGTCCAGAGGCCCGCCTTGTCGCTGATGTCGCTCGTCCACCTAACCGAGAGGTGTCAAGCCGATCAAGAGGATGCAACCGACAGCCACGCTTGAACCGAAGGCGAATTCGCGTCGTCGTGTGACCAGAGCCACGGCGATGGCCACCAGACAGGAAGCGAACAGGGCCGGCAGGACCAGAGAAGGACTCACCAGCGCGACGGCTGCACTGAGGACCGCGACGAGTTTCCCGTGACACGATTGCCCGATGTTCGATTCTAGGGGACAAGAACGCCCTAGCAGACATACATCTGACTAGGCCATTCATCTCGTATCCCCAACCGGATTCGAACCGGCGCTGCCGCCTTGAAAGGGCGGTGTCCTAGGCCGCTAGACGATGGGGACGCGCGCAGGTCATCTTAACCGAAACCGGCTGGAGTCCCCAAACGCACAACGCTGGCACAATCGTGCCGGTCGCAGCCAGGCACGGCCCCGCACTGAATACTTCACATCGTCAGCGTCCTCGCAGCGTCAGGCGGCGGCAGCTCCATCGGCGTCCTGTGTGCACAGCGTCTTCAACCGCGACATCATCCGCCACGTCATGATCGCGCTGACGACGCTGAGTGCGTCGACCATCCGTCGTGTCGATCCGTTGCCGGCCGCGTAGCGTTCCCGCACGTGAAGGCGGGTTGCCTGTTCGCCCGCAGGCCCGGCGGTCGAGGTGAGGTAGAAGGTCCAGGTCATAGCGAAGTCCATCTCGCCGGGCGCTGCACCGCCCTGCGAGGTCGCCACCAGGTAGCGGCCCGGCTCGACCTCGGCCACGCGCAGTGCGAGGTCGGGGTGCAACGGGAATGCGTCGTCCACCGCCGGGTTCTGCCACTCGGGGTGGATTTGTGTGGCGCCAGTGATCTGACACCCAGCCAGGTTCTCCAGGAACTCGAAGGAGTAGAAACCCGCCTTGTCCTGTCCGAGCTGGGCGATCCATGGCCAGACGGCCGATGGGGGAGCGAGGATCGTGCACGCCCTATCGTTCTGCACCTGTGCCTCGGGCAGCAAGCCGTCCCCGGGCAACGATGCACGGTACTCGGTCGCGGTGGCGCCGAAGCGGTGATGCTTGCCCGCGACCAGCGCCGCTGTCACGGCAGCGCCGGCAGTGAGCAATGGGGCCACCAGGAGCGCCTTCAAGATGCCGTGTGTGGACATCGGATCACCTCACTCGTTGGGACCCATTCTCGCAATCTCCAGGCCCCGCTACTAGTGGCGGCCGCATCGAAATTCTTCGCCGGCAGGATCGCAGGATTGAAGTGGCCGACCGAGCCCGGTGTTCATGACGCGAGCTCGGTGAGGAGATCTCGGACTCGCAGCTCGATGTCGTCACGGATCTTTCGCACAGCCTCGATGGACTGGCCGGCGGGGTCATCGAGCTGCCAGTCCTCATAGCGTTTGCCGGGGAAGATCGGGCAGGTGTCGCCGCAGCCCATGGTGATGACGACGTCGGCGACCCGGACGGCATCAGTGGTCAGCAGCTTGGGCTGCTCAGCGGCGATGTCGATCCCGACCTCGGCCATCGCGGTGACAACTGCGGGGTTGAGCCGGTCGGCGGGCTCGGATCCGGCGGAGCGGACCCGGACACGATCCCCGGCGAGATGGGTGAGCAGACCGGCGGCCATCTGCGAGCGGCCTGCGTTGTGGATGCAGACGAACAGCACGGTCGGCACGGATGCAGTGGTCATGGTGTCCTCCTGGTGATGAGGCGGGCAAGCGGGTGCGGCCGGGAGGTCGAGCACCTGGGCGCCGGACAATGCTGCTGCGGAGTCGGCCGGGGCTGCAGCATGGAGGTCAGGCGGTGGGCTTGGCGGCACGGATAATGGCGGAGTGCATACCGGCGGCTGCTTCGTGCGTGAACTCCACGGTGGCGTCAATGAACCCGGCAACGGCGAGTCCGTCGAGGTACTCGGTCTTGGAGAGGGCTCCGGCGATGCAGCCGACACGGGAGCCGCGCGTCGCCCGCTCGGCTGGGCTCAGGTGGTCTTCGGCGACGACATCGGAGATGCTGATGCGCCCGCCTGGGGCGAGGACGCGGAACATCTCGGCGAGGACGGCGGGCTTGTCGGTCGACAGGTTGATGACGCAGTTGGAGATCACCACGTCCACCGACCTGTCCGGCAACGGCACGTCCTCGATCGTGCCTTTCAGGAACTCCACGTTGGTGGCTGCGGCCTTGGCTGCGTTCTCACGGGCGAGGTCGAGCATCTCGTCGGTCATATCCACGCCGTAGGCGAACCCTGACTCGCCGACCTTCTGGGCCGACAGCAGCACGTCGATCCCGCCGCCCGAGCCCAGATCGAGTACTCGCTCGCCCTTGTGCAGGTCGGCGACCGCGGTCGGGTTTCCGCAGCCCAGGCTTGCCTCGACGGCCTGGATGGGCAGGCCTGCGGTTGTGGCGGCGTCATAGCGAACCGCGCCGAAGCTCCGCTCCGATGAAGTGTGGCTGGACGAGCCGCAGCAGGCGTCCTCGGCGAGCAGATCCGCGTTGAGCGAGCCGGACTTCACGGCGGTTGCAGCCCCGGCATAGCGTGCACGGACCTGATCGCGCAGCCCGGTGTTCTCACCGTTCACGGTCATGGTGTGCTCCGTTCATGTCGGGACGGATCAAGTCATATTGATGATGGTCGATGCATCGACATATGTCAATGCGTGGCTAGAGTGAGAGGCATGACGACTTCGCTTCCCCTGCTGACCACGGATGAGTCCTGCCATTGCGCGCCGGTGACTGCGGGCGTGATGGACGTCGAGGATGCGCAGCGGTTGGCCTGGATGTTCAAAGCGTTGGGTGACCCGACCAGGGTGCGATTGCTGTCGATGATCGCCGCGCAGTCCGGCGGAGAGGCGTGTGTGTGCGACCTTACTGAGCCCGTCGGGTTGGCCCAGCCCACGGTGTCCCATCACATGAAGCAACTCGTCGACGCCGGCCTGGTCACCCGTGAGCAGCGCGGCAAGTGGGCCTACTACGCACTCGTCCCCGAGGCGCTCGCGATGCTCAGCGCCGTACTTGATCCGTGGCCATCACGGGTCGGGGGCAACTCGTCCTGCTGAGGCCCACAGGCCTGCAGGACGAGCGCTGGTTGCCAGCCGTGTACCGAGGTTTACGCGAGTCCGCCCGCTGTGCCGATGCTCGGATCAGTAGTTCACCGTGACGTGGATGTGGTCGTAGTGGTTGGCGGTGATGCCGCCGCGATCGGCCATGGCGGTCCAGCCGCTCTGGCCGTTGATCCAGATGCGCTGACGCCATATCAGGTATTCGATATTGAGGGAGTTGGCGTTCTGCTGCAGATAGGCGGCGATCTCATTGCCCAGCGCCACATCGGACGACCCGTTCGGCATCATGATGTCAACCGCGCGGCCGCTCGGATGATCGGGCAGCGGGTCGGCGCGCACCCCGTACATTGTGGTGATCTGCGGGTAGTTCTCGCGGATCGTGTAGACGATTCCCTTGGCATTGGCCGTCAGCGAGTCCAGACCGGACGATCCGCCGGTGTTCAGCGAGGTTCCGCTACCGGCGCCCGCGGGGACACTCGGGCCGGCCGTCGAGCCCGAGCCACCGCTCGTGCTGACTGGCTCATCGCTGAGATACGTCGTCGAAATCCAGCGCAGCGTGCCATCGTCGCTCACCTGGCTGAAACCGTTCTCGGTGAGGCCGGTGAGCTCGACTTCGGTATTGGGGCTCAGCACGCGGACGATGCGGTAGTCGAGCCCCGGGCCGGTGCGCAGATTGACATCGGTGGTGGTGTAGGCCGTCTCGGTCTCACCGGAGCTCGGCTCTTCTTGTTCGTCGACGTTGCCACGGGTGGACAGATACTGCGTGGAGACCCAGGCGTCCTGGCCCTTGTAGGTGATGGGGGTCCAGCCGTTCTGGTCGTCCCCGGTGGTGGTGACCGATTCGCCGGTGCTCAGCACCGAGATGACGCTGTAGCTGGTGCCCGGCCCGGAGCGAACGTTGAGCGCCGTGGTGGCTGTCGCTGTGCCGGTGACGGTGCTGCCGCCTTCGGTAGAACCTGGGTCGCTGGTCTCTGGGTCGCTGGTCTCCGGATTCGTGGTCTCCGGGTCGCTGGTCTCCGGCTCGGTGGCGTCCGGTTCGGTGGTCTCCGGTTCTGTGGGGTCGGCCTCTACCGGATCGGGCTCGGTGGTGGCCGGTGCCTCGGTGGTGGAATCGAAGGACAGATAGGTGGCGAAGGCATATCCGTCGCGTCCGTTGTAGGAGACCGGCACCCAGCCGCCAACCTGAGACCCAGTGACGTTGACGGTCTCACCCTCCGCGAGGGTGCCGAGAATGCTGGTCAGTGTGGACATGCCGGCCCGCACGTTCACCTTGGCCGTGGCTGTGGCGGTGCCACCGGCGGCGGACTCGATGCCGGTCAGGCTGGTGTACTCGGAGTAGACCCAGGCGCTCTTGCCGTTATAGGTGATCGGGGTCCATTCGCCCTGCGGATCGCCGCGGCGCTCGACCTGCTCGCCCGCGGTGAGCGTGCCGAGGATCTCGGAGCTGATAGTGGGTTCGATACGCACATTGACCGCGGTGGTCGCGGTGATCGTGTTGTTGGACGCGATCGCGAGTTGAGGGACGACGAGAGTTCCGCCTATGAGTGCCCCGGCGACCGCGACACTTGCGACCGTCGTTCGTGTTCTCTTGCTAGCTGTCATCGTGCCTGGGTTCCTTCCACGCGACGTTCATGTGATGGCCGGGGTCGGATCGGCGTCTTCCCCGGTCACACGCAACGTGTGACCACGCCTAGCCCCGGCCAACGTGGCGACCGTAGATGGTCAAGACGGCACGCGGCTAGAGTCCTGAGACTTCGCTAAACCTTCAATCACTTATGACAAGCACAGATGAGAGATCCATTCAGCTCAACCCCAACTTGAGGTTCAGGTGAGCGGCGGATTGCCGATCCGCGATCATGCAACAGCGCTGATCACCCAGCAAGCGGAAGGACTGGCCACCAAGCGGGTGGGCCTGCCCAAGTCCGTAAGGGCTATCGCTCCGGCCTGGCGATCGGCCAGTGGGGCCGGCCGGCTACCCACAGCAGCCGCCAACTCGGCCAGTGCGTCGGCTCCGCCGAGCACCACGCAGACCTGCAGCTTGCCCGCGAGCTTGTTGGCAATGATCGTCTGCAACGCATCTGCGTCGATCGTCGGCGCCGCGATGACCAGCGCCTGCATGTCTGCAGATGCTGAGCCGAGCAGGGGCAGCACCTCGCGGAACTGGCCGATGCCATCGGCGCACACCAGCACCCGCGGTTGATCGAGGATCGCCCGCTCGCCGGTATGAGTGGCCAGCGTCGGGGCAGCCAATCGGCAGTCGATCCGCACTGTGGACGGCGCCGTGAGCTGAGCCGCCAGCTCGCGCTCCTGGTCGGGGCTGAAGCGGGCGGCCGGCGGGGCGCCGCGGAGCAGTTGCTCCGACGTGATGTAGGCGGGTGGTTCGATCGGGACCGGTTTCTCGGAGGCTGCCGGATCGGCTCCGGCAGAGCTGATCTCGGTGTCGTCTGCCTTGGTCAGCCGGGCGGCGCTGCGCCGATCCGCCAGGGTGGCAGCGATCACCAGGGCGATTCCCACCACAAGAATGATGGTGACGATCACGGCCGGGCTCATGCGGTCAACTCTAGGAGGACGCGATGTGCGGGCGGGCCGCATTGCGCAGCCCGCCCGCACATCGAGGATCTATCAGCGCAACCCGAGCTTGGAGCTGCAGGCCGGCCAGGCGCCCCAACCCTGCACGGCGAGGACCTTCTCGGCGATCTCGATCTGCTGGGCCTTCGTCGCCAGGTTCGCGGTCGGAGCATAGGCGCCGCCGCCGAAGGCCAGCCAGGTGGAATAGCTGAACTGGATGCCACCGTAGTAACCGTTGCCGGTGTTGATCGCCCAGTTGCCGCTCGACTCGCACATGGCCAGCGCATCCCAGGTGCTGGTCGCCACGGATGAACTCGACCCACCGCCGGAACTACCTGAACCGCTCGATCCGCTGGATCCGCTCGAACCGGTGCTGACCGGGCTGGAGCTGAGGTACGCGGTGGAGATCCAGCGCTGGGTGCCGTCGATGCTGACCTGGCTGTAGCCGTTCTCGGTGACCCCGGTGAGCTCGACCTCGGTGTTGGGGCTCAGCACCTGCACGACGCGGTAGTCGAGGCCGGGTCCGGTACGCAGATTGACGTCGTCGGAGACATAAGCGGTCTCGGTCTCAATGGTCTGGTTGTCGCCCTCGTCCGTGGCCTGCTCGTCGCCTCCGTTGGTGGCCTCGTCGCCTTCGTCCGTACCCTCATCGCCACCGGCGGCCTGGCCGGTCGACAGGTACCTGGTGGCGACCCAGGCGTCCTGGCCGGCATAGCTGATCGGAGTCCATCCGTCGTTGTCGCCGCCGCGAGTGGCGACAGACTCGCCGGTGCTCAGCACGGCAATCACGTTGTAGTCGGTGCCCGGGCCGGTGCGCACATTGAGCGCGGTAGTGGCCGTTGCGTCCCCAGCGCTCTGGTCGCCGGTGGCAGGAGCCTCAGTGGAGGAGCCGAATGACAGGTACGCGGCGTAGACGAAGGCGTTGCGTCCGTTGTACGAGACCGGAATCCAGCCGCCGGCCTGCGATCCGGTGATGGCCACCGACTCGCCGACCTCGAGGGTGCCGAGGATGCTGGCAAGAGTCGAGGCGCCGGCGCGCACATTCAGCGGGGCGGTTGCGGTGGCTGTGCCGCCGGAGGCCGAGTCGATGCCGCCGAGGCTGGTATAGGCCGAGAAGACCCACGCATCCTGGCCGTTGTAGCGGATCGGGGTCCACTCGCCCTGCGGATCGCCGCGGCGCTCCACCTGCTCGCCGGACGACAGCACTCCGAGGACCTTGGAGTTGGTCGTGGGCTCCAGGCGCACATTGAGCGATGCGGTCGCGGTGACGGTGTCATTGAACGCGATTGCGACCTGCGGGATGATGACGGCGCCCGTCAGGAGCGTGCCGGTTGCGACGATGCCGGCAATTCTCGCGCGGGTCTTTCTGCTGAATGCCATGAATCCGGGTCCCTTCGACGCGTGGTCGTGCGGTAGCCGAGGTTCGTGCGGCGTCTTCCCCGGTCACACGTCGTGTGACCACGCCTAGCCCGGCCGTCTTTGGGACGGTAAGTGGATCGGGTGAGCTATGGCTAGCCCCCTGAGAGTTTCCTTAACACTCAACATTCATATGGCAAGCAAAGATGAAAAACCTATTGGGCTCAACCCCAACTAGAGGTTCAGGCGTCCTGGAGCCCGCTACGAAACCGGACAGGCAACTCCGGTTCGGATGTGACAGTCGTAGCCGCCGGGGTTCGCATCGAGGTACTGCTGGTGGTAGTCCTCGGCGTAGTACCAGGGCTTCGCCGGCTCGATGGCGGTGGTGATCTGCCCGTAGCCCGCATCGGTCAGCGCGTGCTGGTACTCGGAACGCACTCGCTCAGCAGTATCTTGCTGGGCGTCCGAAACCGTGAAGATGGCGGAACGGTATTGCGTCCCGATGTCGTTGCCCTGACGATTGCCCTGGGTCGGGTCGTGGTTCTCGAAGAAGACCCGCACCAGATCGGCGTAGCTGATCTTGGCGGGGTCGAAGACGACCCGGACGGTCTCGGCATGCCCGGTCAGGCCGGTGCAGACCTGCTGGTAGCTGGGGTTCGGGGTATATCCGCCCTGATAGCCCACGGCAGTGGACAGCACGCCGGGCTGTTTCCAGAACAGTTTCTCGGCACCCCAGAAGCAGCCGAGGGCAAAGTAGGCTGTCTCGGCTCCCGGATGGTCTGCGTTCAGGGGCTCGCCGAAGATCCGGTGGGTCCGGCTGGCGTCCAGCACCGGAGTGTCACGCCCTGACAAGGCAGTCTCTGCGTTGACTGTGACAGACTTCCCGAATCCGAACATGCCCCAAGCCTAGGAAGCTCGACCAAAGTCCGGCCACGCGATCATAGCCCTGCCTCGTCGAACTGGGCGGCGGCCAACTCACGTCCGAGTTCGATGATCCGCGCAGCATCGTTGAAGTCGAAGATGGTGGCGGTACTCGCGGGCACCTCGATGTGAATATCCGGAGGGTTGACCGCTACCCGCGAGGCCTGAATCCGTTCCTGCATGACATCCAGCGACATGGTGATCATGTCCACCAGATCGAGGTCGTTGGGCAGCGGATCAAAATGGTTCAGGACGCTGGCTGGGCGCGACCTCGTCGGTAGCACCTCTGAGATGCGTTCCTGGAGACGATTCAATGCAGTGGGAGTGGTCTCTCCCGATTCTTCGGACGAAACCTCGATCGCGCCACCGAATTCACGGCCGCGCTCGCGTCCGAACAAGGACACGGCCACCGTCAGATCGGTGTCCAACCGCAGCGAAGTCTCCATCGGAAGCGGATTGACCAGACCGCCGTCGACCAGCAGCCGTCCATGCAACATGACCGGTTTGAAGACCGACGGCATCGCGATGGACGCCCGGATCGCCACAAGCAGCGGGCCGGTGTGGAACCAGATCTCGCGGTGCGCCAGCAAGTCGGTCGCCACCGCCGTGTACGGGATGGCCAGGTCCTCGATGCGCACGTTGCCGATGATGCGTTCCAGCAGGCTCATCACCCGGTCGAGCTTGATCAGGCCCGGAGCGTTCAGGGAGGGGCGCGCCATCATCAAGACATCGGTGCGTGACAGTCGCAAGGCGGTCTCCGTCAGCTCTTGGAGGCGCCCGGCCGCGTAGGCCCCGCCGACCAGCGCCCCCATGGACGCGCCGGCGACGGCGACGATCTCGTGGCCCCGCGACTGCAGCTCCTCGATGGCACCGATGTGGGCATAGCCACGGGCGCCTCCCGAGCCAAGCACCAGCGATATTCTCATGGTCACTCCCGAGCGTGGTTGAGGTCCCAGTCGATACCAGTCTGCCCCTGGGCGGCTAAGGCCTCGTTCGCCCGGCTGAACGGGCGGGAGCCGAAGAACCCGGCGCTGGCCGACAGTGGCGAAGGATGGGCCGACGCGATGATCGGGACGTCGGCGGCGGCCAGCATCGGGGTGAGCGACTGGGCATCGCGTCCCCACAAGATGGCCACCAGCGGACCGCCGCGGGCGGCCAGCGCCTCGATGGCGGCCTGGGTGACCGGCTCCCAGCCCTTGCCGCGATGAGAGGCAGAATGTCCGGGCTGCACGGTCAGGCACCTGTTGAGCAGCAGCACACCCTGGTTGAACCAGCCGGTCAGATCGCCATGGTCGACCGGGGCGATGCCCAGATCGGACTGCAACTCCTTGTAGATGTTGATCAACGACTTCGGCAGCGGCCGCACGGAGCGGTCCACCGCGAAACTGAGCCCGATCGGATGCCCGGGCGTGGGGTATGGGTCCTGGCCGACGATCAGCACCCGGACATCGGCCATCGGCCGGCTGAATGCTCGAAGCACCTTGTCGCCCGCGGGTAGATAGTTGCGACCGGCCGCCAGTTCGGAACGCAGGAAGGCGCCCATCTGATGAATCCGGGGCTCTTGGTCTGCCAGTGCGTCGGCCCAGTCGGGGGCCATCAGCTCGGAAATAGGGCGCGGATTCATGCCAGTCAGGCTATCTGTTGGCTTCGTCTGTGGCTCGACTGTTCACAGAAGTGCTACGCCCGCGCTCGGCGCAGACTGCTCGCCGACCAGGCGCCGAGGACGGCCATCAACGCCGCGCCGATACCGAAGGCGATCGGCAGGGGGTAGTGATCCGCAAGAGCCCCCACGGCCAGCGGCCCGATGATCGAACCAAGATCGGACGCCATCTGGAAGACCGCGACCGGGGTGCCGCCGGTACCGGCGGTGGCGTCGCCCACCATCGCGGTCGGAGCCGTCGACATGACCGCCGAGCCGGCGCCGAAGACACACAGGGAAACCACGAGCCAGGCCATGTTGGGTGCGAACGGGATCAGCGCCGACGATGCCGCGCACATCACCAACCCGGCGGCCAGCATCGGACGCCGCCCCCAGGTGTCGACCAGTCGTCCGGCGGGCTGCAGCAGCACGGCCTGGACGATCGCCGCGACCGCGAAGGCCAGTCCGGTCCACGAGGTCGGCCGGTCCAGCACCTCCACCACCAACAGCGGGACCAGCGTGGAGCGCGCACCCTGGGCCTGCCAGCCGGTGGTGAAGTTGGCCGCGCAGGCCAGCCGATAGCCCGGACGCCGCCAGACATCGGCA
Organism: Brooklawnia propionicigenes; assembly: GCF_030297015.1. Lineage (NCBI taxonomy): Bacteria > Bacillati > Actinomycetota > Actinomycetes > Propionibacteriales > Propionibacteriaceae > Brooklawnia > Brooklawnia propionicigenes. The sequence continues at coordinate 800,416 of NZ_AP028056.1, read as the reverse complement.
AGGGCCAGCACGGCCTCGCCGGTCTTGTCGGTAGGAGTCACCGCCCGGCGGCTGAGCAGCGCGAGACCCGCGCCGCCGGCCAGCACCAGAGTGGCCGCGTAGAAGAAGAAAGGCGCCCTGATCGAGATCGCGGCCAGTAGCCCGCCGACGGCCGGGCCGGCCATGCCTCCGATCAGGAAGCCTCCGGAGTACAGGGCGCTGGCGCGACCACGCAGCTGCGGGCCGACACTGGCCAGCAGCAGGCTCATCGCGGCCACCGAGAACATCGCGGATCCGATCCCGCCCACCCCGCGCAACACGAGCAGCTGCAGATAGCTCTGCGACAATCCGGCGCCGACGGTGCTGAGTGCCACGATTCCAATACCCGACCCCAGGGCCACCCGCTCACCGATCGCCCGGTTCAGGCGCCCGCAGAACGGTCCCATCGCCAATCTGGCCAGCGCGAACGCGCTGATGACCGCACCCACCTGGAACTGACTGACCGAGAAACTGCGGGCGAACACCGGCAGCACCGGCACCATCACGCCGAATCCGATGGCCACCAGCAAAGCGACCAGCGAAAGCACCCAGACGTCGCGGGGCATCTGGTCGGTCGACGGGTGTGGCACCCCCACAGGTTAGGTCATCGGCCCTCGGCCGCCGGGCTCCTATGCTTGAGACGTCGCTCAACCTGGAGGTTTACCGATGACTCCCGCATCCGGGGCCACCCCCGCCGAATCCCTGACTCCGGTCACGCCACAATCCGACGACATCGCTCTAACACCGAAGTGGCTGCGAATTGGGGCCAGTTGGGGTTGGCGCTTCTTGGTCATCGCCGCCGTGACCGTGGTGCTGTGGCAGATCGGGGCACGACTGAGCCTGATCGTCGTGCCACTGATTCTGGCGGTCCTGTTCACATCCGGGCTCAGTCCGTTCGCGGAATGGCTCATCTCCAAGGGCTGGCCGCGCTGGCTGGGCAGCCTCACCGCGCTGCTTTCGCTGGTCCTGGTCATCCTCGGCTTGCTTTTCCTGGTTGGTGCGCAGGTCGCCCTGCAGTCGTCCCAGCTGGTAGCCGCTGCGACCGAAGGCGTCAAGAGCCTGCTGAGCTGGCTGGCCACCGGGCCTTTGCAGATCAGCGACGACCAGGTCAACCAATGGATCAACCAGATCGTCACCTATGCCCAGCAGTCTTCGGAGCAGATCGCCTCCGGGCTGGCCAGTGCGGGTTCGACGGTCGGCTCATTCTTCGCGGGCCTGGCGACCTGCCTGTTCGCCACCTTCTTCTTCCTCAAGGACGGTCACCGCATCGTCAATTCCTTCGAACGCATTATTCCTACCCATGCGGTCAGCGCCATCGAACCGTCGATGCGCGGCGGTTGGACATCGCTGACCTCGTACGTGCGTGCCGCGGTGATCGTCGCCGGGATCGACGGTATCGGCGCCGGCTTGGGAGCGTTGTTCCTCGGTTCGAATCTGTGGCTTGCCATCACGGCCTTCACCTTCGTCTGCTCCTTCGTCCCGCTGCTGGGCGCGCTGGTCGCGGGCACCGTCGCCACCCTGGTGGTGCTGGTGACCCTCGGCTTCGTCAAAGCGATCATCATGCTGATCGTCTTCGTCTTGGTGATGTCGATCGAATCGCACGTGCTGCAGCCGCTGGTGCTCGGCAAGGCGGTCGAGATCCATCCGCTGATCGTGCTGCTGGGCATCTCGGCAGGTGCGATCATCGCGGGCATCACCGGGGCACTGTTCGCCATTCCCCTGGTGGCCTTCGTCAACGGCTGCATCAAGGGTGCCGAACTCGACGAAGCGGAAAGGGCTCGCCGGAGTCGCGGTCTCAGCTTGCCCCGATCACGCCCTGAAGCATCGGGGTCCCCATTCCGATGGGGGCGGCGCGGGGCTAAGTTGGACGCATGAGTGACTCCGCGGAGCTGAACCGCATCCTGAGTGACCTTGCCGACGGCACGATCGATGCCGACCAGGCTGCCCGCCGCATCGCCGATCTGGACAGGCCGGCCGAGCGGCCACAGGTGTCGCCCGAATCCTTGTACGACAGCCGGCCCGCCCGAGCGCTGGCCGACGATTCGGCGGATGCCGATGAGACCGCGGAGCAATCTGCGCCCGCAAGCAGCGACGATGCCGGCCGGGCCGAGGATCAGGCCGCCGAAGCTCCGGGCGAGCCGGACGAGGCATCGTCCGTCGATGACGGCAGCGCCCCGGATGCCGAATCGCCCACCCATGAGACCGGCCCCGCTGGTGGCCCATCGGAACACAACCTCTTCGATATCCAGTTGGACGATGTCGCCGCCGTGGCGGGTGAGGTCTTCCGCGACGCCGGTGACATCGCTCGCGGCGCCTGGCAGCGACTCGGGGAGTTCGCCAGCAGCGTCCTTCCCGGCGACATCGCCGCGGCGGTCCCCGAACCGCCGCACTTCGCGCCACCGCCGGGTGCCCCGCGTCCAGCAGCCGGCAAGGCAGTCGAGAAACTGATCGTCCGTTCGGTCGGGCGCCGGGTGCGCATTGTTGGCGACCAGCGAATCGCGACGATCTCGGTCGACGGGCCGCACACCGTGCGTCGCCAGGGCACCACACTGGAGATCAGTACCGAGGGCGAGCTGGGCATCAACACGAGTGGCTTCAGCCTGGTCAGGCCGCCGCGATCGGTGGACGATCTGCGGGTGCTCGGATTCGGCAAAGAACTCACGGTGCGCGTCAATCCGTCCATTGCGGTCGACGCCGAGGTGACCGGAAACAAGCTGACCACCGTCGGGGTGCCCAGGCTGGGCAGCATCCGGGTCAGCGTCGGCCAAGCCAGCCTCAGCGATGTCGTCGAAGTCAGCGACGCCCTGATCCAAGCAGGCAGTGCTTCGCTGGCCGGCCCGCTCAGCGAGGGACGCTCCCGCATCAAGGTCGAATCGGGGAACCTCTCGGTGCGGCTGACGCACGGGGCGAACGTGACAGTGCGCTCACAGACTCAACTCGGCCGGATCAGCTGGCCGGGCGACTCCCAGGCCACCCTCGACGAATACGTGGTCGGCAACGGATCGGCTCAACTCGAGATCGGCGTGGTGATGGGCCGAGTCGTCATCAAAGTGGACGACTGACGCTCCACATGGACGACTGACGCTTTACCGGGCCGGGTCCAGGTCTATGCCGGGTAGCGCTGCTCAGACCTTCCCGCCCGGGGCTGTACCGGACGAGTGCAGCGTGGATAGCGCCTGGACCGGATCGACCACCATGACGCCGCTCTTGGGACCGGACTGGCGTGCGATCCAGCGGGCGAGCGTCGACAGCGAGACGTTCACCGCAAGGTAGATCAACAGCACGACGATGAAGATCGAGAACGAGTAGCGGGTCGACCCGAAGTAGTCCTTGAGCTGATTCGAGATGCGCAGGATCTCGGGGTAGGCGACCACGTAGGCCAGCGAGGTGTCCTTCAGCAGCACCACCAGCTGCGCCACGATGATCGGCAGCATCTGCCGGAAGGCCTGCGGGAACTCGATGTAGATCCGGGTGGCGAACGGCGTCAGCCCCAGTGACAGGCCGGCTTCGCGTTGGCCCTTGGGCAGCGCCTGCAGCCCGGCGCGCAGCGCCTCGCCGATGATCGCGCCGTTGTAGACGGTCAACGCCAGCACGACAGCGACGTAGCCACCGGTGCCCAGTGCCAACAGGATGAACAGCATCATCAACAGCACCGGCATGCCGCGGAAGAACTCCAGCACGACCGTCGCCGGCACTCGGATCCAGACCTGACGGGCAGTCCGGGCGAAGCACAGCACGATGCCGAGGAGGATGGCGAGCACGGCGGCCAGGCCGGCCGCCCGCAGGGTGCCCATGAGCAGGCCGCGGATCAGCAGGCCCTTCCAGACCTCGCTCTCGGTGAAGATGTCCCAGCGTTCGGGACTCCACACACCGGTCAACTGAATACCGTTGACGGTCGTGCGGGGCTGGCCCAGCGCCCAGATGAGCCAGATGAAGGCTCCGGCGAGCACGACACCAGCGACGATCGACACGATTCGCGACAGTCTCCTGGTTCTCGGGCCGGGGGCGTCATACAGGACGCTCGGAGCGGCTGCACTCATCGCTGCATCGCCACCTTCCGTTCAACGACGCCGGCCAGCTGGCCGAGCGGGATGGTGATGATCAGATAGCAGGCGGCAATACCGAGCAGGATGGGGACGACCGCATCCCCGTTGTTGTTCACCAGCGTCTTGGACACCGCGAACAGCTCGACGACCAGGAATCCGCCGGCCACCGAGGTGTTCTTGGTCAACGCGATGAACACATTGATCAGCGGCGGCACCACCATCCGCAGCGCCTGCGGCAAGATGATCAGCGATATCGTCTGACCGAATCTCAAGCCGAGCGATCTGGCGGCTTCGGCCTGGCCGATCGGGACCCCGTTGATGCCCGAGCGGATGGCCTCGGCGACGAACGCGGAGGTGTAGAGGCTGAGCGCGATGTAGGCGCCGATTTTCGAGTCGATGCCTGCCTGAAGCGCTGGCAGCACCACGATGATGAAGAAGAAGAGCAGCGTCAACGGGGTGTTGCGCATCATCTCGGTATAGCCAGTAGCGATGAGGCGCAAGCTGCCGATCGGGGAGATCCGCATCAACGCGATCAGCGTTCCGATAAGGAGTGCGCCCAGCCCGCCGACGAACAGGAGTTCCAGGGTCACTTTGAATCCGGCCCAGTACTGGTCGAGGTTTGCGAGTACGGCGTGCACGGGCACCTCCTTCGGTGATGTGCTCGTCCCGGACACCTCGCTGAGGGCGAGGCGTCCGGGACGGCGGATATATCAGTAGCGATCGATTTCCGGCGGCTCGGGAGTCGGCAGAACCGTACCCGCAGTCTTCTTCCAGGCTTCTTCCCAGCGTCCATCCGTGAAGGAGGCTTCCAGGGTGTCGTTGATGAAGGCCCGGAACTCGTCGTCGCCCTTGGCCAGGCCGATGCCATAAGGCTCGGAGGTGAACGTACCGTCGGTGACCTCGAACTCGTCGGGATTCTGGCTGACCAGGCCCGCGAGAATCACGTTGTCGGTAGTCAGTGCCTTCGCCTGTCCGGTACGGATCGGCTCGAGGCAGTCGGAGTACTTGTCGACGGTGATGACATTGTTGGTGTACTCGCGAATGTTCTTCTCGGACGTGGATCCGGTCACGGTGCAGATGACGTTGTCACCGAGGTTTTCGGGATCGGTGATGTTGTTCGGGTTGCCCTTCGGCACCAGGAATGATTGACCGGCGATGTAGTAGGGACCGGCGAAGTCGACGACCTGCTTACGCGTGTCGTTGATCGTGTAGGTGGCGACCACGATATCGACCTGGCCGTTCTGGATGAACGGCTCACGGTTTTGGGAAACGGTCTCCACCCACTGGATCTTGTCGGCTGAGATACCGAGTTCGTCGGCGATGATCTTGCCGATCTCGACATCGAAACCCTCGGGAGTGCCGTCCGGGCCGGCCAGCCCGAACAGGGGCTGATCGAACTTGGTGCCGATCTTGATGGTGCCCGCATCGGCCAGCCTGGCCATTGTGGTTCCCTCGGCGAAGGTCTTCTCGGAGCTGGCTGACCCCCCCGAGCTTCCGCCACAGGCACTTAGCGCTAACGCCGTCGTCAGTGCCACGACACCCGCGGCGATTCTGTTGAGCTTCATTGAGGCTCCTTTCGTTTGGTAGGGCTTTAACTGAGGATCTTTGACAGGAAGTCCTTCGCACGATCCGACTTCGGAGCGGAGAAGAACTGGTCGGGCGGCGACTGCTCGACGATCGCGCCGTCGGACATGAAGACAACTCGATCGGCTGCCTTCTTCGCGAAGCCCATTTCGTGCGTGACTACCACCATCGTCATGCCTGACCTGGCCAGCCCGATCATGACATCGAGCACCTCGTTGATCATCTCGGGGTCCAGCGCGCTGGTGGGTTCGTCCAGCAGGATGAGCTTGGGATCCATCGCCAGCGATCGCGCGATGGCGACACGTTGCTGTTGGCCGCCGGACAACTGAGCGGGCAGCTTGTTCGCATGGTCGGCGACACCCACCCGAGTCAGCAGTTCCATCGCGCGCTTCTCGGCGTCCTTCTTGGACAGCTTGTGCACTTTGATGGGGGCGAGGGTGACGTTCTCCAGGACTGTCTTGTGCGCGAAGAGGTTGAAGGCCTGGAAGACCATGCCGACATCGCTGCGCAGCTTGGCGAGCGCCTTCCCTTCTTCGGGAAGCAGCACGCCATCGATGCGGATCTCGCCGGAGTCGATCGTCTCCAGCCGGTTGATCGACCGGCAGAGCGTCGATTTGCCCGAACCGGACGGACCGATAACGATCACGACCTCGCCCTTGTGCACGTCGAGATCGATGTCCTTGAGCACATGGTGGGTGCCGAAGTACTTGTTAACACCGCGCATCTCAACGAGGGGTCGTTCGGTAACGGGCACTGGCATATGGTGCACACTACGACCAGTCGCCGGGCTCCGAGGCCAATTGGGGCGGCACGGGGGAATAGTTAGCAAGACCGTAACCTGCGTAGAGGTCACCGAGTAGGGTCTGGCTATGGGGACGAAGTTGCTTGCGTTGTTGGACGGCACACTGGCCGATCCCGCCCTGCCGATCGTGCGTGCCGATGACGAGGGTGTCACGCGCGGCGACGGCATTTTCGAGGCGTTGCTGGTGGTGGACGCCCAGCCACGCGATCTCGATGCGCATCTGGCCCGGTTCGCGGTGTCAGCCGACAAACTCGAGCTACCCGCTCCCGATGAGGCAGGCTTCCGTCGTGCTACCGACGCACTGCTCGAGGCGTGGAACTGGAAAGCCGATCGCGAGGCCGTGCTGCGTTTCTTCTGGACTCGGGGGCCCGAGGGCACCAGCGAGCCCAATGCGTGGGCGATCATTGCACCGCTGGACGAGGCGCTGCGGCGCCAGCGCAGCGCCGGTGTCAGGGTGATGCTGCTGGACCGCGGCTTCGAACCCGTACCGGTCGAGAACCAGCCCTGGCTGCTGCCCGGCGCCAAGTCGCTGTCCTACGCGGTCAACATGGCGGCCAAACGCTACGCGCGCGAGCGTGGCGCCGAGGATGTCGTCTTCTACTCACCGTCCGGCAGGTTGTTGGAGGGGCCGACCTGCAGTGTCGTGCTCGACATCGACGGCGTGCTGCACACTCCGCCGTTCGAGGCGATCCTGCGCTCCATCACCGTCCAGACGCTCTTCCAGCAGGCGCCGGCTGAGGGGCTGGACGTGCAGTTCAGCGTGCTTGATCGCTCGGACTTCGAGCGTTGCCGTGGTGCCTGGCTGTTGTCGAGCACTCGAGTGCTGACTCGTATCACCCATGTGGACGGCCACCCGCTGCCGGCGAGTCTGCTCGACTCAACGTTGAAAAGGATGCTGGGAGTGCCATCGCGGTAGACGGCACTCCCAGCAGATGGAGTAGTAGCGGGGTCGAACGACCAGGGTGGGTCAGCCCTCGAAGGGTGCGACGTCCAAGATGGTGACCTCGATGTTGCGGCCGTTGGGGGCCTTGTAGCTCACCTTGTCGCCCTTGGCGGCACCGAGCACGGCCCCACCGAGGGGGGACTGGGGGCTGAAGACATGGGTCTCGATCTCCTCGTCCAGCGCGAGCATCTCGCGTGAGCCGAGCAGGAAGGTCTCTGTGTCGTCCTCGTCGTCGAAATACGCGATGGTCACCAGGGTGCCGACGCAGACCTCATTCGGGTCGGCCGGGGCATCTCCGACCTGCGCGGTGCGAAGCATCTGCTCCAGCTGGGCGATCCGCCCCTCCATCTGGCCCTGCTCGTCGCGGGCCGCGTGATATCCGCCGTTTTCTGACAGGTCACCTTCTTCGCGAGCCGCAGCGATCTTGGCAGCCACCTCGGGGCGTCCATGCGTCTTGAGGTGGTCCAGCTCGTTCGACAGCTTCTCGAAAGCGTCACGTGTCAGCCACACCGTCTCTTGCTCAACCATCGCCCCAGTCTAACCATTTGGTCACCTGGGCGGGCTTTCAGTCCGACAGACGGGGCTTTCCGGCCGGCAGTGAAACGCGTGGTCGAGCGCTGGGCCCGTTAGGCACAATGGTGACTATGTCCTCCGTTCCCCTCACCGCTCAAGCAGCCGATGGCGAGCAGTTGCGGCTGCTGCACGTTCACGCCCATCCCGACGACGAATCCAGTAAGGGAGCGGCCACGACCGCAAAGTACGTGGCCGAAGGCGTCCGCGTGGTGGTGGCGACCTGCACCGGAGGGGAACGCGGGTCGGTGCTCAACCCGAAGATGGACCGGCCCGAGGTGTGGGAGCACATCGCCGACGTCCGCAAGGCCGAGATGACCAAGGCCCGCGAAATCCTCGGGGTCGAGCAGGTGCCCCTGGGTTTCATCGACTCCGGTCTGCCCGAGGGCGAGCCACTGCCTCCGCTACCCGAAGGCTGTTTTGCCCTCTACGATCCGGCTGTTGCCGCCGAACCGCTGGTCAAGCTCATCCGGGAGCTGCGTCCACATGTGCTGACCACCTACGACGAGCAGGGTGGCTACCCGCATCCGGACCACATCCAGTGCCATCGGGTGAGTATGGCCGCGCTCGTCCAGGCTGCGGACCCGCAATACCGGCCGGATCTCGGTCCCATCTGGTCGGTGCCGAAGGTGTACTACCAGATGGGTTTCCATCGCCTGCGCTACGCGGCGCTGGACGCGGCCATGCACGAGATGGGCATGGATTCGCCCTATGCGGAGTGGCTGGCCCGCTGGGACGACACCAACTATGAGCACCGGATCACCACCCGGATCGCCTGCGCCGAATACTTCGAGGTCCGCGATGATGCGCTGCGCGCGCATGCATCCCAGATCGATCCCGACGGCATGTGGTTCTCGGTGCCCCTCGAAGTGCAGGCTCGGGCCTGGCCGACCGAGGACTGGCAGTTGGTCTACAGCGCGCTGCCCACGGTGATCCCCGAGGACGATCTGTTCGCCGGTCTGCGTCCGGTCGCACCCGACGAGCCGGACCCGTCCGCCCTGCGAGTGATCTGAGGCAGGCCGGCCGACCATCGATGAGCTTGGCTGCAGCCTCCGATTGGGGCACGGCCAGCGGGTAGGCTCTGGACTCATGAACCTGCGATGGCCTGAGTCCCAGCCGGTGCTGGGTGGTGACCCTGTCGCCCTGCGTAGTTGGCGTGCGTCCGATGTCGAGGCGGTCTACGCCGCTTGCCAGGACGAGACGCTGCAGAATTTCGCGAGCGTGCCGTCTCCCTACACGATGGCCGACGCCGAAGAGTTCATCGCCTTGGGAGCTGTCGTATGGCGAGAACACAGCGGCGTCAACTTCGCGATCACCGATGCGCTCGATGAGGTGATCGGAGCGATCACGCTGCAGAACTTCGTCGAAGTGGAGCTGACCTGCGAGGTCGCGTATTGGGTCGCGGACTTCGCGCGCGGCCAGCGGGTGGCCCGCCGGGCAGTCGAGCTGACCGCGCTGTGGGGGCATGAGGAACTCGGTCTGGAGCAGTTGATCCTCAAGATTCAGCGGGAGAACACCGCGGCGCTCGCCGCTGCGCTGGCTGCCGGTGCTCGTCCGACCGGACTGACCGTCGACGAGGAGCACAAGGGAATCGTGCGCAACTACAGCATTTACGAGATCTGACGTGGCAGAACGGCTAGCACAAGCATCCAGCCCGTATCTTCGTCAGCACGCAAGCAATCCCATCGACTGGTGGGAGTGGGGACCCGAACCGTTCGCCGAAGCCGAGCGGCGCGACCTGCCCGTGTTCGTGAGCATCGGCTACTCGTCGTGCCATTGGTGTCATGTGATGGCCGCCGAGACGTTCAGCGATCCCGCGGTCGCCGCGCTGGTCAACGAGTCATTCATCGCGATCAAGGTCGACCGGGAGGAGCATCCCGACGTCGATCAGGCGTTCATGCGGGCGACCCAATCGCTGACCGGTCAGGGAGGCTGGCCCAACAGCGTCTTCTGCACGCCTGACGGGCGGCCCTTCTTCGCCGGCACCTATTTCCCTCCGCAGCCGCGCTTCGGCCTGCCGTCGTTCACCCAGCTGATCGACACCCTCGCGGCTGCCTGGCGTGAACGCCGCCCCGAGGTTCTCGGGTCTGCGAGCGTGATCGTCAAGCGGCTTGCCTCGCTGGATCGTCCGCCGTTGCTGGGTGTGCCGGACGCCAACCTCGCCCCCGACCGGCTGCTCGAGTTGGTGCTGGCCGCCATGGACCCGCAGCACGGTGGATTCGGCACCGCCCCCAAGTTCCCGCAGGCGCCGGTGCTCGATGCGCTGTTCGTGCGCACCGAGCAGACGGCAAACGACAAGGCGCTGTTCGCTCTGGAAGCGATGGCGCGCGGCGGCATCCACGACCAGGTCGGCGGCGGTTTTCACCGCTATGCGGTCGACGAGGGCTGGGAGGTGCCGCATTTCGAGAAGATGCTCTACGACAATGCGCTGCTGCTCGGTACCTACACGCGCGGCTGGCTACGTGCAATACCCGATGACGGCACCGAGCAGCGAGAGATCTTCGAACGGGTGGCGCGCGGTATCGTCGGCTGGCTGGCCGATGAGATGCTGCTGCCCGGCGGCGGGTTCGCCGCCAGCCTCGACGCCGACTCCGACAACGAGGCCGGTGAGCATGTCGAAGGCGCCTACTACCTGTGGAGCCCACAGCTTTTCGACGAATACCTCGGCAAGGACTCCCGCTTTGCCCAGGGCGTCTTCCATGTGACCTATGGTGGCAACCTGCCGCGCGGCGCCCATGCACCCACCGACGGCAGTGGGCTGTCGACCCTGCAATTGCACGGGCTGCCGCATCCTGGACGACTGGCCAACATCATCGCGGTGCTGAAGGCGGTCCGCGACCGTCGTCCTCGTCCGGCACGCGATGAGAAGGTTCTGACAGCCTGGAACGGCTTGCTGGTCGACTCGCTCGTCCGTGCAGGCGTGGTCTTCGGGCAGCCCGAATGGTTGGACCTGGCGAGGGCATGTGGACAGTATCTGTGGCGCAATCACTGGGACGAGCAGCGCCGGATTCTGGCCCGGAGCAGCCTGGCCACCGAAGAGGGGATCTCGCTGGGCCCCGATGGCGTGTGCTCCGACTACGCCAGCGCGGCGCTGGGCTTCCTGGCCCTGGCCCAACTGGGCGATGCTGTCTGGCTGCAACGGGCCGTCACGCTGCTCGATCGGGCCCTGGAGCTTTTCGGTGCCGACGACGGTGGCTTCTATGAGACCGCCGTCGGCGGCGACGTCTTGTTCGAGCGGACGAAGCGCCTCAGCGATGAGGAACTCCCCAGCGCCACCTCGATCATGGAGATCGCCCTGCGTGCTGCCGCCCGGCTCGCCGAGCGCCCGGATCTGGAGGACCGGGCCGATCGGGCGGCGCGCGCGCTGCGTCCGGTGCTGGCCCAGGCACCCCAATTGAGTGGTTGGGGACTGGCCAGTCTGCTGGCGCGTTCGGAGGCCGATCGCGGTTGGGGTCCGGCCGAGATCGTCATCGTGGGCGCCGCAGCCGACCCCACGTCCCCGTTGGTCAAGGCCGCCTGGCGGCTCGCGCCTTGGGGCAGCATCGTGGTCGACGGCCCTCAAGAAACCGAAGGCTTCGGCGAGTTGTTCACCGGCCGCGCGCAGTTGGACGGCGAACCCGCGGCCTATGTCTGCCGCGGTCAGGCCTGCCAGCTGCCGGTCAGCGACTGGTCGCAGCTGCGGGCTCTGCTCTGGGAGACCGACTAGCCACACCCGAGCCCGGGGTGGGCGAGTGGCTCAGGCGCCGTAGCGACGTTCGCGCTGCTCGTAGTCACGCAGCGCGCGGTAGAAGTCGACCTTGCGGAAATCGGGCCACAGCGCCTCGCAGAAGTAGAACTCGCTGTGCGCGGACTGCCACATCAAGAAACCGCTCAGCCGCTGCTCGCCCGAGGTACGGATGATCAGGTCGGGGTCGGGCTGGCCGCGGGTGTACAGATGCTCCGAGATCTGATCGACTTCAAGATTGTCGGCAAGCTCGGCGAGCGTGGTTCCCTTCGCCGCCTCCTCGGCCAGCAGCGACCGGACGGCGTCGGCCAACTCGTGGCGTCCGCCGTAGCTGACAGCGACGTTGACGTGCATGCCCGGGCGCCTGCGGGTGAGCGCTACGGTCGCGCGTAGGGAGTCCGCGATTTCGTCGGGCAGCAGACCGAGGTCACCGACCACCATGACGCGGTAGTCGTCCGCCGCGGCCAGGTCCCTGACGAGTTGGACGATCACCTTGAGCAAGGGCATCAACTCGTCGTTCTGGTCGCGACGCAGATTGTCGGTCGACAGCACCCACAACGTCACGACCTGGATGCCGATCTCATCGCACCACGCGACGAACTGCTTCAGCTTGCTGGCACCGGCCTGATAGCCGGCGGCCAGTGGCAGATCCGGAGCATTGGCGCGCGCCCAACGGCGGTTGCCGTCCGCCAAGACAGCAACATGCCGGGGCAAGGCACTGGGACGCAGTTGCCTGCGCAGCCGGGTCTCGTAGACGCGGTAGGCCACCTTCTTGAGCTCACGCGGCATGAGGTCGAACGCCCGGGTGATTCCGGACTGTACGTTGGCCATTGCCATGGGCCTAATTAAACCGCGTTGCGTGATCGGCGTTTCTTCGGGGCGCAACCTACGGTACCGTAGGTTCTGTGAATCGCGCTGTTGCTCAGTCCAAGGTCTCGACCCTGCCACCGGAGACCAAACCGAGGCTGCGTGGCTGGCTGCACTTGGTCAACACGCCGATCTCCCTTGTCGGCGGATTGATCCTGATGATCGCGGCGGACACCGTCCCGTTGCGAATCGCCTGCGCGATCTGGACGGTGACCGCCCTCATGCTGTTCGGCAACTCGGCGGTCTACCACCGCGGGCACTGGAGCGACCGGGTTTCGGCGGTCCTGCGTCGTATCGATCACTCGAATATCGCGATCTTCATCGCAGGCACCTACACCCCGCTGGCGGTCGCCTTGCTGAGTGGCGCATCGCGCATCGTGCTGCTGAGCCTGATCTGGGGGGCGGCTGCGGTGGAGGTGCTGTTCCGGGTGCTGTGGATGGACGCTCCGCGCTGGCTCTATGTCGCCCTGTATCTGGTGATGGGCTGGGCTGCCGTCTTCTGGATGCCGCAGCTGATAACGGCCGGCGGCGCAGCGGTCGGCATTTTGATGATCATCGGCGGGCTGTTCTATTCCGTCGGCGCCATTGTCTACGCACTCAAGCGTCCCAATCCCAACCCGGCCTGGTTCGGTTTTCACGAGATCTTCCACGCCGGGACGGTGCTGGGGGCCATGTGCCACTGGGTCGCTATCCTCATCGCCATCTTGTGACCGGTCGCTCCACCGTCGGCGACACTCTTCCGGCGGTGGCCAAACCCGGCGGTGGTCAAGCCCGGCGCCGTGAGCTGGCGAAGCGACAGACAGGCGATTGAAGATGAACAATTTGCTACGCAGCGCGTGGAATGGCCCCGCGCGCCCGGTCGGGCATCTAGCGTCGAGGTATGGAGCGAGTTGCTACCAAGACCTATGTCGTTGATACCTCGGTGCTGCTCAGTGATCCGCACGCTGTGCTGCGTTTCGCAGAGCATGATGTCGTGCTACCGATCGTGGTGATCACCGAGCTTGAGGCCAAGCGTCATCATCCCGAACTCGGCTACTTCGCCCGCAGCGCTCTTCGCCTGCTGGACGATCTGCGCCAGAGCGAGGGCCGTCTCGATGAGCCGATTCGGGTCAACGCCGAGGGCGGACGCCTGAACATCGAGCTCAACCACACCAATCCCGAGCTGTTGCCGGCGGGATTCAGGCTGGGTGATAACGACTCGCGGATCCTCGCCGTCGCGCAGAACTATTCCGCTGAGGGACACGACGTCGTCGTGGTCAGCAAGGACCTGCCGATGCGGGTCAAGGCGGCGGCGATGGGCCTGAAGGCGGAGGAGTACCGCAACGAGCAGGTCGCCGATTCCGGCTGGACCGGGATGACCACCATCGAGGTGGCCTCCGATGTCATCGACAAGATCTACGGGGTGGGCTCGGTCGAACTGCCCGACGCCGATGAGATCATCGTGAACTCCGGTGTGGTGCTGCGTTCACCCACCAGCAAGGCCCTGGGACGCAAGCTGCCCGATGGCCGCATCAAGGCGGTGCGCACCGATCTGGAGGCGTTCGGGGTGCGCGGACGCAGCGCCGAGCAGCGGGTGGCGCTGGATCTGCTGCTCGATTCGACTGTCGGCATCGTCAGCCTGGGCGGGCGCGCCGGGACGGGCAAGTCGGCGATGGCCCTGTGCGCGGGACTCGAACTCGTGATGGAGCGCCGTGAGTTCTCCAAGGTGATGGTCTTCCGGCCGCTGTACGCTGTCGGCGGCCAAGAACTGGGCTACCTACCGGGCAACCAGGACGAGAAGATGAACCCCTGGGGTCAGGCTGTTCATGACACGCTCAGCTCGGTGACCAGCAAGTACGTCATTGAGGAGCTGGAACAGCGCGAGATGCTCGAAGTGTTGCCGCTCACCCACATCCGCGGGCGCTCGCTGCACGATGCTTTCGTGATCGTGGACGAGGCCCAGTCGCTGGAGCGCAACGTTCTGCTGACCGTGCTGAGCCGTATCGGACAGAACTCGCGGGTCGTGCTCACCCATGACGTTGCCCAGCGCGACAACCTGCGGGTCGGACGCCACGACGGTGTCGCCGCGGTGGTGGAGCGGCTCAAAGGCAACCCGCTGTTCGCGCATGTCACGCTCACCCGCTCGGAGCGCTCGCAGATCGCCGCGCTGGTCACCGAGATGCTCGAAGGGTTCTGAGCCGCGGGTTCGCTCCGGCGGCCGTTGTGCAGCGGCCCTCCGGTGGGCCCGATCAGCCGGGCTGCTGGCCGCGGGCGGCGTCGATCTTGGCCTTCGCGCCGTCCAGCCAGGCCTGACAGATCTTGGCGAGCTGCTCGCCGCGTTCCCACAGCTGCATCGACTCGGCCAGCGGCACACCGCCGGATTCCAGCTTGGCGACGACCTCGGCGAGCTGCTGGCGGGCCTGCTCGTAGGTCAGTTCGGCGTCGGGGGTGCTCATTGGTCTTCCTCCTGGTAATCCACTTCGACGACAAGCTGGCCGTCGGACAGGTAGAGCAGCAGCTGATCGCCTGGATCGGCGTCGTTGACCGAGGTCACCGAGCCGCCTTCGGCGTCGGCGACGACCGCGTAGCCCCGCTCCAAGGTGGCTTTCGGTGACATCGCCCGCACGCTGCTCAGGGCGTGTGCGAGTCCGATGCGCTCGTCTGCGAGGCGTTGGTCGATGGCCCGCTCCAGACGGTTCCGACAACCGTCCAGCCATTCTTGGTGGACGCCGAAGCCGCCCGCGGGATCACGCAGTACTGGACGAGAGCGCTGCTGGTTCAGCCATTCCTGCTCACCCCGGACTTTGCTGATGATCGCCTGCCGCAGCCGATTGAGCTGGGTGGCGATCTGCTCGGCTTGTTCGCGGGCGTCCGGCACGGCCATCTTCGCGGCTTCGGTGGGGGTGGATGCGCGACGGTCAGCGACCAGATCGAGGATCGGGCTGTCCGGCTCGTGCCCGATCGCGCTGATCACCGGCGTCTTGGCGGCGCCGACCGCCCGCACCAGGCCCTCGTCGCTGAACGGCAGCAGATCTTCCAGCGATCCGCCCCCACGAGCGATGATGATCACCTGGATCTGGGGGTCGGCGTCCAGTTCGGCCAGACCGGTCATGACATCGACTGCCGCGTCCGGGCCCTGCACCAGAGCATGCCGGACGCGCACCTGGGCGCCCGGCCAGCGGCGCTGCAGATTGCTCAGCACATCGCGTTCGGCCGCGCTGCCGGCGCCGGTGATCAGCCCGATGCAGCCGGGCAGGAATGGCAGCTTCTTCTTACGGACCGAGTCGAACAACCCCTCGGCCTGCAGTTTGCGCTTCAGCTGCTCCAGCTGGACGAGAAGCCGGCCCTCGCCGGCGATCCGTAGCTCGGCGCACTCGAACGAGAGGCTGGTGTTCTTCGTCCAGACTCTCGGAGTCAGACAGGCCAGCACCGTCATGCCCTCGGTGAGCGGGCCGGCGGCATCCAGCACCTGGGTGCTGCAGGTGATCGTCGCCGAATTCTCGCTGCGAGAGTCGCGCAACGTCAGGAACTGGGTGGGCGCCTGTCGGCGGCGCAACTCGATGACCTGCCCGCTGACCCAGATCCAGCCGCAGCGCTCAACCCAGCCGCGGACCTTCTCGATGACCGCGCCCAGCGGCTGGGGAGTGTCAGGCGTATTACTTGCGGTGCTGGGCGAGGTGATCGCCATCAGCGCCGCCGGCGAGTGTCGTGTTTGCGCAGTTGCGGCGGCAGCGCGAAACTCAGCGACTCGTCCACCAGGCGCTCCTCGACCGCGGGTGGGAAACCGAGCTCCACCAGCCGGTCGAGCACCCCGTCCACCAGACGCTCAGGCACCGACGCCCCCGAGGTCACGCCGATCTCATTCACCGACTCCAGCCAGGCTGGGTCGATCTCGGACGCGTCGTCGACCCGGAAGGCGGCGCGCGCACCGGCCTCCAACGCGACCTCGACCAGCCGGACCGAGTTCGAGGAATTGCGGGAACCGACCACGATCACCAGATCGGAGTGGGCGGCGATCTGCTTGACCGCGTCCTGCCGGTTCTGGGTGGCGTAACAGATGTCGTCGGATGGCGGATCGACCAGCTGCGGGAACCTGTCGCGCAGTTTGCCGACCGTCTGGGCGGTCTCATCGACGCTCAGGGTGGTTTGGGTCAGCCAGGCCACCGGCTGATCCGCCGGCAGGTCGAGCTTGTCGACGTCGTCTGGATGCTGAATGAGGACGATCGAGTCGGGTGCCTCGCCGGTGGTGCCCTCGACCTCCTCGTGGCCGTCGTGACCGATCAGCAGGATCGGCAGTCCCTGCCCGGCGAACCGCTTGGCCTCGTTGTGCACCTTGGTCACCAGCGGGCAGGTCGCATCAATGGAGCGCAGCCCGCGTGCGTCGGCCTCCTCCCGCACCGCGGGGGAGATGCCATGGGCCGAGAAGATCACCAGGGCGCCGGCCGGGACCTCATCGAGTTCGTCGACGAAGATGGCTCCCTTGGCCTCGAGTCCTTCGACCACATGCCTGTTGTGAACGATCTGTTTGCGCACGTAGACCGGCGACCCGAACTTCTGCAGAGCGCGCTCAACCGTGATCACCGCCCGGTCAACACCTGCGCAGTAGCCACGCGGCGCGGCTACCGCAACGCGCTTGGTGGAAGTCTGGGGACCTTGGTCAGTCATATCGATAAGCCTAGGGAGGTTGTTCAAAGACGGTACCGGTGTTCCAGGCCGAGCACCGCTGTCCGGGCAGCACAACAGGGGTGAGGCGGAAGTGCCGGGCCTCGACGATATCTCAGCTGCCGAGTTCATCGAGGCGGGTCCCTCGTGAAGAGCCTGCCTGCTGATCGGTCTCTACCAGTTCGGCGACCGTTGGCTCGCTCCTGGCCAGCAACTCTTCGGCAGTGCCGTCGATCCCGTCCGCCGGATCGGTCTGCACCAACCGGATCCTCGACGGGGCAGGCAGCGTCCGGGCCTCGGCCTCGGCCACCAGTTCGGGCGCCGACAGCGGGCGAGCGGATTGCTCGATGCCCTGGGGTGATTGCAGCTCCTTTTCGGTGACCTGCAGGTCGCGGAAGCGCCGGGCACTCACCAGCACCCGGGTCTCCATCGAGCCGACCGCCGAGTTGTAGTGGGTGACCGACTGCTGCAAGGAGCGGCCGAGCTTGGCGAATGCGCCTCCCATGGTCACCAGCCGATCGTAGAGTTCACGGCCCAGCGCGAAGACTTCTGCCGCCGAATCGGCCAGCGCGGCCTGCTTCCAGCCGTATGCGACGGCGCGCAGCAGGCCGATCAGCGTGGTCGGAGTCGCGACGATGATGTTGCGGCCCGCCGCATACTCGTGCAGGTCGGGACGCTGAGCCAGCGCCTCGGCGCCCAATGCCTCACTCGGAATGAACAGCACGACGAACTCGGGGGTGCCGGTATCGGACTTCCAGTACTGCTTGGCCGACAACTGGTCGACATGGCTTTTGACGTTCTCGCCGAACTGTTTGAGCCTGGCCTGCCGATCGCCGTCGGAGGTAGCCTCCTGCGCGTCCAGGAATGCGCTCAGCGGCACCTTGGAATCGACGTAGACGAACTTGCCGCCGCCCAGCATCACCTTCATGTCCGGCCTGATGCGGGTATCGGCCGAGGTTACCCCGCTTGCCTGCTCGTAGAAGTCGCAGTGATCCAGCATGCCGGCGATCTCCACCACCCGGTGCAACTGCAGTTCACCCCACGCTCCGCGCACCTGTGGCTTGCGCAGCGCCGTCGACAGCGCGTTGGTTTCGCGGCGCAGCGACTCGCCGGTGGCCATCACCTGACGCACCTGCTCACCCAACTCGGCAGCCTGGGCATGACGCTGGTTCTCGACATGGGTCAGCTGGCTGTTGAGCGCCGCAAGGCTGTCCTTGACCGGCGTCATCAACGCCTCGGTGTGTTTGAGCCGCTGCTCGGCGGCCGCGTCGGCCCGGCGCGCTTGCTCCTGCAACGTCTGGTCGGCGAGCACCTTGAACTGGTTGACCAATACCTCGCGGTCGGCGGTCAGCTCTTCCAGCCGCTGGATGGCCGCGTCCCGTTGAGTCTGCGCGACGGCGACCGCGCTGTCCATCTGCGCTTGCGCCTGCGCGACGGCGGCGTCCCTGTCCGCGCGCAGTTGGGCGAGCACGGCCGCATTGCGCGAGCGGGTCACGACCACCCCGACAGCGACGCCCATCAGCAGTGCCACGATCAGCGCAAGGACAGTGTTCAGCTCCATGGCGCCTACCCTGCCAGGCGGCACTGACAAAACGGTGAACCGCACCACGCGCGGCGCGGCGAGGCCGGAGATCGGCCCCGCGCGAGACGGACTCGGTGGGTCAGACGAACAACTGCAGACGGTACGAGTACAGCGACGACACGTAGACGTGGTCGCCGAATTCGATGACCCGCCCGGTGTGGTCATACGTGGTGCGTTGCATCGTGACCAGTGCTGAACCGGTGTCGACGTTGAGCAGATCCGCATCGCTGCGCCCGGTCAACCGTGCGCCGATCGACTGCTCCGCCGAGTATGGGTTCACGCCGCGCTTGCGCATGCAGGCGTACAGGCCCTGCTCATTGAGCTCGCTGAACGAGGGCGCGACATCGAACGGGATGAGATTGTTCATCAGCGCCAGTGGCGCATCATCGATGAAACGAAGCCGGCGAATCTGCACGATCTCGCTTCCGACGGCCGTGTTCAGATGCGCGGCCTGGCTCTCCTTGGCCAGCAGCACCTCATAACTGAGCACTTCACTTCGGATCTCGTAGCCCGATTCCTTGAGATCGTCGTAGAGGGAGGTGAGCCCGAGCGGACGATGCACATGGCGCGGGGCGACGCGGGTGCCCACCCGGCGCCGGCGTATCACCAGACCGCGGTTGACCAGCTCTTCCAACGCCCTGCGGGCCGTGGGGCGGGAGACCCGCAGCCGATTGGCCATGGCGACCTCATCTTCGATGAGCTGACCGGGCACCAGCCATCCGGAGCCGATCAGTTCGCTGAGCGGCTGGCAGATCTGCTGGTACAGCGGGATGGCAGAGTCCCGGTCGATGGAGATCGCGGGAACAAACGGTTCGTTCAGTGACTCCGGTCGAGGCTGTGTCACGGTCTCTCGATTCATGCATCTAGGAAGAAGCGCCAGAATCCACGGTTGGCGCCTGCTTGCTCCGACGTGCGCAGCACCCGGCACAGCGGCTGCCGGGTGGGGGGTGCCACAACGCCATTCACGGCGAGTCTAGCCCGTCAAGCCCTGCGCGGGAGTCAGTGGGCAGCTCGGCCGGTGCTTGGCCGCCACGACGTGGCGACGGCATCGGGCTGGTGACCGGTGGTCTAGCCTGATCGCATGCCGGCCGCACCCGATGCCCACGCGAGTTCATTCATCGACTTCATCGAGGAGTCGCCGACGTCCTATCACGCCGTCGCAAGCATGGTCGCTCGCCTCGAGGCCGGTGGATTCACCTCAGTGGACGAGACCGTGGCCTGGCACGGCATCCCCGGCAGTGGTTTCGTCCGGCGGGACGGCGCGCTCATCGCCTGGCGTCAGCCCGCCGCATGGACGACCGGAACAGCCCTGCGCATCGTGGCCTCCCACACCGATTCGCCCGCGCTCAAGCTCAAGCCACACGGCGCCCTGACCAAGTCGGGGTTTCGGCTGGCCGAGACCGAGATCTACGGCGGGCCGATCGTCCCCAGTTGGTTCGACCGCGATCTCGCGCTGGCGGGACGCCTCATCGACACCTCCGGTGTGGCCCATCTGGTGCGTACCCCGGCCTTCGCGCGGGTGGCGACTCTGGCCGTCCACCTCGACCGGACGCTACGCACCGACCTCAGCGTGGACGCCCAGCGCGACCTGAACGCCATCGTCTGTCTCGACCAGACCGGGGAACCTGCGCGGGATGCTCGGCTGGCCGAACTGCTGGCCGAGTGCGCCGGGCTGAACCTCGATCAGATAGCAGCCCAGGAACTCTTCTTCGTGCCGGCCGAACCCCCGGCCCAGATCGGGTTGGACGGCGAACTCATCGCGTCCTACCGCCTCGACAACCTCGCCTCGGTCTACCCAGGCCTGGCGGGCCTGCTGGAGGCCGGCGAGAGCCAACATGTCCAGATCCTCGCCGCCTTCGACCATGAGGAGATCGGTTCGGGCAGCCCCAGCGGCGCGTCCGGGCCCTTCCTGGCACAGATTCTGCGCCGGCTCAGTCTGGCGCAGGGATACAGCGAGGACGATCATCTGGCCTGGCTAGCGCGCGGCTTCGCGCTGTCGGCCGACGTGGCCCACGGGCTGCACCCGAACCGGGCCGATCGACACGATCCGGTCGTCCAGCCGGTGCTGGGCGGCGGCCCGGTTCTCAAGTGGAGCGCCCCGATGCGCTACGCCAGCGACGCTGTCTCGACAGCCGCCTGGACGCGCGCCTGTGCCGCCGCCGGCATCGACTACCAGGTCTTCGTGAACAACAGCAATGTGCCAGGTGGAACCAGCCTCGGTCCGCTGCTCGCCACCCGGCTCGGGGTGCGCACCGTAGACGCCGGGGTGGCGGTAGTAAGCATGCACTCGGCGCGCGAGCTGTGCAGCGCGGCCGATATCGGACGATTCGCCGAGCTGTCCGCGAGCTTTCTTCAGCTCGACCAGTAGGGCCGGGCGTTAGGCCGCGGCCACCACGATCACGAGGAGAACCGCGACCATCAGCAAATAGAGCGCAAGCAGCGCAGTGCCGATCGCGCCGAGCACCAAGCCCGCGGTGAGGTTGTCTGCCCCGGAGTAGGCCTCCGGATGCTCGCGTACGTCCTTGCGTCCGCGGATCGCCATCGCCAAGGCGATCGGGCTCAAGATGGGGAAGAAGAAGCCGATCACCCCGAGCACGATCGCGGGAACCCCGTTCGGGTGGTTGGGGCGGGCGTAGAAGCCGGAAGGTGAATAGGGCACCAGCGGAGGCTGCGTCGAGCCGTCGAACGGCTGCGACCACTGATCCTGGGGCGAATTGGTCGCCCGCGGCGCCGCATACGGGTCGGAAGGCGCGGGGGAGGGGGATTGTTGCCCGAAGTATCCGTAGCCGCCGTAGCTGGAGCCGCTGTCTGCATGCTGGTCGGCGTCGCGACTCCAAAAAGCAGCATTCGGGTCAGCGTCGTGACTGGGCCAACTGCCGTCGCCGCTCATCTTGTTGCCTCCTTGGCCTGTTCGTCCGGACCGCGTGGGGCCGCTTGCCCTTCGTCCATCCTGTCACGCCCGCGGTACCGGACGATGCCACCCCGCTCGCTCATCCTGAGTAGGCTGGTGCGACGTGGCACTTACCATTGGAATCGTCGGGCTGCCCAATGCGGGCAAATCCACCCTGTTCAACGCGTTGACCCGCAACACCGTTCTCGCCGCGAACTACCCCTTCGCGACCATCGAACCCAACGTCGGCGTCGTGGGAGTTCCCGATGATCGGCTGGCGGTGCTCGGCAAGATGTACAACTCCGAGCGACTGGTGCCGGCCACGGTGAGTTTCGTCGATATCGCCGGCATCGTGAAGGGTGCTTCACAAGGTGAAGGTATGGGCAATGCCTTCCTCGCCAACATTCGCGAGGCAGATGCCATCTGCCAGGTGACCAGGGTCTTCACCGATGAAGATGTCACCCATGTGGACGGCCGCATCGACCCGGCCTCCGATATCGACACGATCCGCACCGAACTGATCCTCGCCGACCTGCAGACCCTCGAGAAGGCGCTGCCCCGGTTGGAGAAAGAGGCCAAGATCAAGAAGGAATCGCGTCCGAAGTACGAGGCGTGGGCCGCGGCCCAGGAGTCGCTGAACGCCGGGGTGGGTGTCTTCCAGGCCGGGCTGGATCCCGAACCGCTGCGCGATCTGTTCTTGTTGACCGCCAAGCCCTACATCTACGTCTTCAATCTCGATCAGGACCAACTTGCGGACGAGGCGCTGCGCGCGAGGCTCGCCGAGATCGTGGCTCCCGCCGAGGCGGTCTTCCTCGATGCGAAGTTCGAATCCGAACTGGTGGAGATGGACGAGGACGAGGCCCGGGAGTTCCTGACCGACGCTGGGGTCAGCGAGCCGGGGCTGGATCAGTTGGCCCGTGTCGGCTACCAGACCCTGGGCCTGCAAAGCTTCCTGACCGCCGGACCCAAGGAGTCCCGGGCCTGGACGATCAAGCAGGGTGCCACCGCGCCCGAAGCGGCCGGCGTCATCCACACCGACTTCCAGAAGGGCTTCATCAAAGCCCAGATCATGGACTACAACGATCTGGTTTCACTCGGCAGCGAGGCCGCGGTCAAGGCCGCCGGCAAGATGCGGCTGGAGGGCAAGGACTACGTCATGGAACCCAACGACATCGTGGAGTTCCGCTTCAACGTCTGAAACCGGCGATTCAACGCCTTGGATGAGTTAGTCACCCCTGGGCTCGGGTTCAATGGGTAGCTAGAGCAGCCTCCGGCGACACAGGAGCAGACCCATGTTCACCGAGTTCGCACGCGACCACGCCTTCACCATCGCCTGGTTCGGTCTGATGACGATGGTCTGGTTCGGTTGGGGGCAGGAGGACCCACCGCAGCGTTGGCGCTGGCGCCTCGGCGTCGGGTCGGCCCTGGGAGTGGTACTGGCCGGGCTGTTCGGTTACGGAGTCTTCACACGCTGGGACGAAGGGTCCGCATTGGAGGGCCGGTACGGGCTGTTCGGCATCCTGGTCCTGCTCGAAGTCGCCGTTGCCGGCGCCGGCTGCCTCGTGCTGTGGCGCAGGCAGCAGAGCCGCTGGATGGCCTGGTGGGTCGCAGCGATTGTCGCCGTCCACTTCATCGGGCTCGCTTTCCTGCTCAATGACTGGTCGCTGGCCGCATTGGGTGGCGTGCAACTCGTCGCCCTCGTCGCAGTGAGGCCCCGCCTGAAATCCGGCGATTGGCCCACCAGCCGCCTGGTCGGACCTGTGATGGGCACTTCACTGCTGGTGTTCGCGCTGCTGTCCGCGGCGATCTTCCTAGCCGGCGTCGGCTTGCCCTGGTGAGGAATGCCGACATATCCCACTGAGCCCGATCGCCCGACCAGGTGTTCAGCTTCAACGAGCGCCCTGTCGCTCGCCGGCGGCTTATCATCTGGCCCATGAGCATGCCAGGAATGGGTCGCGGCGGGGGTATGCGCGGCATTGACGAGGACGCCCAACGCGCACTCAACGCACAAGCCCCACAGATCGAGAACCTGGGTGGACGTGTGCTCAAGCTCTTCGCCCCGTACAAGGCGAAGATCGTCGCGACCTGTTTGATCGTGGTCGTCTCTGCCGCGCTGGGCGTGATCCCGCCGCTGCTGGTCAAGCGGATCTTCGATCAGGCGCTGTTCCCGGTCGACGGCGACGCGTCGATGTCGCTGCTGATCCGGCTGGTGGTGGGCATGGTCGGGCTGTATCTGCTGTCGGCCGCGCTGAACGTGGTCCAGACCTGGCTGACCTCGACGGTCGGCAACTCGGTCACCGGCGACCTGCGGGTGCGACTGTTCGAGCATCTGCAGGCCATGGAGCTGGCCTTCTTCACCCGCACCAAGACCGGAGTCATCCAGTCCCGTCTGCAAAACGACGTGGGCGGAGTGTCCGGAGTGCTCACCTCGACGCTCACCTCGATCCTCGGCAACGCAGTCACCGTGATCGCCTCGTTGGTCGCGATGATTCTCATCGACTGGCGCCTGACCATCGTTTCGGTGATCGTGATGCCGATCCTGGTCCTCGTCCAGCGTCGGGTGGGCATGGTCCGCGCCCGGATCGCCGGGCAGACCCAGGAGTCGTTGTCGGAGCTCACCTCCATCACGCAGGAGACGTTGTCGGTCTCCGGAATCCTGCTGGCCAAGTCGTTCAACCGGCAGCGGGCGGAGTCGGAGCGCTACCGCGCGGAGAACACCAACCAGGTACGCCTCCAGGTCAGGCGTGCCATGAGCGGGCAGGGTTTCTTCGCGGTCGTGCAGGTGCTCATGTCGTCGGTCCCGGCGGTCATCTACGTGGTCGCGGGCTGGCTCATCGTCGGCGGCGATGCCGGCATCACCGCCGGTGCCATCGTGGCGTTCACCAATGTTCAGGCTCGTCTGCTGAACCCGCTGGTCGGGCTCATGCGGGTGGCGTTGGACCTGCAGACCTCCAGGGCGCTGTTCGCCCGCATCTTCGAATACCTCGATCTGGTGCCGGCGGTCAGCGACATCCCCGACCCGCTCGATGTCTCCCAGGCGCCCGGTCCGCGGGGCCGCATCGAGTTCGACGATGTGACCTTCCGCTACCCGGACGCGGCGCCGGACACCCGCCCGACCCTGGACCACGTCAGCTTCACCGTCGAGCCCGGACAACATGTCGCCCTGGTGGGGCCGTCCGGCTCGGGCAAGTCCACCATCTTGTATCTGGCGCCGCGGCTGTACCAGGCTTCGTCGGGTGTCGTCCGCTTCGCAGGTGCCGACATACGCACGCTCAGCGCGGCCTCGATCATCGACGACGTCGGCATCGTGGCCCAGGAGACCTACCTGTTCCACGCGACCATCGCCGAGAACCTGCGGTACGCCAAGCCGGATGCGACCGACGAGGAACTCGTCGAGGTCTGCACCGCCGCGAACATCCGTCACATCATCGCCGGCTTCGAGGACGGTTACAACACCGTGGTGGGTGAGCGCGGCTACCGGCTGTCCGGTGGTGAGAAACAGCGCATCGCGATCGCCCGGGTGCTGCTCAAGGATCCGCCCGTGCTGCTGCTGGACGAGGCCACCTCCGCCCTGGACACCGTCTCCGAACGCGTCGTCCAGGAGGCCATCGACGAGGTGGCGCACGGACGCACCACCATCACGGTGGCCCACCGGCTCTCGACGATCGTGGACTCCGACCTCATCTATGTGATCGACGCCGGGCGGATCGTGGAACGCGGTACCCACGCCGAGTTGATGGCCGCCGGCGGCTTGTACGCCGAACTCGCCGCCCAGCAGGTCTCCGCCGCCCGGATCGAGGGAGTCATCTCCGCCGACAAGGCCCCCTTACCGGAGCGCCGCGCGGACGAGTGCCCGCAGGCCGACCCCGATGATCTGCAGGAGGCGGCGTTCGACTCCGCCGCGGTGGTGCTTGCGGCCGCCGCACCCTGGCACGGTCCGGCTCCCGCAGGCGCGAGCATCGAATGGCCGCCCGTGGTGCAGCAAGTGCCCGCCTGGCAGGTCTACTCCCGGGTTCCGCGACTGCGGGAGGCCTCCGATCGCCGTCATGGCCGCAAGAGCGGAACCTGGTACGAATACCGTCCCTGGTACTGCGACAAGCGGCTGCCACGGTCGGGCCAAGCCCGGAAGTCCCGACTTTGCGTAGTTGCGCAATAACGCAAGTTATTCGATAATGGCGCCATGCTGCGCGTCCTGCGGAATCAGATCTATCGGCGCCTGTTCACCGCGCAGATCGTGGCGTTGCTCGGTACGGGACTCGCCACGGTCGCGCTGGGCCTGCTCGCCTACGACGTCGCGGGCGGACATGCGAGTCTCGTGCTCGGCGGCATCTTCACGGTCAAGATGATCGCCTACGTGTTCGTCGCTCCGTTGACGAGCGCTGCGCTGGTCCGGCTGCCGCGCCGCACCGTGATGGTGGCCTCGGACCTACTGCGTCTGGTCGTGGCCCTGTGCTTGCCGTTCGCGGATCAGGTCGGGCAGATCTTCGTGCTGGTCTTCGTGCTGCAGGCAGCATCGGCAACCTTCACCCCGACCTTCCAAGCGGTGATCCCGCTGGTCTTGCCCGATGAGGACGATTACACCCAGGCGCTCTCGCTGTCCCGGCTCGCCTACGATCTCGAATCCATCGTCTCGCCGATGCTGGCGGCACTGCTGCTGCTCGTCGTCCATTCGAACGCGCTGTTCTTCGGTACCGCCCTGGGGTTCGCGGCTTCGGCGATGCTCGTCTTGTCGACGGCGCTGCCCGCGTCGCCCGGCCTGACCAGCGCGGACGATGGACCGCAGCTGCCCTTCGGTATCCGGGCCCGAGCAGGCATCATGCATTTCGTCCACCGGCCCGGCCTGCGCCCCATCCTGGCGCTCAACTTCGTCGCTGCTGCCGCCATGTCACTCGTGCTCGTTCAGACGGTGGTGATCGTACGGTCGCAGCTGGGGCTGGACGAGTCGATGGTGGCCGTCTTCCTGGCCATCAACGGCGCGGGTTCCATGACGGCTGCGCTGGCGATCCCTCGAGTGCTGCGCACGGTTGACGAACGGACGATCATGCTGCCTGCCGCCGGCATCCTGGCAGCGCTCACTGCCCTGGCCGGAGTCGTCCTGCTGATCTCGGCAGGACCGACCCAGTTCGGCATGCTGGCCGTCCTGTGGTTCGTCATGGGGCTGGCCTGGTCAGCCGTGGAGACTCCGATCGGACGCATCATCCGCCGCGAGACCCCATCCGACCAACTCTCGGCGGTCTTCGCGGCACAGTTCTCTCTCTCGCATGCCTGCTGGCTGATCAGCTACCCACTCGCGGGAGCGCTCGGGCTGGCAGGCCTGCCCACCGCCGCGTTCGTCCTGGCGGGTCTTGCGGCGGCAGCTGCAGTATTGGCTAGCCTGCTGTGGAGAGCCGAACCACAGCTGCGGACGTTGGAGGTCATGCGTGCAGACACCGCCGAAGGACCCTGAACTCGATCATGCCGCGGCAATCCTGCGCCTGCTCGGTGATCGCACCCGACTGGCGATACTCGCGATGATCGCAGCCGAGGAAATGTCGGTGACCGCCATCGCCGAGAGCCTCGGCCGCCCGGTTCCGGCGGTCTCGCAGCATCTGGCCAAGCTGCGTAGCGCCGGCCTGGTCAAGGTCCGCAAAGACGGCGCGACAAGTTACTACACCCAGCCGGACGAGCATCTGGCCCAGCTGGTCACCAGCGCCCTGCAGCTCAGCGAACATGCGCTCTACGCCGTTCCGCCGCACCATCGTCCCAAGAGCAGCTAGCTTTCCCTGGCCACCGCAGGCCGGGGCGGGACCGGGCACCTGGAGTGCCGCGTGAGCCGGACCACCCACCCCCGCAGGCCGGCAACGCCGGTCAGTCGGTGAGCACCCGCGCGAGATCGTACGAGGGTGCCCGCTCCACCTGATCGAGTAGGCAGCTGCTGGCATCACGGTCGGGACGGAAACGCAACAGGCTCACCGCGTGCCGGAATCGAGCACTCTGAAGCTGGTCGAAGGCCACCTCGACGACCAGTTCGGGGCGCAGCGCCACCGACTGAACGGCGTCTGCCTTCGAAAAACGGGACCGCGGTCTATCGAGCGTCACCGGTTCACCCTCGGCGTCGCGCAGCACCAAGGGATCCAGTTCATCGATGAGCTGGTCGCGCACCACGTCCGAAAAGGCCCCGATACCGCCCACCGGAATCAACGTTCCCGACTCGTCGTACAGGCCCAGCAGCAATGATCCGACTCCATGCCCCCTCTTGTGGATGCGATACCCGATGACCACGGCCTCGGCGGTGCGGGAATGCTTGGTCTTCTTCCAGCCGCGCTTGCCCGGCAGGTAGAGCGAGTCCCGTGGTTTCGACACCACGCCATCCAGCCCGGCGCCCTCGAAGCGTTCGAATGCCCGCTGGGCCTCGGCGAGGTCCAGCATCACCGCGCTCAGGTGGGCCCCACGATGCCGGTCGGCAGCCGACGCGAAAACCGCTTCCAGCCGGTCGCGCCGCTCGTCCCAGATCAGCCCGGTCAGATCGGCGCCGTCAAGGGCCAAGACATCGAAGCAGACCAACTCGGCCGGCGTCTGCTCACTCAGCAGCGCAATCCGGGAGGCGGCCGGATGAATCCGGGCGCTCAGGGCATCCCAGTCCAGATGCTGCGCGCCCGGCTGACCCGCGCGCACGATCAACTCGGCGTCCAGAATCGCGCCATCGGGCAGCCAGCTCGACAGCGCGGAGACGACCTCCGGGAAATACGGGGTCAGCGGCTTCTTGCCGCGCCCGTCCAGGGCGATCCGGTCCCCATCCCGGCTGATGATGCAGCGGAAGCCGTCCCACTTGGGCTCGTGCGCGAATCCGGGACCATCCGGAATCCGGTCGACCGCGCTGGCGAGCATCGGATCGATGGGCAGATCGAGTGGCAGGCTCATACCTCCATTCCAGCACGGCCGCCAGCGGATTCAGATGCCTGAAGGGCACGCAGCGCGCCGAAGACGTAACACGCCCGACATGAATTGTCGGCTGTGTCACTGTAGGCTGAAGGCCCGTGGGTAGCGCTAAACAGACCAAGCACGTATTCGTTACTGGGGGCGTTGCCTCCTCACTGGGAAAGGGCCTGACGGCGTCCAGTCTCGGCAGTCTGCTGGTGGCCCGCGGACTGCGGGTGACCATGCAGAAGCTCGACCCCTATCTCAACGTCGATCCCGGAACGATGAATCCGTTCCAGCACGGCGAGGTGTTCGTTACCGATGACGGCGCCGAAACCGATCTCGACATCGGCCACTACGAACGCTTCCTCGATCGCAATCTGAGCGCCGAGGCCAACGTCACGACCGGTCAGGTCTATTCGACCGTGATCCAGGCCGAACGCCGCGGTGACTACCTCGGAGAATGCGTTCAGGTGATCCCGCACATCACCAACGCCATCAAGGAGCGCATGCTCGGTGTGGCACGTCCCGATGACGACATCGTCATTCACGAGATGGGCGGCACTGTAGGCGACATCGAATCGCAGCCCTTCTTGGAGGCCGCGCGCCAGGTGCGTCACGACATCGGACGCGACAACGTCTTCTTCCTGCATGTTTCGCTGGTGCCCTTCATCGGCCCGAGCGGCGAGCTGAAGACCAAGCCGACTCAGCATTCGGTGGCTGCGCTGCGCAGCTCCGGCATCGTCCCGGACGCGATCGTCTGCCGGTCGGGACTGCCGATCCCCGATTCCATCAAGCGCAAGATTGCGATGTTCTGCGACGTCGATACCGAGGCCGTGATCAGCTGCCCCGATGCGTCCAGCATTTACGAGATCCCCAAGGTCTTGCATGCGCAGGGCCTGGACGCCTACCTGGTACGCCGACTGGCGCTGCGTTTCCGCGACGTGAACTGGACCAAATGGGATGACCTGCTCGATCGCATCCGCCACCCCAAGCACGAGATCGTCATCGCCCTGGTCGGCAAGTACATCGATCTTCCGGACGCCTACCTGAGCGTCGTCGAGGCGATCCGGGCCGGCGGTTTCGCCAACTGGGCCAAGGTGGACATCCGCTGGGTGCCCAGCGACGAATGCGAGACCCCCGAGGGTGCCGCAGCCAAGCTGGGTGACGTGGACGGCATCGTGGTGCCCGGTGGATTCGGGATCCGCGGCGTCGAGGGCAAACTTGGCGCGATCCGCTACGCCCGCGAGCACAAGATCCCGATCCTGGGGCTCTGCCTGGGTCTGCAGTGCATGGTGATCGAGTTCGCTCGCGATGTGGCAGGTATCGAGGACGCGGCCTCCAGCGAGTTCGATCCGGACACCTCGGCCCCGGTGATCGCCACGATGGCCGAGCAGCAGGCGATCGTTTCGGGTGACGGCGACATGGGCGGATCGATGCGGCTGGGCGCTTACCCGGCCGACCTGGTCAAGGGCACGCTGGTGCAGCAACTCTACGGACGCATCAAGGTCTCCGAGCGGCACCGTCATCGCTATGAGGTCAACAATGCCTACCGCAAGCAGTTGGAGGAGGCCGGTCTGGTCTTCTCCGGGCTGTCGCCCGACCGCAACCTGGTGGAGTTCATCGAACTGCCCACCGAGACCCACCCGTTCTTCGTCGCCACCCAGGCTCATCCCGAGTTCAAGTCGCGTCCGATAACGTCCCACCCGTTGTTCAAGGGTTTGATCGCGGCCGCGGTCGAGTACCACGGCCAGCACAACGCGAGCCATTAGGAGGACGCACCGTGGACGATCTTGCTGGGGTGGTTGACCGGCCCGAGGATTGGCCTGTGCTCGATCGCCAGGTCAAGGCGACCGGACGGGTCCAGGATTTCGTGGAGGACCGCGTCCTCACCCCGAGCGGTGAACAGATCGTCCGGCAGTGGGTGGAACACCCCGGGGCGGTCGCCGTGATGGCCATGGACGACCAGGGCCGGCTCGCGGTCGTCCATCAGTATCGCCACCCGGTGGGCTATCGCCTGGTAGAGCCGCCCGCCGGCATCCTCGACCATGCCGGTGAATCCGGCGTCTCGGCGGCTCGCCGGGAATTGGCGGAAGAGGCCCGGCTGGCCGCGTCGGATTGGCGGACCCTGGTGGATATCTTCACCTCGCCCGGCGGGTTGCAGGAGTCGATCCGGATCTTTCTGGCACGCGACCTGAGCCCGACCGAGCGTCCGGATGGCTTTGTCGTCGACGGTGAAGAAGCCGATATGTGCCTGTACTGGCTGCCGCTGGAGCATCTGGTCGAGCTCATCTACCGAGGTGAGGTCCAGAGCCCCACGATGGTGGCCGGCACCTTGGCGCTGGCCTTGGCTGTCGAGCAGGGACGCCTCGACCAGCTGCGGCCGGCCGATGCCGACTGGCCTGCCCGCAGGGCGAAGGAGCAACGCGATCGCGAGTTCAACTGACGGGTGCCCCTCGTCCTCCCGGCTGCAGCGCGTGGTGAAGGGCTATCTCGATCATCTGGTGGTCGAAAGAGGACTCGCACGCAATACGGTCGCCGCATATCGGCGCGATCTGGCCCGCTACACGGGCTGGTTGACGCAGCAAGGCATCGACGACATCGCTGATGTTCATTCTTCCGATATCGAGGCCTATCAGATGAGCCTGGCTTCGGGGGACGCCGAGCATCCCGCGCTGGCGACGTCGAGCATCGCGCGGATGATCGTCGCAGTACGGGCCTTGCATGCGTTCGCGGCCGCCGAGTCGCTGACCCCCGACAGCCCCGCCGCCGACGTGAGCCCGCCCAGCATCGGCAAGCGGCTGCCCAAGGCACTGTCGATCGGTGAGGTGCAGCGATTGCTGGACGCGGTCGATCGCACGACACCAGTCGGGCTGCGTGACGCCGCCCTGCTCGAACTGCTCTACGGAACCGGAGCGCGCATCAGTGAGGCCACCGATCTCGATGTGGACGACGTGACTCGCCTGCTGGACGATCCCGAGCTCGGGTTGCGGCTGATCGGCAAGGGCAACAAGGAGCGGATCGTGCCACTCGGTAGCTATGCGCGCCGCGCGCTGGAGGCCTGGCTGGTGCGCGGACGCCCCGCCATGATCGCCAAGGCCGGACGCACGAGTCCCGCACTATTCGTCAATACCCGCGGGAGCCGGCTATCGCGGCAGAGCGCTTGGGGGATCATCCGCAGCTGCGCCCAACACGCCGGGATCACGACCGAGGTGTCGCCGCACAGTCTGCGGCACAGCTTCGCGACCCACCTGCTCGATGGTGGCGCCGATGTGCGGGTTGTTCAGGAACTGCTCGGGCACGCCTCAGTGACCACCACTCAGATCTACACCGAGGTGACGGTCGAGCATCTGCGCGAGGTCTACCGATCGGCGCATCCCCGAGCCCGGGCCTGACAAGGAGATCTCCTGGTCTCAGGGCTTCCACAGCCCCCCGATTTGCATGCCTTGCGATTGGTGTGTAATGTTGGCGAAGCCTTCTGAGGGGGGCGGTTACCGAGAAAGGTCGGGCTTTCGGGTTCTGACTAGGGCGTTTAGTCCTTTTCTGGGTGGCTGTCGTGTTGATGAGGGTCGGTCAATTCAATAGCTTGTGTCGCTGAGGCGAGGCTTGACGTTTCCTTTCGTGGGTGCGTCTGGTTGGGGCTCGGGGATGCGTGGGAGTCGGACTTCTGGTTTGACTCTTACCGATAAGGGGGCTATAGTTGGTCGGGTCGCTTCGGGAGGGTTTTGGTTCTTCTGGGGTGGTTGATAAGTGAAGATGGCCTTGATGGGGATTGTTGGGGGCGGCTCTTTTTGGGGGTTGTTTTTGGTGGTCTTTTGATGGGTTGGTGGATGGTGCTGGGCCTGGTTTGCTGGGTTTTGACTTGGTGGTTTTGGTCTGGTATTGTTTGCTGAGTTGCCTCGCTGGGGTCCTGTGGGATTTTGGTGGTGGTGCCCGAAACTTGAGAACTCAACAGCGTGCTTTATAGTCAATGCATTTTTTATGTGCAGGCATCATGTTTTGTGGTGTCTGTTTTCCCGTGCCTGGCTGGGCCTTTTGGTTTGGTTGGGTTGGGATTCCTTTGATGAGATCCGTGATGGATTTTTGTCAGTGTTTGGATTCTCTGGGGGAACATTTTGTGTTTTCATTGGAGAGTTTGATCCTGGCTCAGGACGAACGCTGGCGGCGTGCTTAACACATGCAAGTCGAACGGTAAGGCCCTTCGGGGTACACGAGTGGCGAACGGGTGAGTAACGCGTGAGTAACCTGCCCTTCACTCTGGGATAACAGTTGGAAACGGCTGCTAATACCGGATATTCAGCTCCTGTCGCATGGTGGGGGTTGGAAAGTTTTGGTGGTGGAGGATGGGCTCGCGTCCTATCAGCTTGTTGGTGGGGTGATGGCCTACCAAGGCGTCGACGGGTAGCCGGCCTGAGAGGGCGACCGGCCACATTGGGACTGAGATACGGCCCAAACTCCTACGGGAGGCAGCAGTGGGGAATATTGCACAATGGGCGGAAGCCTGATGCAGCAACGCCGCGTGCGGGATGACGGCCTTCGGGTTGTAAACCGCTTTTAGCAGGGACGAAGCGTGAGTGACGGTACCTGCAGAAGAAGCACCGGCTAACTACGTGCCAGCAGCCGCGGTGATACGTAGGGTGCGAGCGTTGTCCGGATTTATTGGGCGTAAAGAGCTTGTAGGCGGTTGGTTGCGTCGAAAGTGCAAACTCAGGGCTTAACTCTGAGCCTGCTTTCGATACGGGCTGACTGGAGGAAGGTAGGGGAGAATGGAATTCCCGGTGGAGCGGTGGAATGCGCAGATATCGGGAGGAACACCAGTGGCGAAGGCGGTTCTCTGGACCTTTCCTGACGCTGAGAAGCGAAAGCGTGGGGAGCAAACAGGCTTAGATACCCTGGTAGTCCACGCTGTAAACGGTGGGTACTAGGTGTGGGGGACATTCCACGTTCTCTGTGCCGTAGCTAACGCATTAAGTACCCCGCCTGGGGAGTACGGCCGCAAGGCTAAAACTCAAAGGAATTGACGGGGCCCCGCACAAGCGGCGGAGCATGCGGATTAATTCGATGCAACGCGAAGAACCTTACCTGGGTTTGACATATATCGGAAACGTTCAGAGATGGGCGCCCCGTAAGGTCGGTATACAGGTGGTGCATGGCTGTCGTCAGCTCGTGTCGTGAGATGTTGGGTTAAGTCCCGCAACGAGCGCAACCCTCGTCCAATGTTGCCAGCGGGTTATGCCGGGGACTCATTGGAGACCGCCGGGGTCAACTCGGAGGAAGGTGGGGATGACGTCAAGTCATCATGCCCCTTATGTCCAGGGCTTCACGCATGCTACAATGGCCGGTACAAAGAGTTGCGAGCCTGTGAGGGTGAGCGAATCTCAAAAAGCCGGTCTCAGTTCGGATTGGGGTCTGCAACTCGACCCCATGAAGTCGGAGTCGCTAGTAATCGCAGATCAGCAACGCTGCGGTGAATACGTTCCCGGGGCTTGTACACACCGCCCGTCAAGTCATGAAAGTCGGTAACACCCGAAGCCGGTGGCCTAACCCGTTTGGGGGGGAGCTGTCGAAGGTGGGACTGGTAATTAGGACTAAGTCGTAACAAGGTAGCCGTACCGGAAGGTGCGGCTGGATCACCTCCTTTCTAAGGAGCCTTTTGGCTGGCCGGCTGTGCTGGTTGGTTCATTGTTTCATCACTGTCAGCGTGTTGTTGGTGGTGGTGTGGGCTGTTAGTTGTGGAAGCTTGACTAGTAAAGTTGTCGTGGTCTGCTGATGGTTAGTACTGCCCTTGTGGGGTGTGGAACGTGGTTGGTGGGTTGGGATGGCCTGGGCACGCTGTTGGGTGTCTGAGGGGTCGGTTGCCTGTGGGTGGCGATTCTTCTGCGGACGCTGATTTGTGGCTGGCCTGTGGGTTGGTTGTGGGTTGGTGGCTCGCCCGTATTTTGAGAACTTCACAGTGGACGCGAGCATCTTTGTAGTGAGTAAACAAGC
The DNA here is from genome assembly GCF_030297015.1 of Brooklawnia propionicigenes. NCBI lineage: Bacteria > Bacillati > Actinomycetota > Actinomycetes > Propionibacteriales > Propionibacteriaceae > Brooklawnia > Brooklawnia propionicigenes. Next base: position 765,864 of record NZ_AP028056.1, on the reverse strand, counting down.
TACTAAGTGCAATCGGTGGATGCCTAGGCACCAAGAGCCGATGAAGGACGTAGGAACTTGCGATAAGCCTCGGGGAGTTGGTAACCAAACTGTGATCCGGGGATTTCCGAATAGGGAAACCTTGAAGGTACCGGAGTTATGTCCGGCGACCTCTGCCTGAATGTATAGGGCAGTTGGAGGGAACGTGGGGAAGTGAAACATCTTAGTACCCACAGGAAGAGAAAACAATAGTGATTCCGTTAGTAGTGGCGAGCGAACGCGGATGAGGCCAAACCATGTGTGTGTGATAGCTGACAGGTGTTGCATGTGTGGGGTTGTGGGATCGTCTTGATCATACTGTCATGTGGTCGGGGAGTGATAAATGGCTGGGGAAGTGGAAGCATTCTGGGAAGTTGCGGCATAGAAGGTGAAACCCCTGTAGACGTAATTCAGCCACTCTCGGACGAGATCCCAAGTAATGCGGAACTCCTGAAATTCCGCATGAATCTGGCGGGACCACCCGCTAAGCCTAAATACTCCTTGGTGACCGATAGCGGACTAGTACCGTGAGGGAAAGGTGAAAAGTACCCCGGGAGGGGAGTGAAATAGTACCTGAAACCGATTGCATACAATCCGTCGGAGCCCTGTGGGGTGACGGCGTGCCTTTTGAAGAATGAGCCTGCGAGTTAGTGGTGTGTGGCGAGGTTAACCCGTGTGGGGTAGCCGTAGCGAAAGCAAGTCCGAATAGGGCGGTTGAGTCGCATGCTCTAGACCCGAAGCGGTGTGATCTATCCATGGCCAGGGTGAAGCGACGGTAAGACGTCGTGGAGGCCCGAACCGACCAGGGTTGAAAACCTGGCGGATGAGCTGTGGATAGGGGTGAAAGGCCAATCAAACACCGTGATAGCTGGTTCTCCCCGAAATGCATATAGGTGCAGCGTCGCGTGTTTCTTACCGGAGGTAGAGCACTGGATGGTCTAGGGGGCCTATCAGCTTACCGAAATCAGCCAAACTCCGAATGCCGGTAAGTGAGAGCGCGGCAGTGAGACTGCGGGCGATAAGGTTCGTAGTCGAGAGGGAAACAGCCCAGATCATCAGCTAAGGCCCCTAAGCGGTAACTAAGTGGAAAAGGATGTGGAGTTGCGGTGACAACCAGGAGGTTGGCTTGGAAGCAGCCATCCTTGAAAGAGTGCGTAATAGCTCACTGGTCAAGTGATTCTGCGCCGACAATTTAGCGGGGCTCAAGTTATCCGCCGAAGCTGTGGCATTCACATGGTGCCTAGCCCCTGTTGGGGTTCAGGTGTGTGGATGGGTAGGGGAGCGTCGGGTGTGCGAGGAAGCGGCGGGGTGACCCAGTCGTGGAGTGCACTCGAGTGAGAATGCAGGCATGAGTAGCGAATGACGGGTGAGAAACCCGTCCGCCGAATATCCAAGGGTTCCAGGGTCAAGCTAATCTGCCCTGGGTAAGTCGGGACCTAAGGCGAGGCCGACAGGCGTAGTCGATGGACAACGGGTTGATATTCCCGTACCGGCGGAGCGACGTCCCTGTTGAGGCGAGTGATGCTAAACACGCGAGACATTCTGTCAGGCCTTCGGGTTTGTGGGGTGTTGAGTCTGTGACCCGAACTTGTAGTAGACAAGCTGCGGAGGGACGCAGGAAGGTAGCCGTACCGGGCGATGGTTGTCCCGGGGTAAGTGTGTAGGGAGTCAGGTAGGTAAATCCGTCTGGCGTGTTCCTGAAGCATGACGCATAGACCGTATGGTCGAATTCGGTGATCCTATGCTGCCTAGAAAATCTTCGTGAGCGAGTTGTGAGCCGCCCGTACCCTAAACCGACACAGGTGGATAGGTAGAGAATACCAAGGCGATCGAGAGAATCGTGGTGAAGGAACTCGGCAAAATACCCCCGTAACTTCGGGATAAGGGGGACCGGAGGGGTGCAAGCCCTGAGGGTCGCAGAGACCACGCCCAAGCGACTGTTTACCAAAAACACAGGTCCGTGCTAAGTTGTAAGACGATGTATACGGACTGACTCCTGCCCGGTGCTGGAAGGTTAAGGGGAAGTGTTAGCTTTTGCGAAGCACAGAACTTAAGCCCCAGTAAACGGCGGTGGTAACTATAACCATCCTAAGGTAGCGAAATTCCTTGTCGGGTAAGTTCCGACCTGCACGAATGGAGTAACGATTTGGGCACTGTCTCCACCACGAACTCGGCGAAATTGCATTACGAGTAAAGATGCTCGTTACGCGCAGCAGGACGGAAAGACCCCGGGACCTTTACTATAGTTTGGTATTGGTGATCGGGACGACTTGTGTAGGATAGGTGGGAGACGTTGAAGCAGTCACGCCAGTGGTTGTGGAGTCATCGTTGAAATACCACTCTGGTCGTTCTGGTTATCTAACTTTGGACCGTTATCCGGTTCAGGGACAGTGCCTGATGGGTAGTTTGACTGGGGCGGTCGCCTCCTAAAAGGTAACGGAGGCGCCCAAAGGTTCCCTCAGCCTGGTTGGCAATCAGGTGTTGAGTGTAAATGCACAAGGGAGCTTGACTGTGAGACAGACATGTCGAGCAGGGACGAAAGTCGGGATTAGTGATCTTACGGTGGCAGGTGGAAGCGCCGTAACTCAACGGATAAAAGGTACCCCGGGGATAACAGGCTGATCTTGCCCGAGCGCTCACAGCGACGGCATGGTTTGGCACCTCGATGTCGGCTCGTCGCATCCTGGGGCTGGAGTCGGTCCCAAGGGTTGGGCTGTTCGCCCATTAAAGCGGCACGCGAGCTGGGTTCAGAACGTCGTGAGACAGTTCGGTCCCTATCCGCTGCGCGCGTAGGAATCTTGAGAAGAGCTGTCCTTAGTACGAGAGGACCGGGACGGACTAACCTCTGGTGTGCCAGTTGTTCTGCCAAGAGCACGGCTGGTTGGCTACGTTGGGAAGTGATAACCGCTGAAAGCATCTAAGTGGGAAGCACGCTTCAAGATGAGGGTTCCCTCACCGTTAAGGTGGTAAGGTCCCCGGTAGACCACCGGGTTGATAGGTCGGACGTGGAAGTGCAGTAATGCATGGAGCTGACCGATACTAATAGACCGAGGGCTTGTTTCTTCTACAAAGATGTTACGCGTCCACTGTGGAGTATCTGAAAATACGGTCGACGAACCCCCCCCGTGCGGGGGTGTTCTCCCGATATTTTCATAGAGTTTCGGTGGCCATAGCGAAAGGGAAACACCCGGTTCCATTCCGAACCCGGAAGTTAAGCCTTTCAGCGCCGATTGTACTGCAGGCGGGAGCCTGTGGGAGACTAGGACGCTGCCGGACAAACAAAACTCCCCGGAAGCCATGCTTCCGGGGAGTTTTCTATTTATGGACCAATGACAATCGACATAGCTCGCGGCGACCGGCATCCGGTAGCCCGACTCATACCTCGGTGGCTTGAACGGCCGGCCGGCGCCTCGTTAGCCCGAGAGAAACCTCTGGCAGCTGGAAGGCGCGCATCGTCCGATCCGAGACACCGACTCGTCAGAAACAACAGCAGACAGGCAGAATTGAAGCCATGAACTCAGACCAACGACCCGGCGACGGTGGCGACTCCTCACGCGATGATCGCAAGCCATCTGGGCGCAGCGGTTCGCGTCCGTCGTCGAGCGGAGGCTCACGCGGCGGATACCCCCGGAGCGGTGGGTCCCGAGACGCGCGCGGATCCCGAAGCGCGGCTTCGCGCGGCGGCTCCTACAGCAGCAAGAACCGATCCGGTGGCGGGGCCGCTGGACGTCGCAATGATTCTCGCAGCGACGGCGGACGCGAGGGATACTCGCGCGATGAGGGTTACTCGCGCCGCGACGATTCCCGAGGCAGCGAGGGGCGCTATTCACGCAGCAGCGACTTCCGTGGACGCGATTCGCGGGAGGGTGGCTACTCGCGGGACGACCAGCCTCGCAGTGGCGGTTACCGCGGAGGCGGTAACTCCCGCGGCAATGACTCACGTCGTGAGGATTCGCGCAATCGCGGCGGCTACCAGAGCTCTGGGCGTTCCTACGGAAGCGCCGGGCGAGGCGAACGCGGCGGTGACGACCGGTATCGCCGTTCCGACGCCGGCGAGCGGGGTAACGACGCGCGCCGAGGACCGGCACGTGATGATCGGGACCGTCGTCGCGACGATGATCGCGAGCGTGGATACTCCCGGCGCCCGGAGGGCGAGCGCAGATACCGCTCGGACGATGATCGGCGGCCGGCGCGGCAGGGACGTCCGAATGATCGCTCACGTGACGAGCGCGGCGACCGCAAGCCTTACGGCGATCGCGCCCGTTCTTCCTACGGTGACCGGGATCGCAAGCCTTACGGCGACCGTGATCAGAGGTCGTCGGGCGACCGCGATCGTAAGCCTTATGGCGATCGCGATCGTAAGCCCTACGGTGACCGGGATCGCAGGCCTTATGGTGATCGGGATCGTAAGCCCTACGGTGACCGGGATCGCAAGCCTTATGGTGATCGGGATCAGAGGTCGTCGGCCGACCGTGACCGTAAGCCTTACGGTGACCGGGATCGCAAGCCCTACGGTGACCGGGATCAGAGGTCGTCGGCCGACCGTGACCGTAAGCCTTACGGTGACCGGGATCGCAAGCCCTACGGTGACCGGGATCAGAGGTCGTCGGGCAACCGTGACCGTAAACCCTACGGTGATCGGGATCGTAAGCCCTACGGTGACCGCGATCGTAAGCCTTACGGTGATCGGGATCGCAAGCCCTACGGTGATCGGGATCAGAGGTCGTCGGCCGACCGTGACCGCAGGCCTTACGGTGATCGGGATCGCAAACCCTACGGTGACCGGGATCGCAAACCTTATGGTGATCGTGATCAGAGGTCGTCGGGTGACCGGGATCGTAAGCCCTACGGCGACCGGAGCAGCTCGCGTCCAGCACGTTCCTATGACGACCGTCGGCCGAACCGTGATTCGCGTGACTCCGATTCCCGCGGCCGTGATGACCGCTTCTCGCGAGGCAGAGATTCCCGCGGCTTCGACCGCCGCGACGACGATCGCTTCGAGAGGACCGAGCGTCCGCTGCCACCCGGGCTGGAGCCTGCCGAGAACGAGCCCGAGTTGCCCGAGGGCTACGACCAGACCGGTCTGCCCAGCAGCATTCGTGCCGAGCTTCGCTCGCTGACCAAGCAGCTGGCCGACAAGGTCGGAGGCCATCTTCAGGCGGCGGCCGAGCTCCTCGACGTCGATCCCGAGCAGGCGCTCGCGCATGCCATGGTCGCCAGGCGGCTCGCGTCCAGACTGCCGGTTGTTCGCGAGGCGGCGGCCGAGACCGCCTACCTGGCTGGGCACTACGACACGGCGCTCACCGAATACCGAGCGCTGCACCGGATTACCGGCGACGACGACTACCTGCCGATCATCGCCGATTGCGAACGGGCCGTCGGCAAGCATCAGGCCGCGCTGCGAACCCTCCGGGAGGCGCGAGACCTCAAGCTCAGCCTGCCGCAGCAGGTGGAGGTCATCCTCGTCGAGGCCGGCGTCCGCGACGACATGGGTCAGCGCGACGAAGCATCGCGGTTGCTCAAGGAAGCGATCAGCGGTGGCCGAGGTGGACGTCAGGGCCAGGCGCGGTTGCGTTTCGCCTACGCCGATCTGCTCGCCGAGCACGGCCGGCCGGACGCCGCACTCGAATGGTTGACCTCAGCGCGCACCTACGACGAGAACAACGAGTTGGAGATCGACGATCGGATCGCCGAGTTGAAGGGCGAACCGGTCGCAGAAGCGCCGGACCTCGACGAGTTCGAGGTGCTCGACGTCGAGGAGGTCGACGACGTCGACGATGAGCCCGCTGAGGCCGACGAGCCCGCTGAGGCCGACGAGCCCGATGAGACCGACGATTCGCAGGAGTCCGTGGACGGATCTGAGGACGATGAGTCCGACGATGATGACTTTGGGGACGATGAGTCTGAGGACGATGACCAGTCCGATCACGATGAACCTGACGATCTGTTGGACGAGCAGACTCCGGAGCCGGACGAAGACGAGCAGCCGGAGGAAGACGAGCAGCCGGAGGAGCCGGACGACGCCGAGCCGGCAGACGACAAGACGAAAGACGATCTGGAGGAGCAGTGACCCGGTTCATCGATGCCTATGACGCCGCGATGTTCGATCTCGATGGGGTCGTATACCTCGGCCCGCGCGCGGTCGAGGGATCTCCGGAGAGTCTCGGAGAACTCCGCAGGCTTGGCGTGAAGGTCGGCTTTGTCACCAACAACGCCGGACGCAGCGCCGACGTGGTGGTGGACCATCTGAACGTCCTGGGCATCGAGTGCCATCGGGCCGATGTCGTCACCAGCCCGCAGGCCATCGCCCAGCTGATGCGCCGGGAGTTGCCGGAGGGAGCCAAGGTTCAGGTCTGCGGCGCTCAGGCTCTTACCGACGAGATCGCCGCGGCCGGTTTCACCGTGGTGACGGATTTCCGTGAGGAGCCGGCAGCGGTGGTTCAGGGTTATGACCCGGACCTGTCCTGGCCCAGTCTGGACAACGCCTGCTTCGCGATCCAGCGCGGGGCCCGCTGGTTCGGGACCAATACCGACATCAACCGGCCGACCGACCTGGGCCTGGTGCCCGGCGCCGGCGCACAGATCGAGGCGCTGCGCACCGCAGTGGGAGACACCCCGATCACGGTCGCCGGGAAGCCCTACCCGCCGTTGCTGCAAGAGACCATCAACCGCATGCAGGCCCGCCGACCGGTTTTCGTCGGCGATCGGCTGGACACCGACATCGAGGGTGCCCACAATGTCGGCATCGACTCGTTCATGGTGTTTACCGGCGCGCATGGCAAGACAGACCTGGTCAACGCTATTCCTCAGCAGCATCCGACGGCCATCGGCTGGAATCTGCGGGGCCTGCTCGCGCCGCGGCGCGAAGCGTCCTGGCACGACGACGAGGTGCTCTGCCGTGGCGCGCGGGCATACGTCTACGGTGGGGTCGTCCGCCTCGACGGTCCGCTGATAACCGTTGACGAACAGTTGGACGCGCTGTGGGCGATCGTCCAACTTACCTGGCGGGACGGCTCCTTGGATGCCGCGGACGCCCTCGATGCGCTGGACCAGCTCCCGTGACCACCACCGGGTACGACCCACAGGACAGCCACGAACCGAACCCGGACGAGCCTCCGGTCACCGGCAACCGGATCATCGATTCGGCATTGGCTGCCCTTGCCGGCACGCAACAGCTGACGGTGACCGAGCAACTCCAACGGCTGGGCGCCGCGCACGAGACGCTGGCAGACGTGCTGGAAAGCTCCCGCAGCGCGGCGATACCGATGCCGAAGCCGCAGACGCGTCAACCGTGAATGACCGGCTCGACCAGACGCTGGTGACGACCGGCCGAGCCCGATCGCGCTCACAGGCGTCAGAGTTGATCAAGGGCGGTTCGGTGCGGGTCAACGGCCGGGTCATCGTGCGGCCATCGCACCGCGTGAACGCCACCGACACCATCGAGTGCGCGATCGACCCGTGGGTTTCGCGTGCCGCACACAAACTCATCGGGGCTCTCGACTCCAGCGGGCTTCAGGTTCCTGCCCGGGTGCTCGACGCGGGTGCGTCCACCGGCGGCTTCACGCAAGTGCTGCTCAGCAGGGGAGCCCAATTGGTCTACGCGGTTGATGTGGGCCACGGTCAGCTGGCGCCCGTGGTGCGGGCTGATCCGCGGGTACGGGTGCGGGAGGGCCTGAATCTGCGCGATCTCACGCTCGCCGATCTCGATGACGAGCCGGTCGACCTGGTCGTGGCAGACGTCTCCTTCATCTCGCTGCGAATGCTGCTGGAACCGCTGTTCGCCGTGCTCAGGCCGGACGGCCGGGCAATGCTCATGATCAAACCCCAGTTCGAGGTCGGTCGTGAACGCCTCGGAGCGGGGGGAGTGGTCCACTCACCATCGGACCGCAGGCAGGCCATCGATGCGGTGGTCGAAGACGCCGCCGGACTCGGCTGGATCCCCCAGTGGCGTGCCGACAGCCAGTTGGCCGGTCCGGCCGGCAACCTGGAGCACTTCGTCTGCTTTCACGCGGTGCGCTCGGAAGACGAGGAACCGGACGACATCCGGCTTGGGTAGGCTTCGGAACGTGACGAACAGTTCGCAGCCTCAGCAACCCCGACGAGTGGGAATTCTGTTGCACCCGGCGCGTCCAGAAGCCATCGACGTAGCGGAGAAGTTCGTCCAGGGCACTATCGGTACCGGCATCACCTGCGTGGGCTTCGGCGATCGGATCGCCGAACTGCGCGAACGAGTCCGCGATGTGACGATCGAGCAGGGTGTCCTCGGCGATCCCGGGCCGCTCGAACTCATGGTCGTCTTCGGTGGCGACGGCACCATACTGTGGGCCGCCGAAGGCGTGGTGCCGCGCGGCGTGCCGCTGCTGGGCGTCAACCTCGGGCACGTCGGGTTCCTCGCAGAGCTGGAATCGCACGACGTTCACAAGCTGGTTCAGCAAGTGGTCGAACGCCACTACACCGTTGAAGAACGCCTCACCCTCGACGTCGAGGTGGTCGACCCCGAAGGCCATCAGATCTGGTCGTCGTTCGCGGTCAACGAGGTCTCCCTCGAGAAAGCGGCTCGCGAGAAGATGCTCGATGTGCTGGTCGAGATCGATCATCTGCCCGTGTCGCGCTGGAGCTGCGACGGCATGCTGGTTTCCACTCCGACCGGCTCCACCGCCTATGCGTTCTCTCTCGGCGGTCCGGTCATCTGGCCCGATGTGCAGGCGTTCCAGGTCGTGCCCATGGCCGCACATGCGCTGTTCGCGCGTCCACTGGTGCTCGATCCCAACTCGCTGGTTGATCTGACCTTGTCGGACCAGTATGTGACCCGGTCCGTCGTGTGGTGCGATGGCCGTCGTTCGGTCGACATCCTGCCCGGCACCCGTATCCATGTGGAGCGCGGCAGCCATCCGCTGCGGGTTGCGCGGCTTCAGGAGCAGCCGTTCACCTCGCGCCTGGTGAAGAAGTTCGACCTCAACATCGATGGCTTCCGGAGCAAAGGGCGGCCCTAATGCTGGTCGAGTTACGCATCTCGAATCTCGGGGTGATCGCGGACGCGACCATTGAACCTACCGCGGGCATGACCGTCATCACCGGTGAAACCGGTGCCGGCAAGACGATGATCGTCAGCTCACTCGGCCTGCTGCTGGGCGAGCGGGCTGATGCCTCGGTGGTCCGGCGGGGCTCCCAGCGCGTCATCGTCGAGGGACGTTTCAACGATCTTTCCGCGGTGACGCCACTGCTGGACGACATCGGCGCCGAGACCGAAGCGGACGAGCTGCTGGTTTCCCGCCAGGTCAGCAAGCAGGGCCGCTCACGGGTCTTCGTCGGGGGTGTCCAGACCCCGATATCGAAGCTGGCCGAAGTGACCGGAGAACTCGCGACCATTCATGGTCAGTCCGAGCAGATCCGGCTGGGCGACCCGGATCGGCAGCGCGAGGTTCTCGACCATGCCGGTGGTCCCGAGCTGGCGGCGCTGCTCGACGACTACCGAGGGGCCTACCGCCGTCGCGACCAGCTGCGTACCGAGCGCGACGACCTGGTGCACCACGCTCAAGAACGCGCCCGCGAGGCCGATCTGCTGCAGTTCGGACTGGAAGAGATCTCGGCGGCCGATCCCCGGCCGGGGGAGGACGCCGAGCTGGCGGCCGAGGCGTCCAGGCTGCAGGCTGTGGACGACCTGAGGCTGCTCGCCGCCCGAGCCAGCCATGCGCTGTCCGGCTCCGATGAGGGAGACCTCGACGATCCCGGCGCGGTCGGCCTGGTCGGTATCGCCCGCCACGAACTCGCCGGCATCGCCAGGCTGGATGAGCAGGCCGGCGAGCTGGCCCTGGCCGCCCGGACGATCACCGGGCAGGTCAACGAATTGGCCGCCGACGTCGCGTCCTATCTGGCCGACCTGGACGCCGACCCCGTGCGGCTCGAAGCGGTGACCTCACGGCGCGCGCAGCTGGCCGGGCTGACGCGCAAGTACGGCTCGACCATCGACGAGGTGCTCGCCTGGGCCGCAAACGCAGCGATGCGGCTGTCCAACCTCAGCCGCGGGGACCAGCGGCTGAGCGAACTGGATGCGCTGATCGCCGATCTCGATGCCACACTGCTGAGACTCGGCGGGCACATCACCGAGCTGCGCGAGCAGGCCGCCGCACGGCTGGCTGCGGCCGTGCAGGACGAGCTGGCGGCGTTGGCCATGCCGCACGCCCGGCTGCGCTTTGACCTACAGCCGCTGCCGCAGCCGGGTCCCCACGGGCTGGAACATGTACACCTGCTGTTCGCGGCGAACCCCGGCGCCACCCCCGGACCGCTGGCGAAGGTCGCCTCGGGCGGCGAACTGTCCCGCGTCCGGTTGGGTCTGGAAGTGGTGCTCGCCGCCGGAGATCCCGGCCACATCTTCGTCTTCGACGAGGTGGACGCCGGAATCGGCGGCAGCGTGGCCATCGAGGTCGGCCGCCGGCTGGCCCGGCTCGCCGAGTACTCGCAGGTGATCGTCGTGACGCATCTGGCTCAGGTGGCGGCATTCGCGTCCGCCCACTGGGTGGTCTCGAAATCCAGTGACGGTCAGGTCACCACCAGCGATCTGACGCTGGTGACCGGGGCGCAGCGCGAGGCCGAGCTGGCCCGCATGATGGGTGGCCTGGACGACAGCAGCTCGGGGCTGGCGCATGCCCGCGATCTGCTCGAACTCGCGCACAGGCCGTGACCTCCCGACCCGCATTTCGGCTTGTCAGCCCCATGGCATGGGGATTCGGTCAGTGTCGCGCGCCCAATTGACGTAGACCCCGGTCTATTGGGGGCTGCTTTCAGTGCTCCGTTCACGTTACGTTCATCTTGGCCACGATGGCGAGGCGGAGAGGAGCGACGATGAACCGAGCAGTCAGCATTCTGCTGCAGCTGGAGTCGGCGGATTCCGTCGCCAAGGATGCTCTGGCGATGCGTTGCGGCGTCGCAGCCCGCACCATCAGCACCGATGTCGCTCAACTCAACAACAGCCTCGGCACCGCCGCCTCGATCCGGTTCAGCGATGGACGCTACCGTCTGCTGATCGTCGACGCCGATGCGTATCGCCGGGTCCGTGACCGGCTAGCGATCGTGCAGGAGTCGTTCAACGACCCGCAATGGCGCGCGGCCTATATATCCTCGCCCGGCTGCTGCACAGCCTGAGGCCGGTACGCATCGAGGATCTGACGCTGGACATGCGCCTCGGACGCACCAGCGTGGTCGCCGATATCGCCCAGGTTCGCGAGTTGCTGGCTCCCTACGGCGTGAAGATCGAGGGGAGAACCCGCGTCGGGCTGACGCTGGCAGGCCCCGAGCTGGGCATCCGGCTGGCGATCCTCGACCACGCGTACGCAGCCGCCTACCGCGGCTATCCGCTGGGCGGCGAGATCCACGGTGCCGTGGAACAGGTGCTGGGCGAGTACGGTCTCAGCGCGGCCAACCGCGAAATCATGCGGGGCTGGGTGACAGTCGTGCTCGACCGCTACCTGAACAACCAGCCGCTCGGCGCGCTTCCGCCGACCTACGCCGATCTGGTGGATTCTCCCGCTCACGACCTGGCCAGGGCGTTGGCCGCGGCCGTCGAGCCGTTGCTCAATGAGCAGCTGCCGGACGACGAGGTGCTGTTCTTGGCGCTGCCCGCCGCCGGAATGCGGATGACCGGCGCCGAGGGCCCCGGCGGCGTCTGGCGGTCGGCTGAGCTGGCCGGCGCCCTTGTGGAACGCATCCTCGACCGCGTAGCCAACGAGATGGACGTACGCCTCGCGACCGCCGAACTCGTCCGCGAGTTCACCCAGCACGTCACATTCCTGGTGAACAGATTGCGCTACTCGCTGCATCTGGCCACCGACGCACAGCCCGGGCGGCTGGAGGAGGAGTATCCGCTGGCCCACCGCATGGCGATGATCGCCGCCGAGGAGATACAGCAGGAGACCGGGCTGGTCGTCGAAGCGGGCGAGTTGTCGCTGCTCACCACCTACTTCCAGGTATTCCTGGTCGACTACGCGGCTCGGCAACGGCGCGAGATGTCGGTGACCATCGTCTCGGGGCACGGCCCGGCCACCGCGCGCCTGGTTCGGTCCCACCTTGCGACGCTGCTCCCCGCCGGTACGCGCTACACGATCGTCCCCGACTGCGCACCCGGTGACCTGGATGCCAGCGACCTGGTCGTCACCACCCCCGGCGCCCGGGTATCGACCAACCGTCCCACACTCGAGCTGTCGGAGCTGTTCGACCGGCAGGCAGTGACTCGCCGGCTGAACGCGCTGCGGATACCCACCCTCGGCCCGCTCGCCCCGGCAGCGGCAGGCTCCCTGCTGGTGTCCCTGATCGACGAGAACCGGTTCGTCCGCCTCCCCACCGACGCCGGTTACCCGGAGGCGACCCAGCTGCTCATCGACGCGCTGCGGAAGGCCGGCCTGGTCGGCGAGGGGTTCGAGGCGGCCACTGCCGCCCGCGAGGCGCGGGCCACCATGCAACTAGACGACCGGCTCGCCTTTCCCCACGCCACCGATCCCACGCTGGTCACCCCGGTGTGCGCGCTCGGCGTGGTGCCGCGAGCCGACTCCGAGGCCGGCATCCGCGTGGTGTTCCTGATGGCCGTCCCGGAGAAGGTCGCCTACGACGACACCGTTCTCATCCGTGTCTACGACGAGATCATCCGGCTCGGCGGGAACGCCGCCGCGGTGGCGAAGATCTCCCGCCTGACCAGTTACGAGCAGTTCTTCTACTTCATGGAGAACCTGCAGTCCAACCCGACCACCTGAGGAGAAGCAGTGTTCTGGACCGTCCTGATCGCGTTCGCGGTCGTCTACCTCACCCAGACGTTCTTGGCGCTGAGGCAGTCGAAGAACTTCGCCGCCACGTTCACGAGCCTGCGCCGTCGCGGCCGGGTCGCGCTCGGCAAGAAGCAGGGCCTGCTCTCCGCGGGTGCGCTGGTGCTGTTCCTGCTCGACGACGACGGACGCATCGTCGAGGGCCACAAGCTCTCGGGGGTCACCGTGCTGTCTCGGTTCCGCGTCTTCGATGCCTTCGACGGCTGCGAACTCGCCGAACTCACACCCGAAACCGACCGGCGCTTCAATAGGCCGGTGCGCGCGGCGGTGGCCAATGCCCGCGACAACTACCGCACCGTGCTGGCCGGTAAGAAACCGCTGGATCCGCCCGGCCCGCTCGCCCAGATCAGCCTCGCTGCCGGCCGACTTGTTCGGCGCCGTCCGGTGGCCACGGCCTGACCTGTCCGTAACCCCATAAGCCCCACCACCCACTACATCTACGAAGGAGTGATCATGGATATACTCGTGCGCGCCGCCGAGTGGTTCGTCGGCCTATTCCAGGCCGGAGCCGATGTCTTCATCAGCTGGATGGGCAGCATCGTGCCTCTCGTCCTCATGCTGTTGATCGCAATGAACTCACTGATTCAACTGGTCGGCGAGAACCGGGTCAACCGCTTCGCCGGCAAGGCGTCCCACAACCCGGTGAGCCGTTACATGCTGCTTCCGTTCATCGGAGCGTTCATGCTGGCCAACCCGATGGTGCACTCGCTGGGGCGGTTCATGCCCGAGCGCTACAAGCCCAGCTATTTCGCCAGCGCCGCGCAGTTCTGCCACACCAGCAACGGCGTCTTCCCGCACATCAACCCGGCCGAATTGTTCATCTGGCTCGGCATCGCCCAGGGCGTCATGACGCTCGGCCTGAGCACCGGGCCACTGGCCATCCGGTATCTGCTGGTCGGCCTCGTCATGAACTTCGTCTCCGGCTGGGTGACCGACTTCACCACCGCCTACGTCAGCAAGCAGCAGGGTGTCGAACTCAGCCTCGAACCCCACATAGAAGGGTGACGCTCCACATGTCCAACTACCACACCATTGTCATTGAGCGCGGCGGCGGCGGCTTCGGAGGCCCCCTGACACTGACTCCCACCGAGCAGCGAAACAAGGTCGTCTACATCGTCGGCGGCGGCATGAAGCCGGAGGTCGTCGACCGGATCTGCGAACTGTCCGGCGCTGAAGCCGTCAACGGATTCAAGACGTCGGTACCCGACGACGAGATCTTCGTCGCGGTCATCGACTGCGGCGGGACGCTTCGCTGCGGCCTGTACCCGAAGAAGGGCATCTCCACGGTCAACGTGATGCCCACCGGCAAGACCGGTCCTCTTGCCCAGTTCATCACCGAGGAGCTCTACGTCTCCGCGGTCGGTCCCGAGCAGGTGCGTCTTGCCGATGAGGCGGAGGCCCTGGTCTCCATCGGCGCCGCGAGCGCCACCGCTTCCGAAGATGCCCAGGGCACCGGCGGTTCCGACGGCGGACCTGCCTTCACCGTCAAGGGTGATTGGAGCACCGACAAGAAGATCTCGCAGACCATTGCCGAGAAGAAGAAGAAGTCCCTGCTCGAGAAGATCGGCCTGGGCGCCGGCCGGGTCGTGTCGATCTTCTACCAGGCCGCCCGCGACGCCGTGCAGACCATGCTCGGCACGGTCATCCCCTTCATGGGCTTCGTCGCGATGCTGATCGGCATCATCAACGCCTCGGGCTTCGGCAACTGGTTCTCCAGCCTGCTCACCCCGCTGGCCGGCACCGGGTGGGGACTGATGGCTCTCGGCTTCATCGCCTCCCTGCCATTCCTGTCGCCGCTGCTGGGGCCGGGCGCCGTCATCGGCCAGATCATCGGCACCCTCATCGGCGTCGAGATCGGCAAGGGCAACATCCCGCCGAGCCTCGCGCTCCCGGCGCTGTTCGCCATCAATACCCAAAATGCCGCCGACTTCATCCCTGTCGGACTGGGTCTGGCGGAGGCCCGGCCGGAGACCGTCGAGGTGGGCGTGCCATCTGTGCTCTACTCACGATTCCTTAACGGCGTCCCGCGTGTTGCAGTGGCCTGGCTTGCCAGTATCGGCCTTTACTCGTCCTAGACACGACACGAAAGGAAGTCAGTCATCATGACCGAGATCTATCGCACCACCGTTACCGAGGTCGGGCCCGAGGCCAGCTCCTTCATCGCCCAGGGCATGCTCGTCACCTTCGGTGAGGAGGCTCCCGACGCGCTGCGTGAGTTCTGCTTCCTCGTCGACGCATCGGCCCGCACTACCGCGGATCTTCAGGCGGGTCAGGTGCTGGTGCTGGACGGCGAGCAGTACCCGATCACCGCCGTCGGCTCGGTGGCCCGCCAGAACCTGGACAACCTGGGTCACGTCACGGTCATCGTCGACGGCCAGAAATCGGCCTATATGCACGGGGCCATTCATGTCGAGGGCGAGGAAGTGCCACGCCTCGAGGTGGGCAGCACGTTCGTGATCGAGCAGTTGTGATCCGACGAGACGTCGTCGTGGGCCACCCCGAGGGCGTGCACGCCCTGGTGGCCCACAACCTAGCCGAACTCGCCGGTCGCTACTCCAGCAGCATCTTCCTGCGCTCCGCGGATCGCAGCGCGAGCGTAGCGCACGTCGTGAACGTGCTCGCGCTCGGGCTCGAGCAAGGAGATCAGGTTGTCGTCTGGGCGGATGGCCTCGACGAGCAGGAGGCGCTGGAGGCCGTGATTCACGCCTTGTCCGAACCTCGATGAGCCCAGAACGACCCATCCCCACCACCCCGATCATCGATCGAAGGAGAAACCATGAAGAAGGAATCCATCGCCGAAGGCCTGACACACGCGAGCGACACCCGAGTCATCGAAGTGGGACGAGGCATCCTGCCGCGCTCCGGTGAGATCCTCGCCCAGTCACTCGTCCAGGCCGAGCGGCCGCTGCTCATCGTGGCCGATGAGCGCACCTGGACGGCCGCCGGGAAGGCCGTCGCAGAGTCCATCGCGCAGGCGGGTCTGCTGCAGGCCGAGCCGCTGATCTTCCCCGGCACCCCGACGCTGTATGCCGCCTACGAGCACGCCGAAGAGGTCCGCGAACGCCTGCGCGAGACGGACGCACTGGGTGTCGCGGTCGGCTCCGGGACGCTCAACGATCTGGTCAAACTGGCCTCCGGGGAACTCGGCCAGCCATACGCGGTCGTCGGGACAGCGGCATCCATGGACGGATACTCCGGTTTCGGTGCACCGATGAGTCAGGGCGGCATCAAGATCACCATGCCGTGCCCCGCCCCGGCCGTCGTGATCTTCGACCTCGACGTCGCGGCTGCGGCGCCGAAGGCCATGGTGGCATCCGGCTACGGCGATCTCGCCGCCAAGATCCCCGCCGGCGCCGACTGGATCCTGTCGGACGCGATCGGGCTCGACCCCATCGACCCGCTCGCCTGGAACCTGGTGCAGGGCGGTGTCTCCGAGGCGCTGTCGCGGCCCGAGGCCCTGGCTGCCGGAGACCCCGATGCCTATGAGGGCCTGGTCAAGGGCCTGCTGCTGTCCGGCTTGGCCATGCAGGTCTACAAGGGCACGCGGCCGGCTTCCGGCGCCGAGCACTATTTCAGCCACCTGTGGGAACTCGATCATCTCGGCGCCGAGCTCGACCCACCGCTGTCGCACGGTTTCAAGGTCGCGATCGGCACCTTGGCGATGACTGCCTTCTACGAGCGGTTCTTGCAGCGCGACCTGGCATCCATCGATGTGGACGCCGTCGTCGCCGCCTGGCCGACCTGGGATGAACTCGAGGCGGACATCCGCTCGAAGCTCACCGGTGCGCTGGCCGAGAAGGGCGTGCGGGAGACCCGCGAGAAGTACGTGGACGCCGACGGGCTACGCGTCCGCGTCCAGACGCTGGTGGACGACTGGCCGTCCCTGCGGCCCCGGCTGGAGGCCCAACTGGTGCCGGCAGCTACTCTGCAGCGCTCGCTGGCTGCGGCGGGCACCCCGACTCATCCCGAGCAGATCGGCCTGACGCTCGCCGATCTGAAGGCCACCTTTCCGCGCGCCATGTACTACCGCTCGCGCTACACCGTGCTCGATGTGAGCCGCGAGATCGGATGGTTCGCAGAACTGGTCGACGAGGTGTTCGCTCCCGGTGGCCTGTGGACCTGAGCAGACCGTGACAGCTGAGCAGACCGTGACAGCTGAGCAGACAGCGACACCTGAGCAGACAGCGACAATCGACGAGCGAGGAGAAACGATGCGTCCCGAACGCCTCTACAGCGCCTACGTGTTCGACATGGATGGCACCATCTACCTGGGCGATGACGTCCTGCCCGGCGTCCACGAGGGGTTACGGGTTTTGCGCGAACGGGACATCCCAGTGCGGTTCTTGTCGAACAATCCCACCAAGGACCCGGAACTGTACGCCGCGAAACTCAGCCGGCTCGGCTTGCCCACCCCTGTGGACGACATCGCCAACACCGTGGTCACCACGGTTCGCTGGCTGCTGGCACACCATCCTCATGCCGTGGTGTTCCCGATCGCCGAGCAGCCACTCATCCGAGCCATGACGAAGGCCGGCATCCGGCTCAGCGACGATCCCGAACAGATCGACATCGTGGTGGCGTCCTACGACCGGACGTTCGACTACCGCAAACTCCAGATCGCGTTCGACGCCCTCTGGTTCTACAAGCGGGCATTCCTGGTGCAGACCAATCCGGACCGCTACTGCCCCTTCCCGGGCGGACGCGGCGAACCGGATTGCGCGGCGATCACCGCTGCGATCGAGGCCTGCACCGGCGTGCAGTGCTCGATCAATCTGGGCAAGCCAGGAGCCATCATGATCGACGAGGCGATCGCCGGGCTGGACGTCGACCCCAGGGACGTCCTCATGGTCGGCGATCGGCTCGGCACCGACATCGCGATGGGCCGGGCTGCCGGCATGGCCTCGGCATTGGTCCTCACTGGCGACAGCACCCGCGAGGATGTCGCGGATGCTACCCCCGAGCAGTGGCCGGACTTCGTGGTGGAGACCTTCGACCAGTTGATCCCGAGTGAGATCTGGCAGCGCAGCACGCAGTCGTCACGCTTGTGAAACTGCCTGCCGGACGATGCCGTCGGCCCAGCGCCCCGCCGCCTGGCCGACGGCATCGCCGGTCTCCGGGGCGTTGAGGAACTGGTGAGGGTGGGTCGGATCCGATGGCGCGTGGTAGGTTGCCATCGATATGTCGATGAAGGAGCGAACTCGTGACTGCCTCCGATAGTCTTCCTCCGTTCGGTGCCGGACGCCACCTGCTGAGTGTTCAGCAGTTCGACCGGACCTCGTTGCAGAAGCTGTTCGACCTAGCCGATCTCGTGCGTCCGATCGCCGAGCGCCGCGCAGTGTGCACGGTGCTCGATGGCGCCATCCTCGGCAGCCTGTTCTTCGAACCCAGCACCCGGACGCGGCTGAGCTTCGAATCCGCCTTCCTGCGGCTGGGTGGCGAGGTGACGACCACCACCGGCTTCACCTTCTCGTCCATGGCCAAGGGCGAATCGATCGCCGACACCTCGCGGGTGGTCTCCGGATACTCCGATGTCCTGGTGGTGCGCCATCCCGACGAAGGCTCGGTCGCCGAGTTCGCGGCGGCGTCGGTGGTGCCGGTGGTCAACGCCGGCGATGGCACCGGCGAGCACCCGAGCCAGGCACTGCTCGACTTCTACACCCTCGAGTCAGAACTGCATCGCCGCGGCAAGCCTGTGGACGGCTGCACGATCGCGATCGTCGGTGATCTCAAGTACGGCCGCACGGTGCACTCGCTGATGAAGCTGCTCTCACTGGCCGACAACATCACCTTCAAGATGTTCAGCCCGCCCAGCCTCGAACTGCCGGTCGAGGTGGAGAAGTACGCCCGCGAGCGCGGGCACCGGGTGATCGACTGCGATGCTGTGCCCGAGGCGCTGGTCGGTGCCGACGTGGTGTACGCCACCCGCGTTCAGCGCGAGCGGATGACCGAGGAGGTGCTGGTCACGGCGAACGTGTCCGGCAACCTGCTGAACAAGCGACTGCTGGCCGAGGCGGACGCCAGCGACATCATCATCATGCACCCGCTGCCGAGAGACTCCCGGATGGACTCGTTCGATCTGTCCAGCGACGTGGACGATCTGCCCGGCCTGTCGATCTTCCGCCAGACCGACAATGGTGTGCTCATCCGGATGGCGATCTTCCTCACCACACTCGGCTGCTCGGCGGACGCGGTGAAGGCGACCATCAAGCAGCGCCCCTGGGACGCCACCCTGCGCTGGAACTGAGTTCCGCCGAGGGAGCGGGCAGTCAGCGGTTGGCCTTGGTGATGGCCTCCCACAGGCCGCTCAGATAGCTGGTTCCGAGCGCCCGGTCGTACAGGCCGTAGCCCGGGCGTCCGCGTTCACCCCAGATGTCGCGGCCATGGTCGGAGCGCGCATAACCATCAAATCCGGCCTGGTAGAACGCGAGCATGATCTCGTACATGTCGAGCGATCCGTAGGCCGACGGGTGAGCGGATTCGTGGAAGTCGACATCAGAGGTGAACTTGATGTTGCGGATCTGCGCGAAGGGAACCTTGTCGCGCCCGGCGAACTCGCGGATCAGGGCGGGCACGTCGTTGGCACGATTCTCGCCCAGCGATCCGGTGCACAACGTGAAGCCGTTGTAAGGGGAGTCGTAGAACGACTCGATGCGGCGCAGGTCCTGGGCATCGGTCGCGATGCGGGGTAGACCGAACAGCGCCTTGGGCGGATCATCGGGATGCATCGCCATCTTGACGTCGTACTGCTCGCAGGTGGGCATGATCGCCTGGATGAAGTACTTGAAGTTCTCCGCGAGTCCCTCGGCTCCCAGTGGGGCATAGGCCTCGAGCAACTCCTGCAGATGGACGAGCCGTTCGGGCTCCCAACCCGGCAGCTTATGACCGCCGGTGTTGTTGGCGTTCATCCGCTCCATGGTCTCTTGCGCGGTGCCTTGCACCAGCGCGTCCTGGTAGGCCATCGTGTAGGACCCGTCGGGCAGCCGGTGGCGCAACTGTGTGCGCACCCAGTCGAAGACCGGCATGAAGTTGTAGCAGATCACCTTGATGCCGACGGCCGACAGGTTCTTGATGGTGGCGATGTAGTTGTCAATGGCCCAGTCGCGCTTGGGACCGCCGATCTTGATGTCGTCGTGGATATTGACGCTCTCGACCACCTCGAACTTCAGACCGACGCCCTCGATCTGGTCGCGCAGCGCGATGATCTTGTCCATCGGCCAGACCTCGCCCACCGGGACATCGAACAGGGCACCGACCACATGAGTGACGTTGGGCACCTGACGGATGTACTCGAGGGGGATGGGGTCGTCTTGCGCGCCGAACCAGCGCATTCCGAATTTCACCTGGGCTCCTTCATCTTGTTCGCTACTCGCATTCCGGATGGGAGGCCCTCTCGAATCGAAGGGCCCCCCATCCGGAAGTCGTTTGTCAGATTAGCCGGGCAACTTACTATGCAGGGTTGTCCTGGTTGGCTTGCTGGGTTGCCTCGTAGTACTTGGCCCGAAGGTCATTTGCGCCCATGTACTCCTCGACCATCGGGGCTACCCGAGCCTTGAAAGCAGCCGTATCGACGTCGTCGTTGAACTGCGCGCCGAGCGCCTTGCTGCGTTCGATCGATTCGTTGACGTAGGGAACGAAGTCGTCACTTGCCTTCTGAGTGATGTCAGGAATGATCGCCAGCAGAGCGTCGCGGTCCGTCTCGTCCATCTTGTCGAGCGTCTGTGTGCTCATCAACAGGAAGTCCGGGATCATCAGGTGCCTCGTATAGGAGTAGTACTTGGCGACCTCATCATGCTTCATCGCGTTGTACGACGGTTCGTTGTTTTCGGCACCGTCAAGAACTCCGGTCTGCAAGGCGGAATAGACCTCGCCGAAGCTCATCGGTGAGGGAATCCCGCCGAGGAGCTGCAGCATGCGAACCTGCGAATCGGACTGCTGGACCCGGATCTTGAGACCTTTGAGGTCATCAGGGGTCCTGATCGGCCGGATCGCGTTGTAGATGCTGCGTTGGCCGGCGTTGGCGCCGCCGAGCACGGTGATCGATTTGGAGTCTTCCAAAGAGGTGAACAGTTCGGTGTTGAGTTCGTCGTCATTGAGGACTGCGAGCTGAGCTTCGCGGGAATCGAATACGAACGGCAAGTTGTAGACGACGAAGTCCTGGTTGAGGCTTTCCACATTTGCTCCGCCGATCCAGGCGAAGTCGACGGTGCCGTTCGACAGATTCTGGATTACTTCGGCGCTGGTGCCCAGCGTTTCGTTTCCATAGACCTGCACGGAGTAGCGGTCATCGGTGGCCTCTTCGAGTCTCTTGCCCAATTCGAGGCCGGCCTGATACTGGGGGTGTTCCTGAGGCTGGCTGACAGCCAACTTGAAAACGACCTGTTCTGCCTTGCCCCCGCTTTCACCACCACTCCCGCAGGCTGCCAGACTCAACGAGATCAAACCGACAATTGCGGATGCTGCGAGCTTTGACTGTTTCATAGGGGAGAAGTCCTCCTTCTGATGGACGATGTTGTCTTCAGGAGCCCTATCTCTCTGCTGCCGAGAAATGAGGACCGTGTGCGGCCATCGCAACGGCTTTGTCGCCGTGGCCTTTCGGACGCTCTTGCCTTCTTGCTGGTTGGGATGCTGTCACCAGCTTCACCCATACAGAGATGTTAGCACTGATATATTAGAACTGTCGAACCGGCGTCAGCTGAAGCCACGACGAAAACCGGTATCGAGACCGAACCGTTACACTGACCCCATGGGTGAACTGCGGGGGAGTATCCGACAGCGCGTCTACGACGAGCTGCGGGAGCGCATCGTCACGTTGCAGTACCCGCCCCGCTCGCCGATCTCGGAGAAGGACCTCGCCGCAGAACTCGGTGTGTCACGCACGCCGGTGCGGGAGAGCCTGCTGAAGCTGCGCGAGGAGGGACTCGTTCAGGTCTTTCCGCAGATGGGGACTTTCGTCTCTCACGTGGACATCGATCGGGTGAGGCTTGCGCAGTTCGTGCGTGAGGCGGTCGAGTGCACAGCGCTCGCCGGGTTCGTCCGCAGCGAATCGTCCCGGGCCCACCTCGAGGCCCTGCACGACAATCTCGACGCCCAACGCGCCGTCGCTGCCGCCGGAGCTGATCTTGCGGAGTTCTTCACGCTGGACCAGGCCTTTCACCTCGAACTACTCAAGCTGAGCGGACGGGAATCGGCTTGGCCCATCGTGGCCTCGGAAAGAGCCCATCTCGACCGGGCGCGTCGCTTCGGCCTGGTCATTCATCCCGTGCCAGCTCTCATCGACCAGCACCAACGGGTCGTGGACGGCATCGAGGCGGACGATCTCGACGCGGCCGTGACCGTGCTGCGCGAGCATCTACGTGAAATCCTCATCGACCTCGCCAAAGTCCAGCAACAAAGCCCCGAGATCTTCGACTCGATGCCGTTGCGGCCGGTGCGGCGTCTGGTCACCACACTCGAACCGGGCTGAGTTCGTCCGGGCCGCTAGTCTTCGCAGGAGAGACAGCACTTTCCGGACGGAGGAGATTCGCCGTGAAACCCGTGGCTACGCAACTGCGCACCCCCTGGGCCGATGAAGCGCTGAACGCCGACAGCCCATTGGCGCAGTACCCGCGTCCCCAACGCGAGCGCGACGAATGGCTGTGTCTCAATGGCACCTGGGACTATGCGATCCGTCCGTCGTCGTCGGCCAGGCTCGTGAACGAATACCCACCCGACAGCTACGACGGACGGATCCGCGTTCCGTTCGCCCTTGAGACCGTCGCCTCGGGGGTGACCCGTGAGCTCCTGCCGGATGAGACCCTGTTCTATCGCCGATTGGTCGAGCTGCCGCCGGCCTGGCGGGCACGCCGCGTCGCGCTGAACTTCGAGGCGGTGGACTACCTGGCCGCGGTCTGGGTGAACGGCCAACTCGTCGGCGATCACCGCGGTGGCTATCTGCCCTTCAGTGTCGAACTCCCCAAGGCGGAGCGGCTGGAGATCGTGGTCGGGGTTCGTGACCCGGGTCCGGCCGGTCGCCAGCAGTACGGCAAACAATCCGAGAAGGCGCCGAAAGACATCTGGTACACCCCGACCAGCGGCATCTGGCAGACGGTATGGGCCGAGCCCCTGCCAGCCAATGCCATCACCTCGGTCGTCGCCACCAGCTACGCCGATCTCAACGGGTTCACGATCATCGCTGACACCGAACAGCATTGCCGGATCGCTGTTCGAGTCGAATGCCCGGACGGGTCCGAGATCACCGTGGCCGGAAAGTCCGGTGAGCCGATCGAAGTGGCGCTCCCATACATCCGACCTTGGACGCCCGACGACCCCTACCTCTACCGACTCGAGGTCAGCAATGGCACCGACCGGGTCACCTCCTGGGCGGGGCTCCGGACCGTGGCCATCGGACGCATTCCGGGCGCCCGGCGATTCGAGCGTCCGGCGATCCTGCTCAACGGCAAGCCGCTGTTTGTCAACGCGGTGCTCGATCAGGGCTACTGGCCCGAATCCGGCATGACCGCACCATCGGATGAGGCGCTGATCTTCGATCTGCAACAGCTGAAGGACCTGGGCTACAACGGGGTCCGCAAGCACATCAAGGTCGAATCGCGGCGCTTCTACCATCATGCCGACCGGCTGGGCATGCTGGTTCTTCAAGATGTGGTGAACGGCGGACGCCCGAGGGTGGGCATTCCGCGATCGCGCATCGTGATGGCGTTGGATTGGCAGACCCGCGACAAGACCCGTCGCGGGCTGGCCGCCGCCGGCCGGGATTCTCAGCAGAACCGCTACGAGTTCGAAGCCGATATGGCCGCCATGATCAAGCTGCTGCGTGGCCACCCGAGCATCGTCATATGGGTCATCTTCAACGAGGGCTGGGGCCAGTACCACACCGCCCGCCTGGAACGGCGGGTCCGCAGACTGGATCCGACCCGGCTGATCGATCCTGCGTCCGGTTGGTTCGACCAGCGCGGCGGCGATTTCCGCAGCCGGCATCGTTACGTGCTGAAACTGCAGCGCCCCCCGCGCAGAGACCGGCGTCCGTTCTTCCTCTCGGAGTTCGGCGGCTTCAGCCTCGCCACCGAGGGCCATCAGTGGGAAGGCGACGGGAAGTTCGGCTACCGCTTCTGCGCCGACTCAGCGAGCCTGGGCAAGGCGCTCGCCAAGCTCTACCGCGAGCAGTTGATACCGCTGGTCAGGCATGGCCTGCGGGCATGTGTCTACACACAGTTGAGCGACGTGGAGATCGAGGCCAACGGCCTGTTCAGCTACGACCGGCAGGTACTCAAACCGGACGCCGACCTGCTGCGATCCCTCAACGCGGAGCTGGATGCGGCGTTCGATGCCGCACTCACGCGCAGAAAGTAGCCGGCGTCGGTGAGCCGGGCTCGCTAGCGCGGCTTACGCCAGGCCCAGCCATTCCTTCCAGGCAGGCAGTTCGCGCTTGATCTGCGCCTGCCCATCGGCATAGCTGCGCGCCAGCTTGGCGACATTTCTCTCCGAGTTGCTCACGGTGTATCCGTCGGGGAAGAAGACCATCGCGTCTCCGCTGCGCTCCAGTTCCAGCAGTTCGGCCCGGGTGCGGTTGTAGTTGTCGGGCCGAGCCATCAACGCGTCCACAACCGCCGGATAGCGCCGGAAGTACTGCCGCACGACCCTGCTGACGCGCATCGGTTCCTTCACATACGAACGGGGCCGGGTCAGCACGACGAGGAACTTCTGGAAACCGGCCGCCTTGGCCGCGTCCAACGCGATTCCGCCGCTGGGGCCGAGTGCCCCGTCCACGTAGCTGTGTTCGCCGATGTGCACGGTGGGCATGAAGAACGGCAGTGTGGACGACGACTGCACGCGCACCATCAGATCCGCCGGTGTCGGGGTGTCCTCCCTCGTCCAGTAGAACGCCTTGCCGGTGTCTGCTTCGAAGACTCCGAGGTTCATCGCGGCAGGGTTGGCCTGGAAGGTGGCCCAGTCGTAGGGGAGTGCCCCGCCGGGCTGGCCGGTCTGCTGGTAGATGTAGTTGGCGTTGAACATGCCCTGCCCCCGCAGGAAGGTGCGCAGGTCGCCGAACTGCGGGTCCGCCGCGAAGCCGACGAAGGACTCCTTGGCACGCCAAGTATCCCTGGCCAGGTAGTTCGCCGTATTGGACGACCCGGCTGAGATGCCGGCCACCCAGTCGAGATGGATCTCGGCCTGCAGCAGGGCGACCACGACCGCGGCGGTGTAGCTGGCTCGCATGCCGCCGCCTTCGAAGATCAAGGCGGTATCGGTGACATTGCTGGTCAGCGCGGTGGAGGTGGTTGAACGTGGCACGATCCCAGTTTCTCACCGATCGCAGATGGCAAGATAGGCGGTGTCGAATGCGACCGAACAATGATGAGAGGACAATCGTGAGCGATAGCACCAAGCAGATCGGATTCGTGGGGGCTACCGGCCTGATGGGCCATGGGCTGGCGAAGAATCTGCTGCTCAAGGGATACCCGCTGGCCTACACCATGCGCAATCGGGCTCCCGAGGGGCTCGATGAACTGGGCGCGACCCGCGCGGCCGACAATGCCGAATTGGGCCATACCAGCGACGTAATCGTGATCTGCGTCACGTCCGCCGCCGACGTCGAGCAGGTGGTCACCCAGATCCTCACTGACCCGAAGCCGGGGCTGCTGATCCTGGACGCCTCCACCTCCGAGCCGTCGACCACCTACCGGCTGGCTGAACTGGCTGCCGGCAAGGGCGCCAAGTTCGCCGACATCCCGCTGACCCGTGGGCCAGCCGAGGCAGAGGCGGGCACCGTCAACGTGCTCGTCGGTGCCGACGACGAACTCTTCGCCGAGGTCGAGCCGATCGTGTCCTGTTTCGCCGACAACATCTACCGCTGCGGTGGGGTAGGCGCCGGCCACATCATCAAGCTCGCCAACAACACCGCCTTCCAGGCCGCCCTGACCATCTTGGCCGAGGGCTTCTCGGTCTGCGTGAAGTCGGGCGTCGACCCGGCCAAGCTGATCGAGGTGCTCGGCGGCGGTGGCTTCGCCAACGGCGGCACCCTGAACATCATGGGCGAATCGCTGAAGGGAAACTTCGACACCTTGAGGTTCCAGCTGGACAACGCCCGCAAGGACGTCCGCTATTTCTCGCGGCTGGCTGCTGATCTGTGCGTGCCGACCGTGGTGGGCGACGGGGTCCACGAGGCTCTCGAGATCGCCAGCGCGCAAGGCTTCGGTGGCGAGTTCTGCGCGGCTCTCACGAAGTCGCAGGCCAAGCTGAACAACATCACGATTCAGGCGGGCGGGCAGGCCTGAGCGGGCCGCTGGTCAGGCCACGGGGCGCCGTCCGGGCGAGAAGCCGCCTTGGTATGCTGTTGCAGGTCTGAGCGATGGACTGTTCCGCCTGCTTAGTCCCGTGGATCTGACCAGCGGGTCTCGTCCATCGCAGAAGCTTTATGTGGCCCTGACGGCCGCATGAAGGTTTGAACCCCGGCTTCGTGAGAAGCCTTTCACACTGGGAGGAGTGAACCGATGACGACACCTACTCCACCAGCAGGCGCGTCAACGGATGTCGCGGACGAAACCCCCGACAACCTCGTTCTCGCCGGTGACTTCGCCGCACCCACCTATGATCAGTGGGCTGCCGAAGTTGCAAAGGTACTGAACAAGGGACGTCCTGAGGGCAAGCAGCTGAGCGCCGAACAGGCGGTCGAGCGGCTACGTTTCAAGACAGTTGACGGCATCGTGGTTGAGCCTATTTACACCATCGATGATGCTATTGGTGAGCTGGGAGCCCCCGCGTCGGAGCCGTTCACGCGTGGGACAACCGTACGCAACGGCGACATGGACGCGTGGGATGTCCGGGCGCTGCATGAGGATCCTGATCCGGCCGTCACTCGCGCGGCCATCCGCACCGACCTGGAGCGCGGCGCCAACAGCATCTGGCTGCGTGTCGATCCGGACGCCATTTCGGCTGCCGACATCGCCGACGATCTGGCTGATGTGCTGCTCGAGCTGGCCAAGATCGACGTGTCGAGCCGTACCGATCAGCAGACGGCAGCCGACGCGCTGCTGGCCATCTTCGAGGCATCCGACAAGGACAAGTCGGAGCTCTCGCTGAACCTGGGCCTCGACCCGATCGGCGTGGCCGCTCTCAACGGCACGACCCCCGACCTCTCCCAGCTTGCCGGCTACGTGAACCGGCTGGCCGAGTACAAGAAGTCGCGAGCCATCGTCGTGGACGGCACCATCTACCACAACGCTGGAGCGGGCGATGTGCACGAGGTCGCCTGGCTGCTGGCCAGCGCCGTCGAGTACGTGCGGGCTCTGGTCGAGCAGGGTGTCAGCGTGGACGACGCCTTCGACGCGATCAACTTCCGCGTCACCGCTGCCGTCGACGAATTGGCGACCATCTCTCGGATCCGCGCGCTGCGCACCGCATGGGCGCGCGTCGGTGAAGTCTTCGGTGTCGACCCCGCCAAGCGCGGTGCCCGTCAGCATGCGGTCACCTCGTGGCGTGAGATCACTCGCGACGATCCCTATGTGAACATCCTGCGTGGCACCATCTCGACCTTCTCCGCCGCCATCGGTGGCGCCGAGGCGGTCACGGTGCTGCCGTTCGACACAGTCTGGGGCCTGCCCAACGACTTCAGCCGTCGCCTCGCCCGCAACACCCAGGTGGTGCTGGCGGAGGAGTCCAATATCGGCCGGGTGAACGATCCTGCCGGTGGCGCGTGGGCCATCGAATCGCTGACCAACGAGATCGCCGAAGCTGCCTGGGCGGAGTTCCAGGCTGTCGAGGCCGCAGGTGGCATGGTGGCGGCGCTGGCCGCCGGTCATGTCACCGAGGTGCTCGCCGATCTCAACGCCAAGCGGAGCAAGCTGGTGGCTTCTCGTAAGCTCCCGGTCACCGGTGTTTCGGAGTTCCCGAACCCGACGGAGGCTCCGGTCACCGACCGCACTGCTCGTCCGGAAGCCCCGGTCTACGCCGGACTGACCTGGACCCGCAATTCGGAGGTCTTCGAGCAGTTGCGCGATGCCGTCGCCGGCACCGACGCGAAGGTCTTCCTGGCTTGCCTGGGAACTCGCCGCGACTTCGGTGGACGCGAAGGCTTCGCGTCCAACTACTTCCACATCGCCGGTCTGGCGACCCCGAATGTGGAAAGCGCCGATATCGACGAGGTCGTCAAGGCCTGGCAGGCGTCCGGTACTCCCGTGGCGTGCCTGTGCTCGTCGGCCAAGGTCTACGGGTCCATCGGAGTTGAGGCCGCGAAGGCCTTGAAGGACGCCGGTGCGGCCAGGGTGCTGCTCGCGGGCAACATCAAGGAACTCGGAAACGTTGATACCGCCGGACTCATCGATGGCACGATCGCCTTGGGCATGGATGTCGTCGCCGGTTTGAAAGATGTCCTGAACACTCTGGGGGTGAACAAGTGAACGCCTTGCCTCGTTTCGACCAGGTCGAACTGGGGACCCCAGCAGTAGCTGCGGACGCTCAGACTACCTTCGACGCGATCCTGAACGCGGAGGGCCCCATCGACTGGACCACGCCGGAACAGATCGATGTCAAGCATCTCTATGGCAGTGACGTGTACGAAAGCATGGATCATCTGCATACCTTCCCCGGTATGCCGCCGTTCCTGCGTGGTCCGTATTCGACCATGTACACCTCGCGTCCGTGGACGATCCGTCAGTACGCCGGTTTCTCCACTGCCGCCGAGTCCAATGCCTTCTACCGCCGCAACCTGGCCGCAGGCCAGAAGGGCCTGTCGATCGCATTCGATCTGGCGACCCACCGCGGCTACGACTCGGATCACCCGCGGGTCGCCGGTGACGTCGGTATGGCCGGCGTGGCCGTCGACTCGATCCTCGACATGCGTCAGCTGTTCGACGGCATTCCGCTCGACCAGATGTCGGTGTCGATGACCATGAACGGCGCGGTGCTGCCGATTCTGGCGCTGTATGTGGTGGCCGCCGAGGAGCAGGGCGTCAAGCCCGCGCAACTGGCCGGTACGATCCAGAACGACATTCTCAAAGAGTTCATGGTTCGTAACACCTACATCTACCCGCCGGCGCCGTCGATGCGGATCATCTCGGACATCTTCGCGTTCACCAGCGCAAACATGCCGAAGTTCAACTCGATTTCGATCTCCGGCTACCACATGCAGGAAGCCGGTGCGACCGCCGACATCGAGATGGCCTACACGCTGGCCGACGGTGTGGAGTACATCCGCGCCGGCGAGTCTGTTGGCCTGAAGGTCGACCAGTTCGCTCCGCGGCTGTCGTTCTTCTGGGCGATCGGCACGAACTTCTTCATGGAAGTGGCGAAGATGCGTGCGGCCCGTATGCTGTGGGCTCGCCTGGTCCGCCAGTTCGGCCCGCAGAACCCGAAGTCGATGAGCCTGCGCACCCACTCGCAGACCTCCGGTTGGTCGCTGACCGCCCAGGATGTCTATAACAACGTGGTGCGTACCTGCGTGGAGGCCATGGCCGCCACCCAGGGCCACACCCAGTCGCTGCACACCAACGCACTGGACGAGGCCATCGCACTGCCGACCGACTTCTCGGCCCGCATCGCCCGTAACACCCAGCTGTTCTTGCAGCAGGAGTCGGGCACCTGCCGCAGCGTCGATCTGTGGGCAGGTTCGGCCTATGTCGAGTCGCTGACCCAGCAGCTGGCCCGCAAGGGCTGGTCGCTGATCCAGGAGGTCGAGCAGGCCGGTGGCATGACCAAGGCCATCGAAGCCGGCATCCCGAAGATGCGTATCGAGGAAGCCGCCGCGCGTACTCAGGCACGTATCGATTCGGGTCGTCAGCCGATCATCGGTGTCAACAAGTACGTCTTGGATCAAGAAGATCCGCTCGACGTGCTGAAGATCGACAACCGTGAGGTGCGGGCGCAGCAGATCGCCAAGCTCGAGAAGCTGCGCGCCGAACGCGACACCGAGGCGTGCAAGAAGGCCCTGGAGGCCATCACCTGGGCGGCCGCGAATCCCGATCCGACCGATCCCGATCGCAACCTGCTGAAGCTGTGCATCGACGCAGGTCGCGCCGGTGCTTCGGTGGGTGAGATGTCGGACGCCCTGGAAGACGTCTTCGGACGCTACACCGCTCAGATCCGCACGATCTCCGGTGTGTACTCGAAGGAATCCGGAAAGACTCCAGCCATGGAAGAGACTCACGCTCTCGTCGAAGAGTTCGAAGAGGTCGAAGGACGCCGTCCGCGTATCCTGATCGCCAAGATGGGTCAGGACGGTCACGACCGAGGCCAGAAGGTGATCGCAACCGCCTTCGCCGATCTCGGCTTCGACGTCGACGTAGGCCCGCTGTTCCAGACGCCTGAGGAGGCTGCTCGTCAGGCGATCGATGGGGACGTGCACGTCGTGGGCGTGTCCTCGCTGGCTGCCGGTCACCTGACTCTGGTTCCTGCATTGCGCAAGGAACTCGACAAGCAGGGTCGTCAAGACATCATGATCGTGGTCGGTGGCGTCATCCCCGAACAGGACTTCCAGGAGCTGCGTGATGATGGTGCGGTGGCGATTTACCCGCCGGGCACCAACATTCCCGCTGCTGCCAAGGATCTGCTGAAGGCGATGTTGGCCACGGCCCGGGACGGTAATGCCTAGAACAATCGATGTCGCGACACTGATCGATGGTGTCAAGGGTGGTGACCGGGCCGCACTGGCCCGGGCCATCACCCTCGTGGAGTCCCGCAAGCCAGCGCATCGTGCGCTGGCGCGGGAACTCCTGCGTGAGCTCACGCCACTGTCGGGCAATGCCATCCGCCTGGGACTCTCCGGTGTCCCCGGCGCTGGAAAATCCACCTTCATCGATGCGCTGGGCGTCCAGCTGATCGATGAGGGACACAAGGTCGCGGTGCTGGCCGTCGACCCGAGCAGTTCGGTTTCGGGCGGCTCGGTGCTCGGTGACCGGACGCGGATGGGGGAGCTCGCCCAGTCGGACTCGGCGTTCATTCGTCCCTCACCCACCGGACTGCATCTCGGTGGTGTCGCCCGCGCCACCCGCGAGGGCATGTTGCTCGTGGAAGCCGCCGGCTACGACGTCGTCATTGTCGAGACCGTCGGCGTGGGCCAGTCCGAAGTCGCCGTCCAAGGGATGGTCGACACCTATCTGATCTTGATGCTCGCCCGCTCGGGTGACCAGCTGCAGGGCATCAAGAAGGGCATCTTGGAACTCGCCCATGTGATCGCCGTCAACAAGGCCGACGGCGACAACGCCGGCGAGGCCCGGGTCACTGCCCGCGAGCTGTCCATCGCGATGAAGCTCGTCGCCACCGACGCAGACCGCCGCGTCCCAGTGCTGACATGCTCGGCGCTGCACAAGGTCGGGCTGACCGAGGTCTGGCAGGCAGTGCTCGATCATCGTGAGTACTTGGAGTCCAAGTACGGGCTGGCCAACTACCGCGCCGCTCAGCAGGTCGAGTGGATGTGGAGCCAGACCGAGGCTGCCGTGATGGATACGCTGCACAGCACGCATACCATGCGCACCCTGGCGCGTGAGCTGGAGACGCAGGTGCGTTCGGGACACCGGAACGCCATGGACGCGTCCGCCGACCTGTTGCGCGCCTTCGCCGCAGAGGTTCCGCAGATGGATTGGGCACAACCCAAGAGCTGACCACGGCGTTGAGTGATCTTGCCCTGATTCGCGCGGCAGACTCATTGTCATGACGGCACACGGTTGGCTTCGGATTGGCGTCGCGGTTGTCGCCGCGGGGCTGCTCGCAGGCCTCGCCGCCAGCGCGCTGATCTGGCTGCTGGACCTCGTGCAGTTCGCCGCCTACGGCGTGGACGCAGACAGCCTGATGCTGGACGTCGAACAGGCATCCGCAGTGCGACGAGTACTGGCCCCGACCATCGGTGGTCTGCTCGCCGGGCTCGGTTGGTGGGCGTTGGCGCGGCGCGGCGATCTACTGAGCGTGGACGACCTGCAGGCCGCGATGCCGGCGAAGACCCCACTGCTGCGTCCCCTGGCCGATGGCGTGTTGCAGACCGCAGTCGTGGGAGCCGGCGCCTCGATCGGACGCGAGGGCGCCCCTCGTCTGGTGGCTGCGGCGCTGGCAGCACGGCTTGCCACCCGACTGGAGTTGGACGCCAGCGCGGCCCGGATCATCGTGGCCGGCGCCGCGGGCGCGGGCCTGGCCGCTGTCTACAACGTGCCCCTGGCCGGCGCCATCTTCGGGGTTGCCTTGACCAGACAGTGGCGCTCATCTCGTACGTGGGCGAGTTGTCTGGCGATGTCGTTCATGGCGATCCTCGTCGTATGGTCAATCAGCGGCAATGAGCCCAGCTATCTCCTCCCACCGGCGTCCTTCGATCTGGTCACCGCGGGCTGGGCAGTGCTCGCGATTCCCCTGTGTGCACTGACCGGCATCGGTTTCCACCTGCTGAGTGCTCACGCGACGAGCTTCGCGCTGCGCTCCCGATTGCGCGGTGCACCACTGTGGCCGGCTTGGACCATCGCGGTGGCCGGAGCCCTCACCGGTGCGGCATCGATGTGGCTGCCGGTGCTGCCGGGCAACGGCAAGGACATTCTGCAAGCAGCATTCGACGCCAGCGCTCCGATGGAGCTGTTCGTGGTTCTGCTGGTGGCCAAACCGGCGGCTACTGCCATGTATCTGGCGGCTGGTGCGCGCGGTGGACTGCTCACGCCGGCGCTTTCCACCGGGGCGGCCCTCGGCGTGGCAGCAGCGTGGGGGCTGTCCTTGCTCGGCATTGTGGCCGATCCGGTCCCGTTTGCGATCATCGCCGCCGGCGGGGTTCTTGCGGTCACCCAGCGGGCCCCGCTCTTCGCCGCGGTGATGGCCTGGGAACTGATTCGTGCACCGATTTGGATACTGCCGCTGCTGTTGGTCGCGGCCTTCGGGTCTTGTGCGGTGACGTCGGGCACAATGAAAGAGTGAGCATGAACCACATTCCGGTACTGGGCCGCACGAGTCCCCAGTACGCCCCACTGCCCATCCGCGTCGGGATCGTGGTCAATCCGCTCAGCAATCACGCGAGCAGCGCGATCTCGGAGATCGTCCGTCAGTGCCGCGATTCGAATATCGAGACCCCGCGCGCCTACACGACCAGCGCCGAGGATCCCGGCGAGGGCCAGGCACGTCAGTGTGTCGCCGATGGCGCCGATCTGGTCATCGCGATCGGTGGTGACGGAACCGTCCGCGAGGTCGCCGAGGCGTTGGCCGGAACCGATGTGAGGCTCGGCATCATTGCTCTGGGCACCGGCAATGTGCTCGCGTCCAATCTCGGGCTGACCAAGCTGAGCGTCGGACAGCAGGTCGCGACGGCGTTGCGCGGCCCGCACACCTCGCTCGATCTGGGGCAGGCGCACATGCGCACCACCAGCGGCGAGGAGTACACCGAGCCGTTCCTGACCATGGCCGGCATCGGGCGGGACGCCTTGGCGGTGCAGAAGACCGGGATCATCGCCAAGAAGCGCACCGGTTGGGCCGCCTACGCGCTCACCGGGATGGTGGAGGCGTTGCGTCCGGCCATCGGCATGGACGTTCAGCTCGACGACTGCGATCCGGTGAAGACCCGGTGCTGGACGGTGCTGGCCGGCAACACCCCCGCGGTGCTTGGGGGAGTGCTCGTCTATCCGGGAGCGCTGGCCGACGATGGCATCCTCGAGGTGCTCCAGGTGCCGCTCAAGCGGCCCGATCAGTGGCTGCCGGTCGCGGTCAAGGGACTCACCGGCCATGATCATCCGGTGGGCGCGTTGCGCTACTCGAGCGTCTCGAGGTTGCGCGTCCGGCCGCACCAGCCATTGCCGGTTCAGGTCGACGGCGACGTCGTGGAAGACGTCACCGAACTCGATGTCAGCGTCCGGAAGCGTTGCGTGCAGGTGCAGCTTCCGCTGTCGGCGCACACCAACACCGGCCAAAGCTGAGCGCGTTTACCGCCCGCGCAATAGGGTGGAGGGGCCAACACAGCGTTGTCGAATGGCGAGTGGAAGGAACAGTCTCAGGTGAGCGATTCCGTGCGTATCAGCGGCCTGGAAACCGATTTCGAGGCACCTGTCGTGGTGCCGACCGAGGGTTCTTCGGGTATCGACATCAGCAAGCTGCTGTCGGAAACAGGCTATACGACCTATGACGATGGGCTGGCGAACACCGCTTCGACGATGTCCGCCATCACCTATATCGACGGGGACGCCGGAGTCTTGCGCTACCGCGGGTATCCGATCGAGCAGCTGGCCAAGGAGTCGACCTTCTTGGAGACCGCCTATCTGGTGATCTACGGCGAGTTGCCGACCGCCGCCGAGTTGGCCACCTGGGAAGACCGGATCCGCCGCAAGACCATGGTGGACGAAAGGATGCGGGAGTTCTTCAAGATGTTCCCGCGCCGCTCGCACCCGATGCCGGTGCTGGCCAGCGGCCTGATGATGCTGTCCACCTACAGCTTCGACTCGGTCGACTACACCCCGGAGGCGATCGAGAAGGCCACCGAAAGGCTGATCGCGAAGGTCCCGACGCTGGCCGCCTACGGCTACAAGAATTCGCGGGGCGAAGCCATGCTGTATCCGGACAATTCGCTCAGCTATATCGAGAACTTCCTGCGAATGAGCTTCGCCTATCCGACCGAACCCTATGAGTTCCACGACGAGATCACCCGGGCTTTGGATGTGCTGTTGATCCTGCACGCCGATCACGAGCAGAACTGCTCCACCTCGACGGTTCGCCTGATCGGTTCATCGGGCGCGAACATCTATGCCTCGGTGGCCGGTGGCGTGAACGCGCTGTCCGGGCCACTGCACGGTGGCGCCAATCAGGCTGTAGTGGAGATGCTCTCGGCGATCAAGGAGTCCGGGATCTCGGTCAAGGAGTACGTGCAGCAGGTCAAGGACAAGAAGGCCGGAATCAAGCTGATGGGCTTCGGTCATCGCATCTACAAGAACTACGATCCGCGCGCGGCGATCATCAAGGAGCATGCCGACAAGGTGATGAGCCTCAAAGCCGGACGTCGCGACCTGCTGAAGCTCGCCCAGGAGCTGGAGCACGCGGCCCTCGAGGACGACTATTTCACCGAGCGCAAGCTCTACCCGAATGTCGATTTCTATTCGGGGCTCATCTACGAGGCGATGGGTTTCCCAAAGGAGATGTTCACCGTGCTGTTCGCGATCGGGCGGCTGCCCGGCTGGATCGCCCAATGGCGTGAACTGGTGACCAACCCCAAGCGCAAGATCGGTCGTCCGCGCCAGATCTACATCGGCGAGGGCGAGCGAGACTACGTGCCGCTGGGTGACCGCTGAGGGCTGGCGGCAGCCCGAGGTGGGCCAGAGCGTTGGTCAGGCGGCTGGGTTAACCGGGGGTTGCGCCGACCACGGGAAGACGATCCAGTTGTCGGTGTGCTTCCAGACGAAGTCGGGCTGGACGATGGTGGTCGGCTTGGAGTAGATGACTGCGCTGCGCACATCGGCGCCGAACCCGCGCAGCAGTTTCAGCACGAGCGCGAGGGTGCGTCCGGAATCGACGACGTCGTCCACCAACAGGAGCTTGCGGCCACGAATCGAGTCCGTGTCGAGCATCGGGGCCAGCAGGATCGGGTCCGGCAGGGTCTCAGCGACATCGGTGTAGAACTCGACGTTGATGGCATCGGTGAGTTTGACGCCCAGAGCGTAGGTGAGGGCGCCGGCCGGGATCATCCCGCCGCGGGCCACCGCGATGATGACCTCCGGCTCGAAGCCCGAGTCGGTGATCCGCTGGGCGAGTTGTCTGGTGCCTTCACCGAAGCCCTCCCAGGTGAGGATTTCCTTGTCTTCGAGCTGGCTGGAGTCCGCATGGTAGGCCGTCGTCATGGGCACATAGTAGCCAGTGCCTTCGGGATTGCCCGGTCCGTTCGGCCGGTTGTAACGCGATTGTCGGGGAATCAATCCAGCTGCTTGATCCAGAAAGCGGCATTCAGCCAGCGGCCGAATTTGCGTCCGCCTCCGGGCAGCACGCCCATCAACTCGAATCCGAGACGGGCATGGAAATCCTGGGAGATCTGATTCGCGGCGTCGATGCAGGCGACCATGACATGCCTGCCATCGGCGCGTGCCTGCTGGATCAGCGCAGCCATCAGCGCACGCCCGACGCCGCCGCCTTGCATCCGCGCGTCCACATAGACCGAGTTCTCGACGGTGAGCGCCCATCCCTGCTTGCCGCGGAACGGTGCGTAGTAGGCGAAGCCCACGACCTGGCCGTCGATTTCGGCCACCAGGCAGGGCCGCCCGGCGGCATACTGATCGTCGAGCCAGCCGAGCCAGTAGGCCTCGCCGAGCGGCTCGTAGCCGTAGCTGGCTGTGGTGTCGATGCCCTGAGCGTTGTAGATCGCATTCACCACTGCCATATCGGCGGGGCGGGCATTGCGGATGGCAACCGGCATTCGGCCATTGTAGGGCGCCGGGCGTTAGGCTGTGACATGGATTCTCCGCGCTTATGGCAAGACGCTGAGCGTATCTGACTGCAAAGGACACACTGTGAGCAATTTCACCTGGACCGACGAAGACCGCCGGGCGGTCGACACTGCGCGCGTACTGGCCGCGGACGCCGTGCAGAAGGTCGGCAATGGCCACCCGGGTACTGCGATCTCGCTCGCACCGGTCGCCTACCTGCTGTACCAGAAGGTCATGAAGACCGATCCGACCGACGACAAGTGGATCGGACGCGACCGTTTCGTCCTTTCGGCAGGGCACGCCTCGATCCTGCAGTACTCGCAGCTGTACCTTGGCGGGCTCGACCTCGAACTGGAGGACATCGAGTCGCTGCGCACCTTCGGCTCGCGTACCCCCGGGCATCCCGAGTACGGGCACACCAAGTTCGTGGAGACCACCACCGGCCCGCTGGGCGCCGGGATCAGCAACGCTGTCGGCATGGCCATGGCGGCCCGTCGCCAGCGCGGCATCTACGCTCCCGGTGCTGAGGGCGAGACTCCTTTCGACTACTTCGTCTACTCGATTCTTGGCGACGGCTGCATGCAAGAGGGCGTGCAGGCCGAGGCCGCTTCGTTGGCGGGGACGCAAGAACTCGGCAACCTGATCGTCATCTACGACGACAACCGCATCACGATCGAGGGCGACACCAAGATCGCTTTCGGCGAGGACGTGTCGAAGCGCTACGAGGCCTACGGCTGGGACGTGCACACCATCGACTGGACCCACGGCGGCACGAAGTACGCCGAGGACATCGAGGCGCTCTACGACGCCCTTATCGCGGCTCAGCAGGTGACCAACAAGCCGACGCTGATTCATCTGAAGACCATCATCGGCTGGCCGCTGCCGAACATGCAGGGCTCGGAGAAGGTGCATGGCGCGGCGCTCGGCGCCCCCGAGATTACCGCCCTCAAGAAGGTGCTCGGATTCACCGATGAGCCGTTCGCGATCGAGGACTCGGTCGTCGACTACACCCGCACTCAGCTTGCTGAGCGGGGCAAGGCACTGCGTGCCGCCTGGGACGAGGAGTTCGCGGCGTGGCAGCAGGCCAACCCCGAGGGCGTGAAGCTGCTGGATCGGGTGCTGGCCAAGAAGCTGCCGGACGATCTGACCCTGCCGGTCTTCGAGGCCGGTTCGAAGGCCACCAGGGCGGCGTCGGCGGATGTGCTGA
Organism: Brooklawnia propionicigenes; assembly: GCF_030297015.1. Classification (NCBI taxonomy): domain Bacteria; kingdom Bacillati; phylum Actinomycetota; class Actinomycetes; order Propionibacteriales; family Propionibacteriaceae; genus Brooklawnia; species Brooklawnia propionicigenes. The sequence continues at coordinate 728,476 of NZ_AP028056.1, read as the reverse complement.
GCGCGCTGGCCTCCCAGGTGCCGGAGCTGTGGGGCGGGTCGGCCGACCTGGCCGGCTCGAACAACACCACGATGAAGGGCGAGCCGAGCTTCCTGCCCGCCGACCGGACGACCGACGAATGGCCGGGCGGCCCGTACGGACGCACGCTGCACTTCGGCGTCCGCGAGCATGGCATGGGCGGCATCGTCAACGGCATCAATGTGAGCGGCCTGAGCCGGGCCTACGGCGGCACCTTCTTCGTCTTCGCTGACTACATGCGTCCGCCGGTGCGGCTGGCCGCGCTCTCACACGTTCCGAGCATCTTCGTGTGGACCCACGACTCGATCGGTGTGGGGGAGGACGGCCCGACCCATCAGCCGATCGAGCATTTGGCCGCCTACCGGGCGATTCCCGGGCTGGCGATCGTGCGTCCGTCCGACGCGAACGAGACCGCGATTGCGTGGCGCGAGATCCTCAAGCTGACCGATCAGCCGGCCGGGCTGATCCTGACCCGCCAGAACACTCGGGTGGTCGATCGCACCAGCGGCGAGTTCGCGTCGGCGGAGGGTCTGGCCAAGGGCGCGTACGTGCTCAAGGAGGCCAGCGCTGCGCCGCAGGTCATCCTGATCGGCACCGGGTCGGAGGTTGAGGTCGCCCTGGACGCCCAGACGGCGCTGGAGGCCGAAGGCGTGCCGACCCGTGTGGTGTCGATGCCGTGCCAGGAGTGGTTCGACGCGCAGCCGGAGGCCTACCGCAACGAGGTGTTGCCCCCCGAGGTCACCGCCCGCGTGAGCGTCGAGGCGGGCATCGCGCAGGGCTGGGCCAAGTACGTCGGCTGCAAGGGACGCTCGGTCTCGATCGAGCACTACGGCGCGTCCGGCAAGGGCACCGTGTTGTTCAAGGAGTTCGGCCTGACCTCGGACGCGGTCGTCGCCGCGGCCAAGGAGTCGCTGGAGGCCTGATCCGCGGTTCTGATTGTCTGTGAAACACGGCAGAGGTGGGGTCGCCCGTTGGGGCGGCCCCACCTTTGTGGTTTCCGATGGCGTGAGCGGACCGGCGCAGAAAACAAGTGGGGTGGACGATGCCCAACCTGCAGGGTCGGCATGAAAGAATCACTCCCGTGGCGAAACGACAGGATATAGACCGGCGAGGGCTGCTGTTCGGCTTCGGCTCGTACTTTCTGTGGGGGCTGTTTCCGCTCTACTTCCGCCTGCTGTCGCGCTCCAGCGCCTTCGAGATCGTCGCGTACCGCATCGTCTGTTCGCTGGTGTTCTGCGTGCTGGCGATCACCGTGACCCGGCACTGGCGCGGGGTGAAGTACGTGCTGGCGAACCGGCGCGCTGTTGTCGTGCTGGCCGGGGCGGGTCTGCTGGTTTCGGCGAACTGGACGCTGTATGTCTGGGGCGTCAACAACGGGCACGCCATCGATGCATCGCTCGGCTACTTCATCAACCCGTTGATGAGCGCGGCACTGGGCGTCATCGTGCTCGGCGAGAGGATGCGCCGGGCGCAATGGGTCGCGTTCGGTGTGAGCACGGTGGCGGTGATCGTGCTCATCGTCGGCTACGGGAATGTGCCGTGGGTTGCGTTGGGGCTGGCGACGTCGTTCGCCCTATACGGCCTGATGAAAAAGCAGGTGGGAGCGGGCGTGCCAGCGCTGCCGGGGCTAGCCATCGAGACCAGCGCGGCGACACCGTTCGCGCTCGGCTACTTGATCTGGCTCGGCGTTGGCGGGCTGAACACCGTCCACCTGGATGGTTACGCGCTGCTGGTGGCTCTGGCCGGGCCGGTCACGGCGATTCCCTTGCTGCTGTTCGCGTCGGCGTCCGTGCGGGTTCCGCTGAGCACGATGGGGATTCTGCAGTACGTGGCGCCGATTCTGCAGTTCTTGACCGGTTGGCTGATCATCGGCGAGCAGATGCCGCCCGCCCGGTGGCTCGGCTTCGGGATCATCTGGGTGGCGGTGCTGATCTTCATCATTGACGCCTTGCATCACAGTCGGCAGGGGAGTGTGGAGGCCGAGCCGGTGCTGGTGAGCAGCTAGCGCATCTCGACCGCCGCATGAGCATGCTGGATACATCAGATGTCCAATATGCCCGCCGCGCCAGACGCCGATATGGCGAATTGGCTCATGGCCAGGTCTGGACAACTCAATAGGACACGCAACACTCTTCAGAAGACCGGTATCCCCGGTTGGTCGGCAAGCTGCGATGGAGCATGACTGTGCGGATAGAACAGGTGGACGTGGGCTTGTACAAGGTGCCCCTCAGCCACACCATGAAGGACAGCACCCACGGCGACATGAGCGACTTCGAGCTCATCACAGTGCGGATAATAGACAGCGACGGTGCCCAAGGACTCGGGTACACCTATGGTGTGCGCGCTGGCGGTGCGGGCATCTGGGCGCTGATCGACCGGTACTTGCGCGACGTGCTGGTCGGGGAGGACGCCGACCGGATCGAGTTCTTGTGGCAAAGGATGTGGTGGTGTCTGCATTATGCCGGCCGCGGCGGCCCAGTGACGTCCGCGATCTCGGCGGTCGACATCGCGTTGTGGGATCTGTTCGGCCGACGGGCAAGTCAGCCGCTGTGGAAGATTTTCGGCGGCTACGATCCGGTCGTCCCGATTTATGCAGGTGGTATCGATTTGGGACTGTCCACTGAGGAGTTGTTGGCTCAGTCGGATCGTTTCCAGTCCGAGGGTTTCCGGGCCATCAAGATGAAGGTCGGCCGGCCCGACTCACGCGAGGACGTCGCGCGAGTCGAGGCCATGAGGGAGCATCTTGGCGACACCTTCCCACTGATGGCCGATGCCAACATGAGGTGGAGCGCTGACAAGGCCATCAAGATGGCCCGCTCTTTGCAGCCCTTCGATCTGCTGTGGCTGGAAGAACCCGTCATTCCGGATGACTTCGAGGGGCAGGCGCGGGTGGTCCGCGACGGCGGCATCCCGATCGCGGCTGGCGAGAACTGGCACACCGTTTATGAGTTCTCTCGCGCGATCAGCATGGGTGCCGTCACTTTCGTGGAACCTGACGTCTGTAACGTCGGCGGCTACACGGTGTTCAACAAGATCGCGGCCATCGCCGAGGCTCACAACCTACCCCTGACAAGCCACGGCGTCCATGACTTGACCGTTCATTCGCTGGCCGCCGCACCCACTCGCACCTACATGGAGGCGCACGGGTTCGCCATGGGTGACTACATGGATGAGGCGATGCCGATCGGCGATGGCTTTGTCACGGCTCCGGATCGTCCTGGTCATGGCATTGACTTCGACTTCGATCTGCTCGAACCTCATCGCATCTGACGCGGCCCCCCGCTGGCGCGGGGAGCACGGAACTTCACGCTGTCCGTACTCGCCGGCCTGGGATCATCCCCGCCTGCGCGGGGAGCACGGTCGCCAGGGTGCCCATCGGATCGCCGAGGGTGGATCATCCCCGCCCGCGCGGGGAGCACGCCGACGCCAGCCTCGAACCCCGACGCCACTACGGATCATCCCCGCCTGCGCGGGGAACACATCTGAACCATATCCCGGAGACCGCTGGACCGTTCCCGGTTTGGTGGACACTGGTGAGGTTTGCGGTTCCCGATAGGGTGAAGGGGAGCTGATTATGGGATCTACGCGGAGGCATTTCACGGCGGAGTACAAAGCTAACGCGGTGGCGTTGGTGTTGGATGATGGGCGGTCGATCGCTGAGGCGGCACGGAATATCGGCGTCCTCGAGAAGACGTTAGGGAAATGGGTGAAGAAAGAACGAGACTTGCGCGATGAGCAGCGTGACCCGGACGAGTCTTTGACACGCTCGGAACGGGCCGAGCTCGAACAGCTCCGCGCGGATTACCAGAGGCTGCTGGACGAAAACGCTCATCTCCAGATGCAGGCCAGTTTCGCAAAAAAAGTGGCGACCTGGTTCGCGAAAGACCAGCAGTGAAGTTTGCTGCGATCGCGGACTGGGCTGATCAGGGTGTTTATCCGGTGGTGTTCATGTGTCGGGAACTCCAGGTGTCGACCTCGGGCTATTACAAGTGGCGGAGTCATCGGGTTTCGGTCAGGCACGACCAAGACGATCTGCTGATGGGATTGATTCGCCATTTTTATGCCAGCAGCCCGGGCCGGCCTGGGGTCCGACGCATTCATGCCGAGCTCGCTGCTGGCGGGCACCGGGTGTCGCGCAAGCGGGTGTGGCGGTTGATGCGGGCGCTGGGTGTCCAGGGCCGTCATCCCGCGGCGTGGCGGCGAACCACGGTGGCTGGCGAGCATCCGGTGCCGGCCCCGGACCTGATCGGTCGAAGGTTCGAGGCGTCGGGGCCGAACGAGAAGTGGTGTGGTGATATCACGTATGTGAAGACGTGGAATGGTTGGGCTTATCTGGCGACGGTGATCGACCTGTATTCCAGGAAGGTGGTGGGTTGGGCTGTCGATGACCATATGCGTACCTCGTTGGTCACTGATGCTTTGGATATGGCTCGGGTTCATCGTCGGCCTCGGACACGCGTGATTTTTCATTCGGACCGTGGGACGCAGTATACGTCGACGGATTTTGCTAAGTACTGTCGGAAACACAAGATTCGTCGATCATTGGGCCGTACCGGGATTTGTTACGATAACGCCGTCGCGGAATCGTTCTTCGCGACCTACAAGAAGGAACTCATCCATACCCGGCCTTGGCCAGATCTCAAGACTCTGAAGAAGTACACGTTTTCTTGGATTGAGGAATACTACAACCAGACTCGTCGCCATTCAACGCTCGGATACTTGACACCGCAAGAATATGAGCTAGGCTACAGAAACATACTTGAACTCGCAGCCTAAACAGCTATCCACTTTATCGGGAACACTCCACGCCCTCACTCGGATCATCCCGCCTGCGCGGGGAGCACCGAAGGCGGCTCAGCTTCCAGCAGCGGCCAACCGGATCATCCCCGCCCTGCGCGGGGAGCACGGCGCAGCTCATGATCGACCGCCTAAAAGGTGCGGATCATCCCCGCCTGCGCGGGGAGCACGACCGCGGTCGAGCAGTCCGCCGTCCTCAGTAAGGATCATCCCCGCCTGCGCGGGGAGCACGCTGAGGCGATGCACCGCACGATCCGGGCGGAGGGATCATCGCCGCCTGCGCGGGGAGCACTTTGCGGCGTCGCCCAGGCCGAAAGCGGTGCCCGGATCATCCCCGCCTGCGCGGGGAGCACAATGTCTTCAGTCGTCCGAACGCGGTGCCCGCCGGATCATCCCCGCCTGCGCGGGGAGCACAGCATGATCACTCAAACCCGGTCCGCAACACCCGGATCATCCCCGCCTGCGCGGGGAGCACCCTGCGCTTCCTCACCGCCGTCCAGCACTTGCCGGATCATCCCCGCCTGCGCGGGGAGCACAACGCGCTCTACCACGGCCAAGCCGTGTCGACCGGATCATCCCCGCCTGCGCGGGGAGCACCTGGCCGACGCGGGTGAGGGCGGTCGGGACATCGCCTGCGCGGGGAGCACGTGAGCCGGGCGACCAGGTCGCGTTGGCCCCAGGGATCATCCCCGCCTGCGCGGGGAGCACGGACGTCCGCCAGGACATCGGACACGTTGCGGAAGGTCGACAAGGGATCATCCCCGCCTGCGCGGGGAGCACGCGTCGAGGCAGTTGACAGCGCGTTGGTGTACGGGATCATCCCCGCCTGCGCGGGGAGCACGTGATCAACACGCGCACGGGTGAGGTCGTGCCGGGATCATCCCCGCCTGCGCGGGGAGCACACCCCGTGGAGCTCGCACCACGTGCGAGGGTCGGGATCATCCCCGCCTGCGCGGGGAGCACTGATCGGCACTAACAACGCGACTCATCAGGTTGGGATCATCCCCGCCTGCGCGGGGAGCACATTTTCATAACCTGGCGTATGAATGGTTCATTCAGGATCATCCCCGCCTGCGCGGGGAGCACTTGCGGGAGCCGCGTCGGAAGGGATCAACGGCCGGATCATCCCCGCCTGCGCGGGGAGCACCTCAACCAGCGATCGAAGGACGTCAGCTGGCGCGGATCATCCCCGCCTGCGCGGGGAGCACGTACCCATAGCTGCCGACATGGACCTTGAGGCAGGATCATCCCCGCCTGCGCGGGGAGCACGTCAGCAGGTCGCGCCTATAGTCGCGGAGCTTGGGATCATCCCCGCCTGCGCGGGGAGCACGCGTGCCGGTGCTGCAATTCCTCTCGAAACAGCGGATCATCCCCGCCTGCGCGGGGAGCACGCGAGCATGGACACCGGCACTGCGGCCAAAGCGGGATCATCCCCGCCTGCGCGGGGAGCACGTTGACGTATGGCGGGCGCGGTTAACAGTGGCGGGATCATCCCCGCCTGCGCGGGGAGCACTGGCTATGGCACTGGTCATCGTAGCCGACAAGCGGATCATCCCCGCCTGCGCGGGGAGCACTTGCAGGAGCCGGACTCTGTGATCGAAACCGCGGGATCATCCCCGCCTGCGCGGGGAGCACGACAGGCAGCTGCGACACGGTCGTAGGCGACGGGGATCATCCCCGCCTGCGCGGGGAGCACGTCCACTGCTCCCTCGATGACTGGGCGGCGGTACGGATCATCCCCGCCTGCGCGGGGAGCACTTCATGGTCGCGTTCTTGCCGACCTTCTTGCGCGGATCATCCCCGCCTGCGCGGGGAGCACGCATGGTCGATTCGGTCAGTCATTGATGTCACCGGATCATCCCCGCCTGCGCGGGGAGCACCTCACCGCCCTGACCGGCCTGATCATCGCGGTGGGATCATCCCCGCCTGCGCGGGGAGCACGGATTTGGGACGACGACACAGCTTCGTCGCGGCGGATCATCCCCGCCTGCGCGGGGAGCACATGGGGCACGCGCACCTGTCCATCACCACCGACGGATCATCCCCGCCTGCGCGGGGAGCACCGAGGGGAGGCGAGACGGTGACTGGCCTGCGGAGGATCATCCCCGCCTGCGCGGGGAGCACTTGCGGCTGCGGTTCTCCACGAGCTTGCCCCAGGGATCATCCCCGCCTGCGCGGGGAGCACACACCGGAGCGGGAAGCCGCCGCCAAGGAAGTGGGATCATCCCCGCCTGCGCGGGGAGCACCGCGCGCTCGCAATCCAGCTGGACAAGGGGCTGGGGATCATCCCCGCCTGCGCGGGGAGCACGAGCCCCACACGCTGGTGGGCATCGCCAGCACCGGATCATCCCCGCCTGCGCGGGGAGCACGCGTGTCCAGCGCGAACCAGTCCCCATGCCCATGGATCATCCCCGCCTGCGCGGGGAGCACCTCGGCGGCCGGCCGGGAACCCTCGTGCTGACAGGATCATCCCCGCCTGCGCGGGGAGCACGTTGGTGTACGTTTGATCGCACATCCCCGTCGAGGATCATCCCCGCCTGCGCGGGGAGCACATCGATGCGGCGAAACTTGGCGGGACCGTCCGGGGATCATCCCCGCCTGCGCGGGGAGCACGCGATCAAGGATCTCGCCGCCGAACCGGTCCGGGGATCATCCCCGCCTGCGCGGGGAGCACGTCCGGCGTGGCCGGCGTGGGCTCTCGATCGAGGGATCATCCCCGCCTGCGCGGGGAGCACGAGGCGCATGACACGCACAACGATCTGTATCGGGGATCATCCCCGCCTGCGCGGGGAGCACGCTGAGGAACGCGCCCGCGACATGCCGTCCCTGGGATCATCCCCGCCTGCGCGGGGAGCACCTATGCTAGGAATGTTTGGTTCCATTCCGACTTGGATCATCCCCGCCTGCGCGGGGAGCACGTCAGTGCTTGGCTTGCGTTCGCGGACGCCGCGGGATCATCCCCGCCTGCGCGGGGAGCACGCGGCCGCTGACGCGGTCGGCGCACTACCCGAGGGATCATCCCCGCCTGCGCGGGGAGCACCAAGACAAGATCATGAATTCGGTCATGGACCAAGGATCATCCCCGCCTGCGCGGGGAGCACTACCTCGTGCCCGATCCCGTTTTCGTGACCCCGGGATCATCCCCGCCTGCGCGGGGAGCACATCACCAGCGCAGAGAACCCGATCGCCTCCACGGGATCATCCCCGCCTGCGCGGGGAGCACCAGTTGCGGCGCGGATTAGGCGTCCGGCGACGGGGATCATCCCCGCCTGCGCGGGGAGCACGCGATGGGCACCCTCCTGGCCGCGCAGATCTCGGGATCATCCCCGCCTGCGCGGGGAGCACGGAGGCCGGGCGATGACCGCCAAGTTGCTCGAGGGATCATCCCCGCCTGCGCGGGGAGCACGAGGCTCAGCCCGAGCTGGTCGTGTAGGTGCCGGGATCATCCCCGCCTGCGCGGGGAGCACGCGTTGTTACTGATGTTGTTTAGCGCAGTGTTGGGATCATCCCCGCCTGCGCGGGGAGCACCGTCACCTGCCACACCGCAGGTGTGGCCTAAGTGGATCATCCCCGCCTGCGCGGGGAGCACAGGCGCAAAGACAATGGGCTAGATTCAAGGATAGGATCATCCCCGCCTGCGCGGGGAGCACCTAGACTCCCCTAGCCTGCCCGCGTCGAATCCCGGATCATCCCCGCCTGCGCGGGGAGCACTGTATGAGGCCCGCCACACTGCGGCAACGCTACGGATCATCCCCGCCTGCGCGGGGAGCACACGCGAGAGCGGGCAAGCATCACTGGTCGCAAGGGATCATCCCCGCCTGCGCGGGGAGCACTCGCGATCTCACCAGCAGTCATAATCTCCCCCGGGATCATCCCCGCCTGCGCGGGGAGCACTTTGGCTGGGTTGTGCCCGCCCCGGAGTGGTGGGGATCATCCCCGCCTGCGCGGGGAGCACTTTCACGAATTGATCGATATCTTGCCCAATGCCGGATCATCCCCGCCTGCGCGGGGAGCACCGGTTTCGCGGGCCATGCTCGTGCCAAGACGACGGATCATCCCCGCCTGCGCGGGGAGCACGTCGATCCGGGTCTACTCCGGGAGCTGGCCCAGGGATCATCCCCGCCTGCGCGGGGAGCACTTCGGTGAGCGCAACCTCAACAAGCTCAGACAAGGGATCATCCCCGCCTGCGCGGGGAGCACTTGCAATGAGCAACTACAAAACTTTCAAGCGACGGATCATCCCCGCCTGCGCGGGGAGCACTCGAATTGACAACCAATAATGGTAGTCCTATTAGGATCATCCCCGCCTGCGCGGGGAGCACGGCCCTTTCCGCGTTGCTATCCGCGTACTTGCCGGATCATCCCCGCCTGCGCGGGGAGCACATGGCCCCGTTGATGTCGCCCAAGAATGTCGGCGGATCATCCCCGCCTGCGCGGGGAGCACGGACTATTCAGATTCCACAGTCCGAATTCGGTAGGATCATCCCCGCCTGCGCGGGGAGCACTGGCGAACGTCGGCATACTCGCCGCATTGTACAGGATCATCCCCGCCTGCGCGGGGAGCACGGCTACAACACGCTCGGGGAAGGCGGCGGCCAGGGATCATCCCCGCCTGCGCGGGGAGCACCAGCAACGTCCGCGTAATTCATTTAATGAGTTCGGATCATCCCCGCCTGCGCGGGGAGCACCGAATTCGGCGCATCTTCCAGCAGCGGCCGACCGGATCATCCCCGCCTGCGCGGGGAGCACATGCTTGATATCCCAGTTAATCAGGCTTATCGGGGATCATCCCCGCCTGCGCGGGGAGCACGATGCGGGCATCCGCACGCGAAACCCGGAGATGGGATCATCCCCGCCTGCGCGGGGAGCACATTCACGCCCTGCAGCACCATCTGGTAGTCGCGGGATCATCCCCGCCTGCGCGGGGAGCACGTCGTCCAGGTTTTCCGGGTCGACGTACCCGCGGGATCATCCCCGCCTGCGCGGGGAGCACTATATTTTCAACAATTCTGACGTTTCATGTCCAGGATCATCCCCGCCTGCGCGGGGAGCACGTATCGTCTGGAGTCGGCACCATCGCGGGGGCCGGATCATCCCCGCCTGCGCGGGGAGCACCACCCGTAGGTGAACGCCCCTCGTTTTCTGATGGGATCATCCCCGCCTGCGCGGGGAGCACATTCGGTACGGAGGAATCGAAAGGCGTTATTGAGGATCATCCCCGCCTGCGCGGGGAGCACATATTAGTTGCGGTCTTGTTGATGTTGGTGCTGGGATCATCCCCGCCTGCGCGGGGAGCACTAATCGTCTGATTGGTGCGATCTTTCAGTACCCGGATCATCCCCGCCTGCGCGGGGAGCACCGGTGATTGCTGCGGGGTTGTCGTAGTAGCGGCGGATCATCCCCGCCTGCGCGGGGAGCACGGATAGCGCAGAGGAGGAATAACAGTGTCACTAGGATCATCCCCGCCTGCGCGGGGAGCACCCGGCAACGGTCAACCTGATCCACAGACCGCCGGGATCATCCCCGCCTGCGCGGGGAGCACACCAACGTTCTACGAAGGTCCAGTACGATCTATAGGATCATCCCCGCCTGCGCGGGGAGCACATCACATAGCTGGCGGGGAACGCCATGCCCAGCGGATCATCCCCGCCTGCGCGGGGAGCACGATCCGCCATGCTGAATATTGACATGATGGTCAGGATCATCCCCGCCTGCGCGGGGAGCACTCCATCCACCAGACACGACGCTTCCACCATTGCGGATCATCCCCGCCTGCGCGGGGAGCACGTTCTTCCAGTTGACTAGCAAGTTCGTACCAAGGGATCATCCCCGCCTGCGCGGGGAGCACCCTCAGCGATCAGCTGCTTGTTGGCCACGATGGGGATCATCCCCGCCTGCGCGGGGAGCACAAGTGGCCGGACAGGGCGCGCCGCACCAAGCACGGATCATCCCCGCCTGCGCGGGGAGCACGGCGAATGTTTGGCCGGTAGGCGCGCCTGGCCGGGATCATCCCCGCCTGCGCGGGGAGCACCGAAGGCTGCGACAATCCACACCGCGCTCGCGGGGATCATCCCCGCCTGCGCGGGGAGCACCACTTTCCGCGGTCGATGCACGGTGCCGCCGGCGGATCATCCCCGCCTGCGCGGGGAGCACTCCCCTCGCAGAATGACCCCCGCAGTGAGCAGGGGATCATCCCCGCCTGCGCGGGGAGCACTTGCCGCTCTGTGTGAACCTGGCTTCCGGCTGGGGATCATCCCCGCCTGCGCGGGGAGCACTGACTGGAGACGAGGCATGGGCCTGGGTTGACGGGATCATCCCCGCCTGCGCGGGGAGCACGGACTCAGCCTCATCACCTCCTCCTTCTACCCGGGATCATCCCCGCCTGCGCGGGGAGCACGGATAGTGAGCCGCCCACGGCGGTGACCGCTGCGGATCATCCCCGCCTGCGCGGGGAGCACATCCTGAGTTGCTCCGCGACGGCGAGGGTCGCGGGATCATCCCCGCCTGCGCGGGGAGCACGCCTCGTGCACCACGAATGACTCGAGGTCGGTCGGATCATCCCCGCCTGCGCGGGGAGCACTCCTGCGCCTCGATCGCCTCCGATGATGTCGGGGGATCATCCCCGCCTGCGCGGGGAGCACGTGTGCGACAAGAAAGCGACCACGACCGGGTGGGGATCATCCGCGCCTGCGCGGGGAGCACAACATTGAGCTCCTGATCCTATCGCTGCGGGAAGGATCATCCCCGCCTGCGCGGGGAGCACGCCGATGATCATCCCGTGATTCAAGAGCCACGGGGATCATCCCCGCCTGCGCGGGGAGCACGACCGTCATCCATGTCGCCCCGCCGGACGGCGCGGATCATCCCCGCCTGCGCGGGGAGCACCAGGCCGCGCTGCTGGCGAAGGCTCGGCTGGTGGGATCATCCCCGCCTGCGCGGGGAGCACTCGTATTGGCGGCCCTCAGCCGGGATATGCCGAGGATCATCCCCGCCTGCGCGGGGAGCACGACGAACGTGCGCGCCAGGATCTCAGCGGAGCCGGATCATCCCCGCCTGCGCGGGGAGCACACACTGCCGTCTGCGCGAATCATGATCAACACCGGATCATCCCCGCCTGCGCGGGGAGCACTGATGTCGTCGCGCGAGCCGACCTTGGAAGAGAGGATCATCCCCGCCTGCGCGGGGAGCACGCTTGCGCAGCTGAAGCTGGTCTACGGCGCCGAGGATCATCCCCGCCTGCGCGGGGAGCACCGCCGAGTCGTGGCAGCTGGTCAAGAACAACGCGGGATCATCCCCGCCTGCGCGGGGAGCACAATGTCCTCGGCCTGGCCGCGTCGGCCGCATCCGGATCATCCCCGCCTGCGCGGGGAGCACACCTACGCCCTTGTCATCGGCGCCGTCCTGCCGGGATCATCCCCGCCTGCGCGGGGAGCACGCTGGTCTGCGACGGGAAACTGACGGGCCTCGCGGATCATCCCCGCCTGCGCGGGGAGCACGTGAACCAGTCCTTGACCGAACCCAGCAGACTCGGATCATCCCCGCCTGCGCGGGGAGCACGACTCTCACAGCCGGAAGAACCTCGGCGTGCGCGGATCATCCCCGCCTGCGCGGGGAGCACGCGATGGCGGGCAGGGCGAGGCCCTGGAGCTTGGGATCATCCCCGCCTGCGCGGGGAGCACGCTCCCGGACGAAGAAAAGGGCTACATTTGGCGGGATCATCCCCGCCTGCGCGGGGAGCACTACGAGCCGACCCTGCGGGGCGCGATCCGCCACGGATCATCCCCGCCTGCGCGGGGAGCACGTGTTGGAGCCGACCACCTTCTTGCCTGTGATCGGATCATCCCCGCCTGCGCGGGGAGCACCTCGGAGACAGTGAAGTCGCTGCCACCGCGAAGGGATCATCCCCGCCTGCGCGGGGAGCACGGCCGTCGAGTCGGTGGCGCCCGTGTAGTCGGCGGATCATCCCCGCCTGCGCGGGGAGCACGAGCCGAGCAGCGCGAGGATGCCCAGTGCTCGCGGATCATCCCCGCCTGCGCGGGGAGCACGGTGAACCAATCCGCCACAGTTGCCGCGGCGGAGGATCATCCCCGCCTGCGCGGGGAGCACCTGCGACTGCGTCCGACGGTGGTGCGCAAAAGAGGATCATCCCCGCCTGCGCGGGGAGCACGAATTGAACCAATCCACCACCGGCTGAATGATGGGATCATCCCCGCCTGCGCGGGGAGCACCACTGGTCCGGCCAAAGCGGCTTCGATCTCATCGGATCATCCCCGCCTGCGCGGGGAGCACTAGTCCCGCGGGATCTCCTTGACCTTGTCGACAGGATCATCCCCGCCTGCGCGGGGAGCACCGGGCTGGCCCGGGTGCTGCTCAACGAAGACGGCGGATCATCCCCGCCTGCGCGGGGAGCACCAGCCGTTGCTCATGCGGGTCGCGACAGCCAGGGGATCATCCCCGCCTGCGCGGGGAGCACGCGCTGCTACCAGGAATCGCCAGGCAGGACCGAGGATCATCCCCGCCTGCGCGGGGAGCACAGAGATCCCTACGCCATGCACCAGACACTCACAGGATCATCCCCGCCTGCGCGGGGAGCACGCGGTCGATGATGGGCAGGTTTTCTTCGAGCAGGGATCATCCCCGCCTGCGCGGGGAGCACTCATCACGAAAGCGAGACACCCAATGAATCTCGGGATCATCCCCGCCTGCGCGGGGAGCACATGGCGCGGGCATCGATCTTGCGGGTGATAGCGGGATCATCCCCGCCTGCGCGGGGAGCACATTGCAATTTCTGAAAACAACTCTATCGAATCGGGATCATCCCCGCCTGCGCGGGGAGCACGAACGCTGGGGCATTATCGGCCCTATTGTATCGGGATCATCCCCGCCTGCGCGGGGAGCACCGCCAATGCGTTAACATCAATACCCGACTGGAAGGATCATCCCCGCCTGCGCGGGGAGCACACCAACAAGGAGGACGCCGTGAATCACACGGAAGGATCATCCCCGCCTGCGCGGGGAGCACTTCCGGTAAATCAGGCATACCGTTACAATTATAGGATCATCCCCGCCTGCGCGGGGAGCACTACCACCCATTGGCCTGCCAAAACGCCTGCGCAGGATCATCCCCGCCTGCGCGGGGAGCACCGGACAGCACCGGGCGGCAGTGTGCCGCCGTACGGATCATCCCCGCCTGCGCGGGGAGCACGATTGTCATTCGGGTCTCTCTGTGGATGTTCGGGGATCATCCCCGCCTGCGCGGGGAGCACTGGCTGTGTGACAACACCGGCCACCATCCCGGAGGATCATCCCCGCCTGCGCGGGGAGCACTCGGCCTTGTGGTCGACCGTCGGAAGCTGCGGCGGATCATCCCCGCCTGCGCGGGGAGCACCGCAAACGTGTGCCGCACATCATGGGTGTGCAGGGATCATCCCCGCCTGCGCGGGGAGCACTTAGGCAACAATTTACCCGTGAAAACGTGACCGGGATCATCCCCGCCTGCGCGGGGAGCACCCACCGTAATAGTCAGCGCAGTAGGCGGAACAAGGATCATCCCCGCCTGCGCGGGGAGCACTCAATGCCGATACTAATCGTGTTTTCGTATTCGGGATCATCCCCGCCTGCGCGGGGAGCACTGCCGACTCCCGATGATACGCCGACTGAACAGAGGATCATCCCCGCCTGCGCGGGGAGCACACTTCTTGACAAGCAAGAATACCGCAGTCTCGGGAGATCTAGAGTCTCTCTTCGTCAGCCACGGCGCCGGCGGTAGTGGCTGGCCTTACTCCAGCCATGGCGCATGGTTGGCTTCCCTGCGCTGTCCTGACTTGGACGTTGCAGCAACCGTATTCCGTCGACGTCGACGAGATCCCAGTCATGTCGATGGGTCTTGAACTCGAACCCCTGCTCGTTCTTCGCGGGATAGACCATTATGGCCTTGCCATCTTTGATCATGTCCATGGTTTGTGCCCACAATGCATCGCGTACTCGGGCACTCACATGCCCCACGAAAACGCCAGGACTGATCTCGAGAAGCCAGCGGGTCAGCGACCCTCGCAGCCCCTGAGGGCATGCGGTGAGAACTAGCACTATCAAAAGTCGACCTCGTCTGGTGTGCCATCGGAGTAGTTTGCCCCGGCAGCGACTCTGCCAACTTTCTCATCCCACAGCGTCAAGACAACAGCATCCTTCTCGTCTTCCTCTATCGGATCGTCAGGTAGGAGCAACGAACGAATATCTCGTGTGCAGCGAGCCAGAATCTTTCCATCGCTGATAGCGTCCCGGACGCGACGACGTGTGATTCCCGGCAAGTCGTCGAACTCCGATTCCATCGAGGGAGCTTCGTCCGCATCGCTGCTCCAAGTTCCCTGGAGCTCTCCAACGACCTGAAATGCCAGCGGAATTGTGATGTCAGCCTTGTACAGATCGGCAACGTCGTACACAAAGCTCAATTCGTGTCCGCTGTGCACAAATCCCAATGCCGGAGAACAGCCGAGAGCCACAATGACCGCATGGACAACGCCATATAGACACGCGTGTGCGGCGGAGAGTGCCTGATTGATCGGATTCGAATTGGCGAAGTCGTCAGGGCTGTAATCACGGCGAGTCCACTCCACGCCATACTGGCTTGCTGAATCGCGGTAAACCCCTCGGATGCGCGCGCCCTCCCTCCCTCGGAGTTGCTGCATGGTGAGGCCGCTGGTGTCCTCGCCGGCGAACCTCATCTCATACATCTGTCTCGCAACTTCGAGACGGGTTAGCCGTCCGGAAACCAGACGAGCCTGTGCCTCAATCAGTCGTGACGATCGGGCGAGTGAGCGCCCAGAGGCGTAATAGCGCACCCCTTGTTCACCTACCCAGACGATACTGGCACCGCTGTCGCCAAGTAGCACCATTGCCTGGTGCGTGATGTTCGTTCCCGGTCCCAGCATTAGGACCCCTAAAGACGCTGACGGGATATGTAGGGTGCCGCGGGAGTCAGTGGCAGTCAGCGCGTTGGAGTCGCGACCTAGTATGCAGTGCTCCAGGTACAAGAATGACAAGCGATCTTGCGCACGCGTGAGTTCGCGCACCTGACTAGGCCGGACTCCAGGAATCGGCTTCATGGTCACCGTGCCAGCGTGAGCAAGCCACAGCCGTAGGCCTTGGCACGACCGATCCCGTTCGTCAACGCCGATCTGAGCAGATCGGCGTCCATGATCTCCAGAGCACCGGAGAACGAGGCCACCGTTATGGTGACCGGACGACCTTTCCTGCGAAAGGTCTTGATGGTTCGATCGCGAGTAACTAGTTCGGTGATCGGTTCATCTCCTCTGCCGTCGCTGGTGCGAATCCTGAATCCGTTCGCCTCGCATCTATCGAGCAGCCACTGACGTTGCTGAGCTTCCGTGACATGTCCGAAGCGCCGCTTCGCGCCATTCTCCTCGGTAACCACATGCGTAGGGTTCGCTGTCAAACGAAATGCGTATGTTTGGCCTGGATGCAGCTTCTTCAAGAACGGTTCATAGTCAGCTGTCTGCACTGCCGCCCCTTCGCTCCAACCGATCTGACTCTGCAATTCTTCGGCATGAGGGGACCAGGGGCTGACCATGTAGAGCATGATTCGGTTGGCATCCTGGTCCACTCTCCACAGGACTCGCCCTTCTGCCGAAGCGGATTCGTCAGCGGCGCACGCTCTCATAACACATGCATGCATGGCTTGAGGATCAGCGAGCAGCTGACGAGCTTTCCGCCGCATCGGATCGACCTCGATTCGTGTCAGGAACATCATTGCTCCTCAATCAATGCGAAGGGATCGTGCGCCAGCGGCCGTCCGATCTCGTTCACTACCGGCTTGCTGAGTTCTCGGACGATCTCCCGCCACCCATAGTCGCGGTGTCGCACATCGAATGACAGCGGAATGTCATGGACGGAATCGTGGGGAACCTCGCCCGGCAGAGAATCACGCGCGATGGGTAGACGGACCCCCTCGGCCGGCTGAAGCCTACGAAAACGTTCACTCGCTATCCAAGGCTCCGTCCTGAGGACGTCGTCGAACGGCAGATCCCGGAGGCCAACGAGTACACGATCGGACGGGGGGCAGGATCTGCGTCCCAAATAGAGAGGAAAAGTGGGGTGCAGCAGCGCCTCGTAGAGTGCAGACACCAACGATTCGTCACCTTCGACAGCGGCCAGGAATATCGCGTCTGCGAGATAGTAACGGTGAGTGAGCGGCTTTGACTTACCTGTTCGCCAATCAATCTCAGTTTGGAAATCGCGCAGCACTGTCCCTCGCTGGTCAGTTCGGACGCCGAAGCGGAGACCGAGTAGGTCCTCGATCGGATCGGTGCGCCGCCGGCCGTGCGCTGCGGCAAGCAGCCCGAGTACCCCGCTCTTCGTCGGCTCTTCACGTGTGTGTCTGAGATTGAACCGGCTGGTATCTCCCCACGATTGCAGGGGCCCAGCCAGCTTGAGGACCAATGTTGTCATCACAAACCCCGAGTGCGTTCCGAGACCACTTCGCTCGCTTGCCGCGCGAGATCGTCCAGAGACCCGCGCTCAATCTCGTCATGATCGCGCAGAGCCGAGGCAGCATCGCCGACTGCGAGGGCCATCTCCGTGACCGGATGAGTGCCATACGCCTGGTCAATGTCGCGATCGCGTTTGACCAGTCTCGCAGCGGCCTCAGCGACTCGCCCAGCAGTGGTGGAAATCGGCTGTTCAAAGGCACCCACGAGATTGACCGGTTGATCATCACGAATGGACAGCAGGACGAAGTCCGGCAAGGTACGGTTCGCGAAGGTGTTCTGCTTGCCAGTGGGCATTGAGGTGATGAATGCGCGAGTGAACGCTCCGACCGCCCTTGCTGCCGCCTCAGCGCTACCAAGCACGCGGGCAAGCTCGGTCGCGTTGATACTGGCATAGCGATACAACGTCGACGAATTGAACTCGATCGTTCCAATCATTCCGGCGCCCGCGTTCTCGTCCGACTTGTTGTCATCCACGGCAGTGAAATAGTCGAATTCGCTCTCCACGGAGTGCACACTCAGTGCATGAGCGACCTGCGCGCAGGCGTCAACGTTCAAGTCCGGGGCATCTGCGATCATTCGGCCGAAGAGTGCAACGTCAATGGAAACGCCATCAGTGAGAGCCTTCTTCGCATCCTTCTTGGACGGAACTGAATCGGGGTTCGACACAATTAGTTCGGCGAGGGCTCGCATCTGAGGACGGCTGGCGAACAGCAGATAGCCCGTTTGCTCTCTCTCGGTGGTCTCGCCGCCGCTGAGCTTGACTTTCTGAGGCTTAACGTCAATCCCCGCCGCCTTCACTGCCGCTTTGCTCAACTCGACTGCTCGGTCCTTGAGCCCTGGGTTGAGTTCCTTGACGATTTCGGCGATTCGGTCGACCACGAGCAAAGTTCGCTCCCCAAGTTGGTTGGGATCGAGTTCGGTCTTGAACTGCTCACGCACCGCGCGTTTCCAAGCCTGGCTGGATACTCGCGCGCGACGCACCCCACCAAATGTTGCTGTCTTTGGGCTGCCCGTGTCATCGCGGTTGATGTTGCTCGGCGGCACGGTCTGGATGACGTGCAGGTCGACGAAAGTGTTGGTCATATCAGTTCTCTTCCTTGAGTTCATTGGGGTTGTCGTCGTTGGGTGTTGGATCAAGGCGGTACAGGTCACGAGCCCAGCGCAGCCGGACCCCATCCGCCCGCTCGGGTGACTGCAGGCCGGCGAAGTCCTCGGCGAGTCGACCGTAGTCAAGCCCAATTCCTGCCGCTCGCAGCTGCTGGACGAGTCCGCGTGCATGGTGGAGGGTCTCTGGCAGATCGACCGACGTCCCGAGAGCGTGGAATCGACGCATCACAGGTGATGACGGGTCGCTTTCGTCCGGTGATCTCGATAGGCGGCGGACGGCGCGGCCGAGACCCACGCCGTTCAGGTGCATGGGCTCTCGAGCGGACTGCATATGAATTGCGAACAGCGAGAGCGCCGCGTGTGCGGCAACTTCGGCGCGATTCGGTTCGTCACTTCGACCAGCGAGCTCAGGGGGGAATCCGTCGAAGATGGCGCCCCAGGCAAGCACATCACTTCCGAGCGGGCGCCTGACTCCGTTGCGTAGTTGCGCCAGTGTCGCCTTGGCGGCGGCGTTCTGGGCCAAGTAACGCTTCTGCAGTTCGGCGGCCCGTCGGGATATGTACTTACCGAGGTTGGTTCTGGGGAGATCCCACGGGTTAAGTCTTGGTTTGACCGATGGTGTGGTCATGCACTGACTCCTTCTTCGGACGCGGCGTATGGAAGTGCTCTTGCTAGAGATCTGCGAAACCATGAGTCGGCTTGCCCCGTATTGATGACGTGTTCCTGCCTATTCCTGGTGACTTTGCGTCCAACCCACGCGGTGGGGCCTGCCTCTCGCAGATACCCCTCTGCCAGACGCAGTATGCGGTCTCGGGCAGCATCAGTGAACTGCTGCAGCTGGCCTTCGAGATCACCTTCGGGATCGAAGGTGGCTAGCCATGCGCGGAAGTCCGAGTCAGTTTCGGCGAAGCCGCTCCCGCGAGCGGCAGCGGCCGCCGAATCGTAGTCTCCTCCCGCCGCAACTTGCAGGTTGCCAGCCAATGAACCAAGCGCGTTTATTGCCTCGACGGCGCGGGCGACTGCCGAGAAAACGATCTCTTTGGCTGGGAAGCTGTGGGAAGCGGCTAGCCGCACATTGAAGGCGAGTTTGTCGCTGAAGATCTCGTCCCATGAGGCGGACTGAGCGCCATAGGTGACGCCTACGGTTTCGATTTCCGTGAGGTGGTCGTCAGGCAAGACTCGGTTCCCGGCCAGGTCGGCAGACCACTCCAGCACTCGAGCCGGGAGGAATTGGGGATCCTGTTGAAGAACTGGCAGCAGTGCATCCAGGCCGCGCCATAGCTTCTCAGTCGGGTCGAATTGGCGCGGCATGAAGACATCGGTGTTGAACTTCTTCGACTGAGGCACGCTGTGCCGCCAACCAGTCATGACCTCGTGGGCATGCTGGAACTGGTAGTCAATTGGGTCGCCGTTGCACACCAGAACCGAAGACACGTTGCCCTGATCGTTGGTGAAAAGCCGGATCCTTCGTTGAGGCCAGCTGAACAGAGAAACCGGGCCGGTTCCCTGGGCACCCCTGCGAGCTGAGGAAGTCAGCTGAGGAAGCTCCCAGACAGGGAGATCGTCATCCTGGTAGCTGTTCGCCACGAAGTTCAGTAGGAGTGTCTCTCTCAATGAACTTCCTGTGACGGTGATGCCGCCGAGCCATCCGGCCCACCCGTTTCCGATGGGGTAACCTTTACCGCCCTTGACCCGGTCATCGCCCACGGCGCCGGACTTGATACCGGAAATGTCATATGCCTGGCAGTGGATCAGCCATCTGGCAGCTTCGGCGGGCGAAATCGAGCTGTACCCGCGGCGCATGCTGAACAAACCACCCGCGATGGGGCAATCGGGGATGAGCAGGTCTACCGGCTTCGTTTCACCATTGGTCGCCGCCAAGTCGGGGACTTGGAACCAGGGCCGGGTCTTGTCGAAGAGATAGAAATGATCGTGCCACTCTTCGAGGTACTGGTCGATGGCCTGCAGGGGCAACTCGGCGGTGGCCCACAGCTCTGCCCAGTATGCGAGTGGGTCCGCTCGCGCAGATCCCTCAACTGCGCGGTACAGGACAGCGAGCAGAATCCGCAGCACTGCGAAGTCTTGGGAGGGCAGCTCTCCTGATAGTCGTCTGAGTTCATGAGCCCGCGCGAACGCGGTGTGCATGGAGACCGTCTCGGTGTCGCCATTGACGTTTCTTACGATGAGCCAGGGGTCGTCGATCAAGTTGAAGCGGGGTGGTGTCATTCCTGACTTCCCTTCGTGACTAGTAGTCCGAGTTCATGGTCATGGAGCAAGGTGTAGTTGTCGAGTTCGCGAGTAAGGTCCTCGTCGAGGATCAGGGGGAGTTCTCCTTTGAGCCACGGTGATTCTTGCCATGTCGCGAAACCATCTTCTTCCAGAGCACTGACAATTCTGTCGCCGAGTGATCCCTGAGCCATCCAGGAAGGCAGCTTCACGGTGCAGCGGGCCACGGCTCTCGCCAGACTCGGGCGGATCTGAGTGCCGAGGTCGATCTGTTCATTCCCATATTCGTCAAGCCATGGGAGAGAGCGGATCCGGCCATCCCGTCCGCGGACGACGACTACCGCTTCAATGGTGTTTGCCGTGTCCCGAACCGCTTGGATGGCTGACTCTTCATCTTTCTCGGGCGCCTGCAACACGGCCCACCCCAGTAAGGGCGCTTTGGCATGGGAGGGTGGCTCAACACAGCCCTGCTTTGCGCGCTTGCGCAAGTCTTTCAGGTCTAGTTCCGCTTTCATTTCTGCGGCCGTCCACTTGTCTTCCCAACCGACGGGCACCGAGAGTCCCGGGTCGTATGCCTCGCGGACGAGCGGCGCGACGTCGTCGGGGCTAGTCAGCCCCTTGTGTTTCGCGAGGTGTGATTCGAGAACAGCCATGCTGCGGAGCAGCAGTGATTGTCCGTACACTCTCTGGGAGCCCTCCACGAACTCCGGCGCTGCGCCGTCGCGATGAGCGAACCCGGTGATGGTCACCCTCGCTTCGCGCATGGCAACCGGACGAGTCTCCGGTGGGCGATCATGTCGGTGCAAGCGCCCCATGCGTTGGATCAGGGCGTCAATCGGGGCCATGTCGGTGAACATCGCATCAAAATCCAGGTCGAGGGATTGCTCGAGCACCTGTGTTGACACAACAACAAGCCTCTTGGGCCGATGACTGCCACCAGGACCGAGAAGCTCCACAAGATGACCTTCCTTGGCCAAACGGTCCGTGGCGATGAATCGCGAATGAAGCAATACGACGTCACCTCCCAGCGCAGGCTTCAGGAGCCGGTAAGTCTGTTGAGCACGATCCACTGTGTTGTGAATGACGGCGACGCATCCGCCTTCTTCCACCGACTCCAAGATCTGTGCGGTGAGAGACTGAGGATCCTCGTCCAGCATCGTCACGCGTGTTGCCCGGGTGCGTTCGGAGGGGGGTGTAGGCCGGGGCGGGGAGGCGAGGTCGGTGGTGGTGAGCAGCGGGTAGCCTGCGGCTTCGCGGGCCATTTCAGCAGTGTGCTCCCTATCATCGCGTTGATCTCCGCGGCCATTCTGATAGGCCGAGAGCATCTCGGCGCGACGGGCCGGAGGTAGCGTCGCAGATAGCGCGATGACTGGTACGCCGAGCGCGCCAAGCCACTCCAATGCCCGGTCGAGATAGACAGACATGTATTGGTCGGCCGCGTGGACCTCATCCAAGATGACCACTTTCCCAGCCATGCCCAGATGCCTCAGCATCAGATGGCGCGATGTGAGCGCCGAAAGTAGCACTTGATCGATTGTTCCGACGACGAAGTCCGCAAGTGCCGCCTTCTTCCGCCCGGATAGCCACCAGTGCGCACGCAGTCCGGATTGGCTTACTCGGTAGCCATCTTCGTCGTGCACTGACGTGATCTTGGGTTCTCGCAGTCGCTGGAACTCGTCATTGAATTGAGCCTTGCCATGGCACAGCGCAATGCTGGCAGCATCCGTGTTCGGCACAGACTTCTGCAGCCAATGCTGCGCTCGAGTGAACATGGCATTGGAGGTTGCCTGTGTCGGAAGCGCAATGAGGGCTCCTCCACAACCGAACTTCGCGGCGAGGATCTCGGCCGCGGAGAAGGCGGCCTCGGTCTTTCCCTCGCCGGTGGGAGCTTCAATGATGATCAGTCCTGGACGCGACATCTCGCGCGCGATCCGCATGGCAGCTCGCTGGGCCGGTCGGATATCGGCGTTCTCAGGTAAATCAAACCGCTCCTCGAAGAGTCGAATGTCGTTGTCCGGAGGAACTGGGTGCCACGGCTCGGGAAGACTCAGTTCCATTAGTGCTCGCCTGGCTCGCTGTTCAGGAGTGAGGTCCGTGACGTATGGGAAGAAATCGGCATTTGATGCGATCCAGTCGCAGACGATCACGAATGCGGTCAGGACAAGCTGACTTGGCTGGTCGAGTCCTTCGGTGGCCAGCCAGCGTAGTTCATCCTCGCTCAACCCCGATGTCTTGAGCGCCGCGTCTAGCAGGGCATCTCTTGTGTCTATCCAGATCTGGTCAGGGCCGGCGAGCCTGCTGCGTATATCGCCTTGGCCTTGGGAGGGGTAAACCCCGTGGTGGCCACCCAGAATGATCGCGAGCGTCTTCGCCCTTGCTGTTGTGCGGAGATCGAACTTGCGCTTGAGCCAGTTCTCGAGGTGTAGATAGGAGACCGTCGAATGAGGCATGCTACGTCGTTCACTGTCTGTGACCGTCGTCGGGAAGGTGAAGCCGACCTGCCTCATTCGATCGGCGAGCGCGGGCACCTGTACGGCGAACGCCGGGCTCGCTTTGCCAATGTCGTGTGAGGCGGCGAGGAAGATGGCTAGGCGATGCGCCAGGCCCTCGGCGACCCCCGAATTGCTCGATTCAGAAAGACAGCGTTCCACGACGTGGCGACTTGAGGGGGCCATGTGGTCATTCCAGTAAATGCGTGCCACTTCGGCTGTGTCAGCGCAGTGCTGGACTAGCGGCATCCACGCATCTGTCTCTCGGTCTGACTTGGCCCAGACTTCGGAAACTGTCGCACCGAGACGGTAGAACGGACTCATCAGAAGCCTCCTCAAGAAGAAGGTAGTTGCGGCAAAGGCAGTTGTCAATGGTGTAACCCTCCTCCCTAACCCCTGCTCCCAGAAACAAATTGATCATCTGCTGGCGGGGCTCATCATGGTGCCGTGGGGAGGTGACGTTGCATGCTGGGAGAGGGCAGCCCTCGCCTTGTACGGCGCTGGCCGCCCTTCTTGCCCCGCTAGCGCGGGGATCACTCCGCCTGCTCCGAGTAACAACGGATCATCCCAGCTCGCGCCGGGAGTATGTCCAGTCTGCCGTCTGCGTGACGAAGATCAAGTTTGCCTTGACGGAGCCCCTTGCCCTTGGCGGCGTCTAGCGCCGCTGGGCCAAGCCCCCTCAGAACGCCCGAGCCGCCGCCAACTCAGCCGCCTCGTCGAACTCGGTATCGATATCAGGCGCCTTCGTCAGCAGCGACACCACGACCGCGACAATGACGTTCACGATGAACCCCGGAACGATCTCATACAGCGCGCTCCACGAGCTGTAGTGCCACACGAACACGGTCACGGCGGCGCTCAGCATGCCCGCGATCGTGCCCGGCGTGGTCAGCCGCTTCCAGAACAGCGACAGCAGAATGATCGGCCCGAAGCTGGCACCGAAGCCGGCCCAGGCGAACGCCACCAGCTTGAGGATGGTGTTGTTCTGCGTCCAGGCCAGCGCCATCGCGATGATGGCCACCACGAAGACTCCGCCGCGGCCCAGCCAGACCTGAAGGCGTGGGCTCAGCTCACGCTTCAGCCCGATCTTGGTGAGGTCCTCGACCAGGGCCGACGAGCACACGATCAGCTGCGACGACACCGTCGACATGATCGCGGCCAGCACCGCCGCGAGCACGAACCCGGCGATGAACGGGTGGAACATGAGCTGCGCCATCGCCAGGAAGACTGCCTCGGGATTGTCCAAGGTGAGGTCAGGATGCTGAGTGAAGTAGGCCAGCCCGGTCAGCCCGGTGAACACAGCGCCCACCAGCGACACGATCATCCAGCCGATGCCGATGCGGCGCCCGGCTGTCGCGTCCGCAGCCGAACGCAGCGCCATGAAACGCACGATGATGTGCGGCTGCCCGAAATAGCCCAGCCCCCACGCCAAGCCGGACACCACGACGACAACCGATGTCCCGGCGAACAGTGAGAACGCGTGCGGATTCACCTGGGTGACCGTATCCACCATGGCCGCAGGACCGCCCACATGGATGAGCCCGAGAATCGGCACCAGCAGCAGCGCCACCATCATCAGCAGGCCCTGCATCATGTCGGTATACGACGCTCCGAGAAACCCGCCGAACAAGGTGTAGGCGACCGTCACCCCGGCCACCAGCAACATGCCCAGGTGATAGCTCGAGCCGAACGAGTTCTCGAAGAAGACCCCGCCTGCCACCATGCCGCTCGAAACATAGAACGTGAAGAACACCAGGATCAGCGAACCCGCAATCACCCGCAGCATGCGGGAGCGATCCTTGAGACGATTCTCCAGGAATGACGGAATGGTGATCGAATTCTGGGCGATCTCGGTGTAGGTGCGCAGCCGCGGTGCCACGAATTTCCAGTTCAGCCATCCGCCGGCAGTCAGGCCGATCGCGATCCAGGCATCGGCGAGCCCTGTCACATACAAGGCGCCCGGCAGGCCCATCATCAGCCACCCTGACATGTCCGATGCCCCAGCGCTCAACGCGGCAACAGTCGGCGACAGGTTGCGTCCACCGAGCATGTAGTCGCTGAGATCATTGGTTCTCCGGTTGGCCCAAAAACCAATGGCGAGCATCGCGGCGAAATAGATCATGATCGCGACGAGCGTGAATATGTTGCCAGAGTCCACGGCAGTCTCCTTGTTCTCGGCTACCGGAACGGCGCCACCGAAGAATCTATCGTTGCCTGGCGACGTCCGACACCTCGGACCAATTGTTCGTTTCGAAATCGTGCAGTTGCGCGGAGGTCGACGCAGTGCGACCGTATCCGGCCCGGTCACTTCAACACCGGGCCGGATACGGCAGTAGCTGCTCAGCGAATCCCCTCGGACGAGGGCACCCGCAGCAGGCTATGAGTGCTGCTGAATTGCCTCGGCGAGTACCTCCAGCCCATCGCGCAGCAACTCTTCCCCAATCACCAACGGTGGCAGGAGACGCACGATGTTGCCCCAGGTGCCGCATGTGAGCACCAGCACCCCTTGAGCCAGGCAGGTCGCAGCGACTGCCTTGGCTACTGCCGGATTCGGTTCCCAGGTGCCGGGCTTGACGAACTCGATTGCCTGCATGGCGCCACGGCCACGTAGCTCGCCGACCGTAGCCACCGACCCGAGAAGCGGACCCAGCACCTCGGTGATGATCTCCCCGATGCGCAATGCGCGGTCTGCCAGCTTCAAGTCGGTCATGGTCTCGATCGCAGCGACTGCGGCAGCGCACGCTATGGGATTGCCGCCGTAGGTCCCTCCCAGCCCACCGGGTTGCACCGCATCCATCAGCTCAGCGCGTCCGGTGACCGCCGACAGCGGCAGCCCGCCCGCGATGCCCTTGGCGGTGCAGATCAGATCTGGCTCGACGCCCTCGTACTCGCAGGCGAACCAGCGTCCGGTTCGGCAGAATCCGGTCTGTACCTCGTCGGCGATCAGGACGACGTCGTTGGCACGACACCACGCTGCCAGCGTGGGCAGGAACCCCTCGCTTGGGACGATGAAGCCGCCCTCACCCTGGATCGGCTCGATCAAGATGCTGGACAGATGGTCTGCGCCGATCTGGATCTCGATCTGATTGATCGCACGCAGCGCAGCTTCCACGCCACCGATGGGGGCCGGCTCACGGAACGGGTAGTTCATCGGCATCCGGTAGACCTCGCCAGGGAATGGCCCGAACCCGGACTTATAGGGTGCCTGCTTCGCCGTGAGTGCCATCGCCAGCGCCGTCCGGCCATGATAGGCGTGATCGAAACAGACCACTGCGTCACGACCAGTCGCCCGGCGGGCGATCTTCACCGCGTTCTCCACGGCCTCCGATCCCGAGTTGAACAACGCCGACTTCTTCGCGAAGGTGCCGGGGGTCTTCGCCGCCAGCAACTCGCAAACCCGGACATACGACTCGTACGGGCTGACCATGAAACAGGTGTGGGTAAAGTTGGCTGCTGCCTGGGCGACCGCGGCCACGACGGCCGGGGCCGAAGCCCCGACGGTCGTGACCGCGATACCCGCGCCCAGATCGATCAGCTGATTGCCGTCAGCATCCACCAGGATGCCGCCATCCGCGCCCACCACATAGCACGGCGACGAGGATGCGACCCCTGCACTGACCACCGCATCGCGGCGTCCGGCCAGGGATAGCGAGACCGGGCCAGGCAATGCGGTGACGATCCTGCGTTGTTGCGGTAGCCGATAAGAAGGCTCACTCATTTTTCTGCTTCACTCCATCGAACTCATGACGTGCTTAATCCGGGTGTACTCTTCCACGGCATAGATGGACAGGTCTTTGCCGTAGCCAGAGTGCTTGAAGCCACCGTGTGGGAACTCGGCCACCAGTGGGATGTGCGTGTTGATCCACACGCATCCGTAGTCGAGGGCTGCCGACGCGCGCAGCGCGCGGGCATGGTCTGTCGTCCACACGCTGGAAGCCAAGCCGAACTCGACCCCGTTCGCGTATTCGTAGGCCTGGTTCTCATCGGCGAAGGTCTGCACGGTGATCACCGGACCGAAGATCTCGGATTGGGTAATCTCGTCGTCCTGCCGCGCCCCGTCAAGCACCGTCGGAGCGAAGAAATAGCCCGCCCGGTCCACTCGCGAACCGCCCGTGACGATCTCGACATGAGCCGGCAGCCGGTCGATGAAGCCCTGCACCGATGAGAGTTGCCGAGCGGAGTTGAGCGGGCCGAACAGCAGGTCCGGTTCGTCCGGATTGCCGTACTTCGCCTCTTCGGCGGCGGCCTTCAGCTTGGCCACGAACTCGTCGTGTACTTGCTCGTCGACCAGCACCCGACAGGCGGCGGTGCAGTCCTGGCCGGCGTTGAAGTACCCAGCGGTGGCGATGCCAGTTGCCGCGGCCTCCAGGTTCGCGTCGGCGAAGACCACGCAGGGTGCTTTGCCGCCCAGCTCCAGATGCTGCTGGGTGAGATTCGGAGCGCCGGCCTGGGCGACCTCGATGCCGGCCTTCACCGATCCTGTGATCGACACCAGCCCGGGGACCGGTGAGGAGGTGATGAGGTTGCCGGTGGTGTAGTTGCCGAGCACCACGTTGAAGGTGCCGGGCGGTAGGAACTCACCGCAGATCCCGGCAAGAACGAGCGTCGACTCCGGAGTGGTGGACGCAGGCTTGAGCACGATGGTGTTTCCTGCTGCCAGCGCCGGGCCGATCTTCCAGATGGCCATCATCAAGGGGTAGTTCCACGGAGTGATCTGTCCGACGACCCCGATCGGCTCGCGACGCAGCACGGAGTTGAGGCCGTCGGCGTACTCCCCGGACGCGGTGCCGGACATGATTCGGGCGGCGCCGGCAAAGAAACGCAACTGATCGGCGCCCACCGTCACCTCCTCGGAGGCGATCAGCTCTTTGGGCTGGCCGGTATTGCGGGCCTGAGCTTCGACCAGTTCGGACGAGTGGGCCTCCACCGCATCGGCGATCTTGAGCAGCGCCAACTGGCGGTCCTTGGGCAGCATCCGCCCCCAGGTCGCTTTCGCGGCCACTGCCGCCGAATAGGCAGCATCCACGTCGGCAGCGAGCCCGACCGGCATCTGGGCGACCACTTCCTCGGTGGCCGGGTTCATGACATCGACCAGTTGTGTGCCGGTGGAGGCAACGAATTCGCCGGCTATGTAGTTCTGCAGAACAGTCATCGTGATCCCATCGTCAGCGGGTGATCGTGTGAGCGAACTCGGTGAAACACTCCAGGTATGCGTCCACAGCCTTGTCGTCGTGAACCACCGAAAGCGTCCACTCCTCCTCGCGTCCCGGGGTCATGAAGATCTTCCGGTTCATGTTGAACAGCCAGGCCAGCTCCGTGAGCGCGACATCCTGAGTCGCCTTGTACGACTCGTAGTCGACGATCTTGGACGGTGAGAAGGTCACACAGCCCTTCGAGCCGATGCCCACCGCGTATCCGGGCAGGTTGTACTCGGCGATGATCGCCTCCGAGCCGGTCAGCAGCCGCTCGTTGAGGTAGTCGAGATGCTGGTAGGCCTGCGGGGTGAGCACCTTCTCGAGGTTGGCTCGCGCCGCCGCCATCGACAGTGGATTGCCGGAGTAGGTACCCACCTGGTAGACGGTGTGGTCTTCGACAACTCGCATCACCTCGTCGCTGCCGCCGATAGCCCCGGTGGGCAGTCCGCCGCCAAGAGACTTCGCCATGGTCACCAGATCGGGCTTCACTCCGAAGTACTCCGTGGCTCCGCCGGCAGCGATGGTCAGACCGGTCTTCACTTCGTCGAAGATCAAGACGATGCCGTACTTGTTGGTGATCTCACGGACGGCCTCCAGATAGCCCGGTTCCGGCAGCACGACACCGAGGTTCATCATGGCCGGCTCGAGGATCACGCAGGAAGGCTTTCGTCCTTGCGCATCGAGTTCGATGATGCGGCGCTCCATGGCGCCCGCATCGTTGAACGGCACCGGAATAGTCATCTCGACCGTCGCCTGCGGGATTCCGCCGCCGTACGGCAGGGATGCGTAGTGCTCACGGTCGCCGATTTCATCGTAGGGAACTCCGATCGAGACCATCACGGTGTCGTGGTGGCCGTGGTACGAGCCGAAGATCTTCATCACCGTGTCGCGACCGGTGTAGGCGCGGGCGATACGGATGGCATCCATGGTCGATTCGGATCCGGAGTTGGTGAAGCGCCACTTCGGTAGCCCCCAGCGCTCCGCGAGCAGCTCCGCTACGACGATGCCGTCCTCGGTAGCCGCTCCGAAATGGGTGCCCAGCGGGAATCGCTTGGCGACAGCCGCACCGATGGCCGGGTTGTTGTGTCCCTGGACCATCGCGCCGAAACCGTTGTGGAAGTCGAAATACTCGTTGCCGTCCACGTCGTAGATGTACTGCCCATCGCCGCGCTCAATGTAGATAGGCCACGGGTCACGCAGTTGGTAGCTGGACGCCACTCCACCCGCCAGGTGCTTCTCTGCGCGCTCCAGCATGTGCTTGGACGCTTGAGTGTTCGCGTCCAGGCGCTCTTCTTCCAGCCGGGTGAGTTCTGCAATCCTGGTGGGATCGATAGTTGCGAACGCCATTACAATTCTCCTTCGATTGATTTGTACAGGTCCATCAGTTTTCAGGGTCGATTTGATCGATCAGGTCACCCATGACCAGATCGTCTGCGGGATCGACCGATGTTCCCCGGTGAATTATCTCGCCGCGGAAAAAGCCTGGGTTGCGGATTGCCGAGATCACCATCAAGACGACCCCGACACCCAGCAAGACCAGACCGAGCACAAAGACCAGACCCACACCGCCAATCGAGGATCCGGAGCCGAACTCGGGATCCATCGAGTCACGCCAGGTCTGGAAGAAAAAGCCGAGCAGCATCAAGCCGCCCAGCAGCGGAGCACAGAATTTCGTGACGAAGTTCTTCGCGTTGACGAAGGCTTCCTTGCGGAAGTAGAAGACCGCGGCGAGCGCGGTCAAACCGTAGTAGAAGCAGACCATCATGCCGAGTGCGGCGATGGTGTCCCACAGCACGTTCTCGGACAGGAAACGCATCATGGCGTAGAACGCGCCAGAGACGACCGCCGCCGTGATGGTCGCGAAAGACGGCGTCCGGAAGGTCGGGGAAACTCGCGCGAATCGGGCAGGCAAGGCCTTGTAGTACCCCATCGCAAGCATCGTGCGGGCGGGGGAGGCGAAGGTCGACTGCAGTGACGCGATCGAGGAAGCCAGCACTGCCAGACTCATCAGGATTCCGAACGGACCCATGACCGGGCCGGCGAGCGCAGCGAAGATGTTCTCCTGGACGTCGGGGTTGGTCAAGCCGAGCCCTTCGCTGCCGATCCCGGCGAAGGACAAAGTGGAAATAGCAATCAACAAATACAGGGCCAGGATCGTGAATATCGTGCCGGTGGCAGCCCGTCCCGGGGTCACGGCTGCGCCCTTGGTCTCTTCATTGAGGGTCAGCACGACATCCCAGCCCCAGAAGATGAACACGGACAGCGAAATACCCGCCGCAAATGCCGACCAGGTAGGAATCTCGGCCGGATTGAACCACGCCAGAGTCGGGGTTTGGGCGTCGAAGGCAGTGCCGTTGACCACATGGTTAATCGCCAGCACCGAATACAGCACCAGCACCGTCACCTGGAATCCGACCAGGATGTATTGCACCCGTTGGGTGGCATCGAGCCCGCGGTACGCGATATATGACGCAATCGCGACGAAGACCAGGCAGGTGACAATGTTCAGCGGCACATTCCGGGTCAGATCTGCCAGCGCAGCATTACCCGTGAGCTGGGAAAGCATCAAGTAGAAGAAATCGACCGCGATACCGGCCAGATTCGACAACACCAGAACCGTCGAGATCAGCAAACCCCAGCCGCCAAGCCAACCCAGCCACGGGCCGAAGGCTTTCGTACACCAGGTGAATGTGGTCCCCGAGTCGGGCATGGCCTTGTTGAGCTCGCGGTACCCGATTGCGACCAGCACCATCGGAATGAAACCGGCCAAGAAGATCGCCGGCAACTGGTAGCCAACCGCTCCAGTGGTCGGGCCGAGTGCGCCGGACAATGTGTAGGCGGGCGCGATGCAGGATACTCCCAGCACGATCGCGCCGAGTAGCCCGATCTTGCCTGCGGCGAGTCCCTTCCCAGTCACCTCCGCCGCACCTTCTTGGTGTCTTATCGAATCAATTGTCATCGGGTTATCTCCGTTCCGGCACGGCGCGCGGGCACCACATAGTGGCGATGGGTGCGATGTGGACCAGACCTGATAGCACGACGGTCTCCTGATGCGCTCGGGGCGGCGTGCGTCGCACGCCTCCGCCGGCCTGGCGCGGGAGAATCCATCAGATCGGGCTCCCAACCGGCCTGGCGTCGGGGTCCGAAGGCATGCAACAGCACAGCCTCAGGACAGTCAACATCATCTGTCTGAACCAGGACAGGGGTCTTTGGTGCGGAAACACGATTGTTACTTACACGAAACTTGCCGAACCCTGCCCTGACCTGGCCAGACATGCGGTTCATTGGGTCGGCCGTGGTGCTGTCGACCGGTGACGCAGACCGGAGGTGTGCCGTTGATCCTGAGGAATGACCAGGGCCGCCCATCAATTCGATGGGCGGCCCTGGCGTAGACGTCGAATCAGCAGATCACTCGGCGGCGCTCGGATGGGTCATGTCAACCGGAACGACCCAGGCATCGAACTCGTCGCCGGTCAGCTCGCCCGATTCCAGCGCAGAATCGCGCAGGGTGAGGCCCTTCTTGTGGGCATTCTTGGCGATCTTGGCAGCCTTGTCGTAGCCGATGTGACGGTTCAGCGCGGTCACCAGCATCAGGTTCGAATCGAGGTTCGCCTGGATGCGGGCCAGGTTCGGCTCGATACCGACCGCGCAGTGATCGTTGAACGACACGCAGGAGTCGCCGATGAGCTGGATCGACTCGAGGCAGCACCAGGCCATCACGGGCTTGAAGACATTGAGCTGGAAGTTGCCCTGGCTGCCGGCGAAACCGACGGTGGCGTCGTTGCCGAAGACCTTGGTGGCCACCATGGTCATCGCCTCGGACTGGGTCGGGTTCACCTTGCCGGGCATGATCGAGCTGCCGGGCTCGTTCTCCGGAATTGTCAGCTCGCCGATGCCATTGCGCGGGCCGGACGCGTACCAGCGCACGTCGTTGGCGATCTTCATCAGCGCGTCGGCCAGCACCCGCAGCGCGCCCGACACCTGCACGAGCGCGTCGTGGGCCGACAGCGAAGCGAACAGGTTGTCGGCCTGGACGAACTCGATGCCGGTCTGCTCGCTGATCTTCTTGGCGGCCAGCTTGCCGAACTCGGGATGCGCGTTCAGGCCGGTGCCGACCGCGGTGCCGCCGATGGCCAGCTCGCGGGCCCGCGAATCGGCGTAACGGATGCCGTCGAGCGCGAAGTCGATCTGGGCAACCCAGCCACTGATCACCTGGCCGAGGGTCACCGGGGTGGCGTCCTGCAGGTGTGTGCGGCCGACCATCACGACATCGACGAACTCGTCAGCCTTGGCGGCCAGGGTGTCACGCAACTTCGTGACATCGGGGTAGAGCTTCTCGTTGATCTCGGTGACCACGGCGATGTGCATGGCGGTCGGGAAGGTGTCGTTCGAGCTCTGGCCGCGGTTCACATGGTCGTTGGGGTGAACCGGCTTCTTGGTGCCCATCTCGCCGCCGGCGATCTCGATCGCGCGGTTGCTGATGACCTCGTTGGAGTTCATGTTCGACTGGGTGCCCGAGCCGGTCTGGAAGACCACCAGCGGGAAGTCCTCGTCGAGCTTGCCCTCGATGACCTCGTCGGCGGCCTGCACGATCAGGTCGGCGATATCCGGAGGCAACTCGCCCAGATCCGCGTTGGCCTGAGCAGCAGCCTTCTTGAGTACGCCGAGAGCCTTGATCATCGGCCGGCCCCAGACGAAAGTCGGGCGTCCGATGTCGAAGTTCTGCAGGCTCCGCTGGGTCTGAGCGCCCCAGTACCGGTCAGCGGGCACTTCAATTGTGCCCATGGAATCGGATTCGATGCGTGACATGGCTCAAGCCTAACGATCGGTCTCCGGGCTCGTGCGAGCGGGGCAGATGCTCGGTGAAGTCAATCGGCAGGTGCGCCGCCACCTGCTGATATATCCTCGGATGAGGTTTCAACTAATGAATTCCTGGCACCTTCCCGCTGCCCCGAGGAGCCCGCTTGACGCACATCGCCGCAGGCGCCACCCGAGTGGAACGCCCACGTGGACCCCTGGTTGCCGCTGCGCCCTGGATCGTCGCGGGGCTGTTCGCTCTTCTCGGCGTGGCCTATGTGGGTGCGCATTTCATGGCCAGCGACACGGTGCCGCGCAACGCCACCGTGAACGGCGTGCCCATCGGCGGGCTGAGCGTCGATGAGGCTACCGCGAAGCTGACCGCTGAGCTGTCGTCGGCCGACCGGGCTGAGTTCACGCTCACCGGACAGGCCGGGCAGGCGGTCGCGATCCTGCCGGCCGACGCCGGACTGCAGGTCGACTATCGGGCGACCGTGCACCAGGCGGGTGGCGGCTCCACCTGGGATCCGCGGGTGCTGGTCCGGGTGATCACCGGAGGCGGCCGCACCAGCACCGTCGTCGATGTCGACAAAGCCGCGTTGACAAGCGTCGTTAGTGGGCTCGCCACCGACTTCGAACGCGATCCGGTGGACGCCGGGCTGAGCCTGGACCAAGCCACGATCCACCACGAACCCATGGTGGTGGGCACCAGCCTGAATATCGGCAAGACCGTCTCGGCGGTGTCGAACGCCTACCACCAGGCGGCGCAGCGTCCAATCGATGGACGCGATCAGCCCTTCGACGTCGCAGCCGACCTGACGATCACCGAGCCCGAAATCACCGACGCCGAGGTGCAGCCGGTCATCGACCAGCTGGAACTGGTCTTGCAGCCGGTCACCGTCCGCACCCCGGACGCCCAGGCCGAACTCGGCGCCGAGCGCATCGCGCAAGCGATCAGCTTTGTTGCAGCAGACAGCACCATCACCATGACGATCGACTATCCGAAGCTCTATGACATCGCCACCGAGGTCCGCGACCCGCTGGCGATCGTCGCGGGCAGAGACGCCACTGTCGAGATGCAGGACGGCCGGCCCGTGGTCGTCCCCTCGGTCGACGGCCGGGGCATCGGCAAGGACGAGTTCGCCACCGCGCTCGCAACGGTGATCGACCAACCCGCCCCACGCGGCATCGACCTGGACATCGTCGACGTGCCGGCCACGTTCACCACCGCCGACGCCGAGGCGCTCGGCATCACACAGGTCGTCGGCGAGTTCACCACCTATTTCCCGAACACCGGCTACCACAACACCAACCTCGGATTGGCCGCTGCCGGCATCAACAACGAACTGGTCAAACCCGGCGAAACGTTCAGCCTGGCCAAGGCCACCGGCCCGAGGAATGCGTCCACCGGGTATGTCGCAGGGGGCGTGCTGGTCGGCGATCACATCGAGTACATCGTGGGCGGGGGAGTCTCGCAATCGGCGACCACCACCTACAACGCGGCCTTCTTCGCGGGCATGACCGACATCGAGCATCATCCCCATACCCAGTACTTCAGCCAGTACCCGCCCGGACGCGAAGCTACCGTCTACGAGGGGGTGCTCGACCTGCAGTTCCGCAACGACACCCCTTATGGCGTGCTGATGGAGGCCTATATCGTCCCCTCGTCACCGGCAGGCAGAGGCTCGCTCACCGTGCGGGTTTGGTCGACGCAGTACTTCGACTCGGTCACCGCGACTGAGCCGGTCTTGTCCAACTACACCTACGGGCGCGACCGGGTCTCCACCAGCCCCAGTTGCGTCGCCCAGAGTCCCGCCCAGGGGTTCGATGTCAGCTATCAACGGATTCTGGTTCTGAATGGGCAGTCGACCACTCAGGACTACTTCTGGCGGTATTCGCCGGTGGATCGCATCCAGTGCAAGCAGCCGGAGCCGGCTCCCACCCCTGCGCCGGCTCCGGAACCCACCACGAGTGAGCCGGCGACGGAGGAGCCCGCCGAGCCCTGAGCGGCGATGTCCTAAGGCCATGCTCACCGCGCGACCCTGGGGGTTGTTAATTCCGGGGGTATAGAATCTGCGAGGTAACGGACTCGGCCCGTCACCGGGCACACCTGACAGGAGATCATGAATGACATACGTCATTGCTCTGCCGTGCGTTGATGTCAAAGACCGCGCCTGCGTTGACGAATGTCCTGTTCAATGCATCTACGAGGGTCCCCGTTCCCTGTACATCCACCCGGACGAATGCGTCGACTGCGGTGCCTGTGAGCCGGTCTGCCCGACCGAGGCCATCTACTACGAAGACGACCTGCCCGATGACCAGCAGGAATGGCTGGACATCAATACCCGCTTCTTCGACGACATCGGTTCGCCCGGTGGCGCCGCCCGGGTGGGCGTCTACGACAAGGACGAGCCGCGGGTGGCCGCGCTGCCGCCGCAGGCCTGAGATCGCCGACGGTGGTCAGCCGTTGGACGCGGGTCTCCGCGAAGCTGCCGGTTTTTCCGTGGGACACCTTGGCCGAAGCCAAGGCTACCGCTGCCGCTCATCCTGGTGGCCTGGTCGATCTGTCGGTCGGCACGCCCGTCGACCCGACGCCCGAGATCGTGCGCGAGGCGCTGGCCGGTGCCAGTGACGCCCATGGCTATCCCACGACCTGGGGGACCGCCGCCCTGCGCGCGGCGATCATCGACTACCTGACGGTGCGCTGGCAGGCGGAGGGGCTCGACGACCCCAACGTGCTGCCGGTCATCGGCACCAAGGAGATCGTCGCCTGGCTGCCCACCCAGATGGGCCTGGGACCCGACGATCTGGTGGTGATTCCGGCCACCGCGTACCCGACCTACGATGTCGGCGCGCGGTTGGCCGGCTGCCGGCTGCAGCTGTGCGATGACCCGGACGAGATCGACGGCCGTGCGTCCCTGATCTGGATCAACTACCCGGCGAATCCGAGCGGCGCGGTCGCCTCGGACGATCTACTGCATCGCTGGATCACCACCGCCCGCGAACACGGCGCGGTGCTGGCCAGCGACGAATGCTACGGCGAGTTCGGCTGGGACGCCGAGCCCGCCTCGGTGGTTCGTCCGGACCTGTGCGAGGGTTCGCTGGACAACATTCTGCTGGTCAACTCGTTATCGAAGCGGTCGAACATGGCCGGCTACCGGGCCGGTTACCTGGCCGGCGATGCCGGTCTGATCACCGAACTGCTGGAGGTGCGCAAGCATTCCGGCATGATGGTGCCCACCCCGATTCAGGCCGCGATGGTCGCTGCCCTGGGTGACCAGGATCACGTCGAGGTTCAGCGGGAACGCTACGGCCGTCGTCGTGGGCTGCTGAAGCAGGCGCTGCTCGCTGCCGGCTTCCGGATCGATCATTCGCAGGGATCGATCTACCTGTGGGCGACCCGTGGTGAGAATTGCCGGACCACCATCGATTGGCTCGCCCAGCGGGGCATTCTGGCCGCGCCCGGCGACTTCTACGGCGATGACGAGCACGTCCGGGTGGCGCTGACCGCACTCGACGAGCGCGTCCAGGCTGCGGCGGAGAGACTGCTGGCCTGAACCGCCGGCCGGTGCGAAGCGGGCCGCCTTCGTCCGGGCCGCTGCGCCGGTGAGCAGGGCTCAGCGCAGCGTCACGACGACCGGAGCTGCGGCTGCGGCTGCGGGCTGCCAGTGCGCATACTCGTTACTGGACACGGCCCAGGTCTGATCGATGGCCTGCAGACTCACCAGCCCCATCTCCTGGCCGCGTATCTGGGCCAGCTGGGCGACGGCCCAGGAGGTCGTCTCCGAATCGGTGCTGAGCAGCAGGCCGCCGGTCTCCGATGTGGTCACCGACACGGTGTCGGGCCACACGGTCGCCACGAAATCGGTCAGGAACGCGGCATTGGCCGGATTCTCCACGCGGTCGATGCAGCTGATGGCCGCGGGGGAGTAGCCGGTCAGGGCGCTGGCCCACGCGCGTCCCTTCTGCTCATGCTGCGCGTACTTCTCGGGATGCGCCGAGCGCTGCACCGCCTGCGCGACATCGTTGATCACGCCGGTCTCCCAGCCGTCGACCTTGGCCAGCGCCTCATAGAACTTGCCGGCCGAATACCAGGGGTCCATGATCTGCTCGACGGTTCCCCAACCCTGGGAGGGGCGCTGCTGAAAGAGCCCGACCGAGTCGGCGTCGCCGTAGTCGAGGTTGCGCAGGTCGGACTCCTGATAGGCCGTGACCAGCGCGATCGTTGCGGCGCGTGCCGGCAGCCCGCGCCTGATTGATTCGCCGACGATGATCGACGCGTTGATCGACTGCTCCCAGGTCAGTGTGGTGGTGTAGTCGTCCATCGTGACCAGGCAGCCCTGAGCAGGCCCTACCGGCACCTCCAGTCTCTCGGAGTGGGTGGCGATGAAGGTCACGATCGAGGCGATCGCGATCGCCAGCGCCGCGATGATCGCCACTCCGATCAGCGCACCGGTGCGGCGCTGCGGATCGGGAGGGGCTGACCGGGGACCGTACGCCATCGTCAGTTGGCGTGCAGGGCCGCGTTCAGCTCGATGCGCTGCCCGGCCCTGGGCTTCACGATCACGGCTCCGGTCTGGGAATTGCGCAGGAACAGCAGGTCGCTGGCGCCGCTCAATTCGCGCGCCTTGGCGACCTCGCCGGACGGCAGCAGCACCTTGGTGCCGGCGGTCACGTAGAGGCCCGCCTCGATCACGCAATTGTCACCCAGCGAGATGCCCAGCCCGGAC
The DNA here is from genome assembly GCF_030297015.1 of Brooklawnia propionicigenes. Classification (NCBI taxonomy): domain Bacteria; kingdom Bacillati; phylum Actinomycetota; class Actinomycetes; order Propionibacteriales; family Propionibacteriaceae; genus Brooklawnia; species Brooklawnia propionicigenes. The sequence continues at coordinate 690,611 of NZ_AP028056.1, read as the reverse complement.
TCGGCTCCCAGCAGGCAGCCCTTCCCGATGCTGATCATCTCCTGCCCGCCACCGGACAGGGTGCCCATGATGGACGCGCCGCCGCCGATGTCGGATCCGTCCTCCACGACGACACCCTGGCTGATACGCCCTTCGACCATCGACGTGCCGAGGGTGCCTGCGTTGAAGTTGACGAAGCCCTCATGCATGACCGTGGTGCCTTCGGCCAGGTGCGCGCCCAGCCGCACCCGGGCGGCATCGGCAACCCGCACTCCGGTGGGGACGACATAGTCGAGCATCCGCGGGAACTTGTCCAGCGAGAGCACGGACAGGCCGCCGCGGTGGCCCCGCAGGTCGGCCCGGATCTGATCGAAGGTCTCGACATGACAAGGCCCGGATGTCGTCCACACGACATTGGGCAAGACGGAGAAGATGCCGTCGACGTTGACCGTGCGCGGCTTGCGCAGCCGGTGGCTCAGCAGATGCAGCCGCAGGTAGGCGTCCTCGGTGGTCACCGGGGGCGCATCCACTTCGATGACGGTGCGGACGATTTCGGTGGTGGTCTGACGAGCTTCGCTGTGCACCCGGTGCGCCCGCAGCGCTACCGGGGGTTGGACGCCCGGCTCCGGCTCGCCGATCTTCGGTTCGGGATACCAGGTGTCGAGTACCTGGCCCGAGGAATGGACGGTTCGTAGACCCCATCCCCATGCCGTCAGGCCGGGGGCGGTCGTCGGGTCGAAGTCGCGGGAGTCGTCATGCGCGGTCATGCAGGCAACTCTAGTAGGACGCCGACAATGCCAGCTGCCCCCAATGCGGCCGAGAATGCATAGGCTGGCGTTCATGGCCTTGCCCACCGACAATCTGCTCGCGCTGTTCCGGTCCATCGTCGACATCGAATCGGTCAGCCACCACGAACGAGAGCTGGCCGACGCCATCGAGACCACGCTTCGCGGATGCGCGCATCTGGAACTCATCCGAGACGGCGACGCCGTGATGGCCCGCACCGATCTCGGACGCGGCGAGCGGGTCATCATCGCCGGTCATCTCGACACGGTTCCGGTGGACGGCAATCTGCCATCCACCACCACAGGGACCGGCGACCAGATCATCGTCCACGGCCGTGGCACCTGCGACATGAAGGGCGGCATCGCGGTCATGGTGTGGCTGGCCCAGCGGTTGGCTGCACCGAACCGCGACATCACCTGGGTCTTCTACGACTGCGAAGAGATCGAGGACACCGCCAACGGGCTGCGGCGGCTGGCGGCCGACCACCCCGACTGGCTGGAAGCCGATCTGGCAGTGTTAATGGAGCCCACCAGCGCGCGCATCGAGGGCGGCTGCCAGGGCACCACGCGTTTCGACATCACCACCACCGGCGTCGCGGCGCACAGCGCCCGCAGTTGGCTGGGCCACAACGCGATTCACGACATCGCCGACGTCCTGGAGCGGGCTCGCGGCTTCGACGCGCGGCAGATCGAGGTCGACGGACTGGTCTACCGCGAGGGACTGAATGCCACCCTGATCAGCGGGGGACTGGCGTCCAATGTGGTGCCGCCCAGTTGCACCGTGCAGATCAACTACCGCTTCGCGCCGGACAAGTCCGGTGAGCAGGCCCTGGCCTTGATGACCGAACTGTTCGAAGAATGGACGCTGCAGTTGCGCGACCTGTCGCCGGGCGCGCGTCCGGGCCTGGATCAGCCTGCTGCCGCAGCATTCGTGGCGGCGGTCGGCGGTGAGCCGCGACCGAAATACGGCTGGACCGATGTCGCCCGATTCGCCTCGCTGGGCATGCCTGCAGTCAACTACGGGCCCGGCGATGCCGGCAAGGCCCATGCAATCGACGAGCAGTGCCCGCTGGCCGACCTGGACGCCTGCGTGGACGCGCTGGAGCGCTGGTTGTCTTCTTGATGTGACAGCATGTCAATCATGGGTTGGTTCTTCGCCGCACTGATGGTGGTCATCGTCGGGTTCGTCTTCTTCGTCGCGGTAGGGCGCGGCGGCGAGATGGCCCCGCAGATCGACGACCGGCCCGTGCCTCAGCTGCCGGACCCCGGGCAACCGCTGTCGGCGGCCGATCTCGACGCGCTGTCGTTCGCCGTGGTGACGCGTGGCTATTCGATGGAACAGGTCGATGCTGTTCTGGATCGGATATCGGCCCAATTGGATGGCACGAACTCGGTATCCGGGCATCCCGCGAAAGCCTCCCCGGTCGATCCCGAACGCATCGGCCAGGTGCCGATCGGATGGCCCGCCATTCTGTGAGCCGCTCCCAACCGGCCCGCCGCAATGATCAATGCGGAATAATAGAAAGCGGTAGCTCAGCGGACGAACAGAAATGAGGGTCTAATGGCAGCGATGAAACCGCGTACGGGTGACGGTCCGATGGAGGTCGCCAAAGAGGGCCGTGGCATCGTGATGCGAGTTCCGGTTGACGGCGGTGGTCGCTTGGTGGTCGAGTTGAACGCTGAAGAGGCGTCCTCGCTGCTGGAGTGCCTGAAAACAGTTGTTGGGTGATCCCGGATCCGCAACTCCCGTCAGTTTCGAGTCGGCTGGGTACGACGATGACAGTTCGTACCCAGCCGACTTTTCGTTTGTTGGAATCGATCTGGACGATCAGCCCTTCTTGGCCTGATGGTGGGCGATCGCAGCCTTGTACACCTCGACGGTCTCCTGAGCGATCTTCTCCCAGCTGAATTCGTCAATGCAGCGCTGGCGTCCGGCCAGTCCCATTTCGCGAGCGCGTGCGGGATCGCGAGTGATCTGATTCAGCTTGTCGGCGAAGTCGGACTCGAACGCCTTGATGTAGGACGCGTGGCCTGCCTTGCCAGGATCGTAGGGCACCAGCAGCCCGGTCTCGCCGTCCACGACAACCTCGGGAATGCCGCCCACCGCCGAAGCGACCACCGGGATTTCGCAAGCCATCGCCTCCAGATTCACGATGCCCAGCGGCTCGTAGATCGACGGGCAGGCGAACACCGTTGAGTGGGTGAGCACCTGGCGCACCGAGGCGCGTGGCAGCATCTCCTGGACCCATTTCACGCCGCTGCGCGAGGCGTTGAGGTCGGCGAACGCCTTGTCGAACTCCGCAGCGATCTCCGGGGTGTCGGGGGCGCCGGCCAGCAGTAGCACTTGGGTGTCCGGATCCAGCAGCCTCGCCGCCCGCACCAGGTGGACCAGGCCCTTCTGGCGGGTGATTCGTCCGACGAAGGTCACGATTGGCTTGGTCAGATCGACGCCCAGGCCTTCGATCACGTCGGTATTGGGATCGGGTTTGAACTCGTCGGGATCGATGCCGTTCTTCACCACATGGATACGCTCGCGTTCGACGAACGGGTAGGCATTCTGGATGTTCTCGATCATGGCAGCCGAGACCGCGATCACGGCATCCGCATTCTGGTAGGCTGTCTTCTCGATCCAGCTCGAGACACGGTAGCCGCCACCCAGCTGTTCGACCTTCCACGGACGATCCGGTTCCAGGGAGTGCGCCGTGACCACAGTCGCGACGTCTTGGAACAGCCCGGCGATGATGCCCGCGAACTGCGCATACCAGGTGTGCGAGTGGATGACGTCGACTGGGGGTACGGCCGCGGCCATCGCCACATCGGCACCCAGCGTCCGGATGGCGCCGTTGGCGCCGGCGGGGTAGTCCTCGGCGTGGGCGGTGGCACCTTCACGGGGCTCGCCCATGCACTGGACATCGACGCTGTCACAGAATTTGCGCAGCTGCGGAACCAGCTGACCCACATGTACGCCAGCGCCGCCGTAGATGTAAGGGGGGTATTCTCGGGTGAGTATCGAAACGCGCATGCCCTGATGGTGTCACATCGACCGTGCCGGGGTGCTGCCGAACCGGAAAAAACTTGGCGCCAAAAGGAATGCTCCGCGGTAGATGCGTCCGGACATTCGAAGCCACACGGAATTCGCTAAATCGGTTGCCAACCCTTCGTGAAGACCTTAAGTTCGTACCATGGCACAACCCAAAGTCCTCTCCATTGTCCTCGCCGGAGGCGAGGGCAAACGGCTCATGCCCCTCACAGCCGACCGGGCAAAGCCTGCGGTTCCGTTCGGTGGCACTTACCGTCTCATCGATTTCGCGCTGTCGAACATGGTGAACTCAGGCTTCACGAAGGTCGCTGTGCTGACCCAGTACAAGTCCCACTCCCTTGACCGCCACATCACGTTGGCGTGGCGGTTGTCGAGCATGCTCAACGACCACATCACTCCCGTCCCCGCCCAGCAACGCCGCGGCCCGCACTGGTACCAGGGCAGCGCCGACGCCATCTACCAATCCATGAACCTCATCAACGACGAGGATCCCGACTACGTCATCGTCTTCGGCGCCGACAACATCTACCGGATGGATGTGGCCCAGATGCTGGACGCCCATATCGACTCCGGCCTGCCGGCTTCTGTCGCGGCCATCCGGGTGCCGCGATCCGAAGCGTCCGCATTCGGCATCATCGACGCGGGCAAAGACCGGGTCATCGATCGCTTCCTCGAAAAGCCGAAGGATCCGCCAGGGCTGCCCGACGCCCCCGATATGTCGTTCGCCTCCATGGGCAACTACATCTTCAGCCGCAAGGAATTCGTCGAGCGGCTCAATGCCGACGGCCAGGCCAAGGATTCCAAGCACGACATGGGCGGCGACATCATCCCGTCGTTCGTGGACTCGCACGACTGCTCGGTCTACGACTTCACCTCCAACGACGTTCCGGGATCGACCGAACTCGACCGCAACTACTGGCGTGACGTGGGCACCATCGATGCTTTCTTCGACGCGCACATGGATCTGATCTCGGTCGTGCCGGAGTTCAACCTCTACAACACGCAGTGGCCGATCCTGACCAGGCAGACCCAACTGCCCGGTGCGAAGTTCACCCTGCACGGCACCGCCGAAAGCTCCATCGTCACCAACGGCTGCATCATCTCCGGCGGCGACGTCGACCATTCGGTGCTCAGCCCGGGCGTGCGCATCGAGAATCACTCCGTGGTGGACGGTTGCGTGGTCATGAACAATTCCCGCGTCGGCCAGAACTGTACCTTGCACAATGTCATCCTCGACAAGAATGTCGTGGTGCCCGACGGCGTGCAGATCGGTGTCGATCATGAGGCTGATGAGGCTCGCGGATTCACCGTTTCGGACAACGGCATCACGGTGGTGCCGAAGAATGTCGAAGTCACCCCCGTTTAGGGGCTGTTGATCTCGGACGCGCAGACGGCGCCGGCTCCCGTTGGTGGGGGACGGCGCCGTCTGTGGTTTGTGCTGTCGGTGGGGCTCAGTTCTTGATGGCGGCGAGCAGGCCTTCGCCCAGCGGGATCAATACGGAGGTGAACATCTCCGACTCCTGCACCGCGGTCAGCGCCTCGCGGATGATGACCGATTCGTCGGACTCGTCGGACGGATCGGCGACCAGCCCCTGCCACAGGGCGTCATTGATCACGGCGATGCCGCCGGAACGCAGCAGCCGCTCCGCCTGTGCCACGTACTCGACGTATTCGAGCTTGTCGGCGTTGATCAGCACCAGGTCGTAGGCGGCGTCCCGCAGGTTGTTCAGCACGTCCAGCGGATGCCCGGAGATCAGCCGGAAACGCTGCGTGGGGATCTTCCGGTCGCGGAAGGCCTGCTTGGCCTCCAGCTGCCAGTCGACCTCCGAATCAATGCTGGTGAGCACGCCCTTGGGGTTCATGCCCTCGAACAGCGCCAACCCTGTTGTCCCAGTGCCGGTGCCGATCTCGACCACGGCCGTCGCATCCAGCACCCGAGCCAGGAAGGTCAGGGCAGTCGTCACCCCGTTGGAGGGGGCCGGGGCGTCGCTGGCGATGGCGTTGCGCCGCGCAGTGGTGACATCTTCGGGCGCGGGCACGTAGTCTTCGGCAAAGGCAACCGAACGCTGGTCGAGCAGGAAATTCTCACTCACCCCGCCAGCCTACTGGCTCCGCTGACCGAAAACCTCTCAACAGCCGGGCACGTCTATCATGGTGCCATGACTCAACCAGTGCTCGGCCGGCTCGCGACTGCCATGGTGACCCCTTTCAATGCTGAGGGCGCGGTTGATCTGGCGAAGGCGCAGGAGTTGGCGTGCCGCCTGGTGGATGAGCAGCGCAATGACATCGTGCTGGTCAACGGGACCACCGGCGAGGCTCCGACTACTACCGATGATGAGAAATGGCAGCTCGTTCATGCGGTGAAGGAGGCGGTCGGCGATCGCGCCAAGGTGGTCGCGGGAGTCGGCACGAACGTCACCGCGCACTCGGTGGAACTGTGCCTGCAGGCGGCGTCGGCCGGCGCCGACGGACTGCTCGCGGTCACCCCGTATTACTCGCTGCCCCCGCAGGACGCGATCATCGCCCACTTCGAGACCCTGGCCGGCGCCACCGATCTGCCGATGATTCTCTACGACATTCCGCACCGCGCCGGGCGTCCTATTGAGGCGGACTCACTGATGCGCCTGGCCGGGCATCCCAATATCGTGGCGGTCAAGGACGCGAAGAACGACATCACGGGCTCGGCCCAGGTGCTGGCCGCGACCGATCTGGACTACTTCGCCGGCGACGACGCCAAGGTGCTGCCGCTGTTGGCCATCGGTGGTGTCGGTGTCATCGGGACCTCGACGGTTTTCACCGGGCGCCGCACCGCTGAGTTGATCGATGCCTGGCTTGCGGGCAACCCGGACGAGGCCCTGCGCATCTATCGGGAACTGCTGCCGGTCTATACCGGAGTGTTCGCCACCCAGGGCGTCATGATGGTGAAGGCTGGGCTGGCGCACCTGGGCTTCGATGCCGGCAGCGTGCGCGCCCCGCTGCTGCCTGCCTCCGCTGATCAGGCGGAGCACTTCGCGGCGATCCTGGATCAGACGGATCTCTAGGTCCAGCAGGTGATTCCGCACGAGATATTCGGCATCGGCGCAAGTGAACTGGTGCTGTTGCTCGTTCTCGGCGTGATCATGTTCGGGCCGGAGAAGCTGCCCGAGATCAGCCGCAAGGCCGCCCGCGTCGTCCATGTGGTACGGGTTCTGGCGAATCAGGCGATGGGTTCGCTGCGCGAGGAGCTGGGGCCCGAGTACAAGGACCTCCAGCTGGCCGACCTCAATCCCAAGACACTGGTCCGCAAGACACTGCTCGCCGACATCGAGGACGACATCGAGGACATCAAACGCGAGCTGGATGGCGTACGCGCCGATCTGACCGGTGCCGCCTCCGACGTGAATCACGAACTCGGCGCGAAGAACAGTCCCACGGCCGGGTCGTCGTCCGGCACGGGGGCGGTCGCCGCCGCGGCAGCGCATCCGGAACCTCACCAGATGGTCGTGCCGTGGGACGACGAAGCCACCTAGTCAGACCCTGATCAAGGCGCCGCCGGGCTGACAGGTCAGGCGGCCCGCCGAGAACCGCTGCGCCGATTGGCCTGCCGGGAGAAGCCGACGACACCTGACGAGGACTGGGTTGAGGCTGACTGCCGCGTCCCCTTGTGAGCGCCCCGGGCCTTCCCGGGATGAGCCTGCCCGTCCCGCCTGAGCTCCCGCTGGCGGGGTGCGGTCTCACGCTGACGGGATGCAGCGGATTGACGCGGCTGGGCGGTTGACGTGGCCTGGGGAACACGCCGGGATGCCGCGGCGGGTGCCAGTTCTGGTGGTATCGACTCAGCGAGGGGACCCCTGAGCTTCGCCAGCACCGGATCGCCCGGGTGGACCTGCTTCGGCGTGGTCGAGATCCGCGCAGCGCGGACCAGCGACTGGAAATCCCTGCGCTGTTCGGGGAGGATCAGCGTGACGACGTCGCCGCTGTGACCTGCCCGCGCGGTCCGCCCGGAGCGATGCAGATAGGACTTGTGCTCGGCCGGCGGATCCACATGGACGACCAGCTCAATGCCGTCGACGTGGATGCCGCGGGCAGCGATGTCGGTGGCCACCATCACGCGCACCTGACCGTCCGAGAAAGCCTTCAGGCCTCGCTCGCGGGCGTTCTGCGACAGATTGCCGTGCAGTTCGACAGCCGGTATCCCGGCGGCGGTCAGCTCCCGGGCCAACTTGCGGGCCTGATGCTTGGTACGGGTGAACAGCAGCCGCCGTCCGGTGCCGGACGCGAGGTCCTCGATGATCTTCCGCTTCTCGCCCGTGTCGGCGACCAGCAACGCGTGATGGGTCATCTCGCTGACCGGTGACGACTCCGCATCCACGCTGTGGGTCAACGGCCGCACCAGGAAACGCTTCACGAGCTTGTCGATGGCGGAGTCCAGCGTCGCCGAGAACAGCATCCGCTGTCCGCCCGAGGGGGTGGCCGCCAGAATCCGCGTGACAGAGGGCAGGAATCCGAGATCGGCCATGTGATCGGCCTCGTCGAGCACGGTGACGGCGACATCGTCCAGCCGCAACTCGCCGTCCGATTTCAGGTCTTCCAGCCGGCCGGGTGTTGCCACCACGATGTCGACGCCGCGGCGCAGCTGGCGTACTTGGTTGACTTTGCTGACGCCGCCGACGACGGTCGTCACGCGCAGCTTGGCCGCGTCCGCGAGCGGTTGGATGGTGGCGACGATCTGGCTGGCCAGCTCGCGGGTCGGGGCGAGGACCAGGCCGCGGGGAGCCCCGGGTGAGCTGTGCCGGGAGATCTTGTTGCCGGACGGAGTCAGGCCGGCGAGCCGGGAAACCAGCGGAATTGAGAATGCGAGGGTTTTTCCGGAGCCGGTACGGCCGCGGCCCAAAACGTCGCGGCCACTGAGGGTGTCGGGGAGCGTGGCGGTCTGGATCGGGAATGGAGTGCTGGCGCCCTGCTGCTTGAGCGGGCCGATCAGCTGTGCACAGACGCCCAACGTCGCAAAGGACGCAGGCGCGGAATCAGGTTGGGACAAGGAAGACTGCTTTCAAGAACGATGAATCACCACGGTCCAAGTCGGCTCGCGTCTTCGCCGGTCGAGCCGACGGCGCGGTGCGCAGAAGTGGTGCGATGTCGGGCCGCGATGTCCGCGCCCTGTCGTCCAGTCTCTCACAAGACCAAATCGCAGACCGAATCGTTGTGACCGGCGGCCGGCAACCGCCGATGCGCACGGGCCTCGCGACCCGGCCTGTCTGCACACCGGGCGTTGCCAGGCAGCAGCGCGAGGGCCTCAGTTGGTGATCAGGCCCAGCGGCTTGCCTGCCAGGGACGTTTTCGTCGTAACCAGATGTTCGGCGACGTCATTGATGGCTTCCGCGGCGGGGGAGTCGGGGTACGCGATGACGATGGGAGCGTTGATCTCGGCGCCGGCTCCCAGGGCGTAGACCATCGGGATCTGGGCGAGTAGCGGCACGTCATGTGCCAAGCGGTCAGTCAGTGCGTCCGCGGTCTGCTGACCGCCGCCGCTCCCGAAGATCTCCACCCGGTGCGGTTGGTCGCAATGCGGGCAGACGGTCTCGAACCAGCTCATGTTCTCGATGACGCCGATCACGTTCTGGTGCAGCATCGAGCCCATGGTCCCTGCGCGCTCGCTGACCCAGGCCACGCTGGGCTGGGGGGTCGTGACCACGATCATGTCGCTGCCGGGCAGCTTCTGGCCGATCGACATCGCCACATCTCCGGTGCCGGGCGGCAGATCGATGAGGAAGAAATCGAGATCGCCCCAGAACACCTCGGCGAGCAGCTGGGTGAGGGCCCGGTCGAGGATCGGTCCGCGCCAGGCGATCACCTGGTCACGGGACTCCTTGAGCATGCCCATGCTGATGACCTTCAGCACCGCCTTCTTGCCGTCGGCGCTGACGTACTCAACCGGCACCGGCATGATCATCGAGTCGACCATGGTCGGGCGGGCGTCCTCGGGGATGCCCAGCAGATCGGGGACCGAGTGGCCATAGATGTCGGCGTCCAGCAGGCCGACGTGGTACCCCTGCTTGGCGAGGGCCAGGGCGAGATTGACGGTCATGGAGCTCTTGCCGACGCCGCCCTTGCCGGAGGCGACCGCGATCACCCGCGTAAGCGAGCCCGGCTGGGCGAACGGGATCACCGGGGCGGGGGCTCCGCCGCGCAGTTTCGAGGTGAGCGCCGCTCGCTGTTCGGCGTTCATCGCTCCGATCGTCAGCTGAAGTCCGGTCACCCCAGGAACCTTGGTGACGGCGTTGGTGACGTCTTGTTCGATGGTGTTGCGCAGCGGGCAGCCGGCAACCGTCAGTAGGACCGTGACATGCAGGACGCCGTTGGCGTCGATGGTCAGATCGTCGACCATGCCCAGATCGGTGATCGGCCGCCTGATTTCCGGGTCAATCACCGTCGACAGCGCTTCGCGCACGTTGGCCAGTACCGGGTTGGATTTGCTCACGGGTTCATGACTACGCGAACGCCCGGTCAGTTTCAAGCCGGATCGCCTTGGCCTGGACTTATCTCGTCCGCAGCGCGGGGGTCGTCGGATTCGAGATCGGTGAGCAACTCGCGCAATTGGTCGCGCAGTTCACCACGGACGAAGTCGCGGGTCGACAGCTCGCCCATGCTGCTGCGCAGCGCGGCGATCTCGCGGGCCAGGAAGTCCATATCGGCCCGGCTCTGCGCGGCGACCCGGCGGTCTTCGTTCAGACTCAGGCGGTCGCGGTCCTCCTGCCGGTTCTGGGCGAGCAGGATCAGTGGTGCCGAATACGAGGCTTGGGTCGAGAACGCCAGGTTCAGCAGGATGAAGGGATACGGGTCCCACTGCCAGCCGAAGATCCCGACCACATTGAACGCGATCCAGGCGGTGACGAAGACGGTCATGCCCATGAGAAATCCGGGGCTGCCCATCCTCCGGGCGATCCACTCGGCGAGGCGTCCGAACCAGTCCTCGTTCAGGCGCAGCCGGCGCGGCCAGCTGATGGACGAACGACGGCCCGGGGTATTCAGACGGTCCTCATCGTGGCGGGAGTTCTCGGCCATGCTCGTCCTCCTTCACTTCGGATTCGTTACCCTCCATCTGATCGCCGCGCCAGTCGGGGGGCAGCATGTGGTCGAGCAGGTCGTCGACGGTGACCGCACCCACCAGCTGGTGATCCTTGTTGATCACGGGGGCGACCACCAGGTTGTAGGTGGCAAAGTACCGGCTCACCTGCGAGATATCCGCGGAGGTGACCAGTGGCTCCAAGACGGAGTCGATCATCTGGCCGATCTGCAGGCTGGGAGGTTCTCGCAGCAGCCGCTGCACGTGCACCGCGCCCAGGTATCGTCCCGATGGGGTGTCATGCGGCTGTCTGGTGATGAACACCATGGACGCCAGCGCCGGAGTCAGTTCCTCGTTGCGTACCCGGGCCAGCGCCTCGGCCACCGTATTGTCGGCGCCCAGCACCACCGGTTCGGGGGTCATCATGCCACCCGCGGTGAGGTCCTCGTATTTCAGCAGGCTGCGGACGTCGGCGGCCTCCTCCGGTTCCATCCGGTCGAGCAGCTCCTCGGCCATATCGTCCGGTAGGTCATTGATGAGGTCGGCGGCATCGTCGGGGTCCATCTCGTCGAGCACATCGGCTGCCCGCTCGATGGTCAACGACTGCAGCAGCTCAACCTGTTCGTTCTCGGGAAGCTCCTGGAAGGCGTCGGCCAACTGTTCGTCGTCCAGCGCGCTGGCGATCTCGGCCCGCCGCTCCGGGTCCATGTCGTAAAGCTCGCGCGCCACGTCGGCGGGCTTCATGTCGGCCAGTTGGGCGAGCTTGGTGTCGGTGGTCTGCTCGGCGTTCATCACCTGCGAGGCCACCAAAGACCATGGCTCGATCGTCATAGGGCCCTTGGCGGTGGTGGGCAAACCGAATCGCCGGGTGGTGGTGACCTCACGCAGAGCGACCTCGCTGAGTTCCCATTCCCGGTTGCGGACTTCGATCATCGCCACGTCGAAGATCTGTGACGGTTTGGCTTCCAGGGTGATGGTGCGATCGAACAGATCGTCCATCACCAGGATCTCGGAGGCGCGCCTGATGAATCGGCGGGTGTCGATGACACCGACGATCGAGACCTGGGTGGGGTTGATGGCGTGCACCCGGGTCATGGGCACGAAGATCCGCCGCCGCGCGAACAGTTCGACCACCAGCCCGCGCACTCTGGGACGACCGGCCAGTCGCGCCTGCACGACGACATCGCGGACTTTGCCGACCTGATCGCCAGCGGCGTCCATGACCTGCAATCCCTGCAGGCGGCTGATGAAAACCGAGGAAGGATTGGTCACTCGCAAAGCCTAGACTGACCCCATGACGAAGACGCAACAGCCACGGCCATTCCGTGCCCGCCGCACGGTATTGGCCGTTCCTGGTAGCTCCGAGCGGTTCATCGCAAAGTCGCGTGACCTCGGTGTTGACTGCTTGTTCCTTGATCTTGAAGATGCGGTGGCGCCTGCGGCCAAGATTGCCGCCCGTGACACGATCGTTGCTGCGCTGAACGGGGGCACCTGGAAGGCCCCGACCGTCACGGTGCGCGTGAACTCGTGGGATACGCCGTGGACCACCGGCGACGTCATGCAGGTGGTCAGTGGGGGAGGTGCTCATATTGACGCACTGGTGTTGCCGAAGGTGACGTCGGCGGAGCAGGTGGTCGCTCTCGATCTGGTGGTGAGCCAGGTGGAGGCGTCCGCTGGTCTGGAAGTCGGACGAATCGGGTTCGAACTGCAGATCGAGGAGGCGCTCGGGTTGCAGCATGTCGATGAAATCGCTGCCGCCAGCGCGCGCACCGAGACGTTGGTCTTCGGGCCGGGCGACTACATGGCGTCGATGGGTATGCGTGGACTGTCGGTCGGCAGCCAGATCGTCGGTTATCAGGCGGACGCCTTTCACTACGCGCTGACCCGGATTCTCATCGCGGCCCGGGCCAACGGCCTGCAGGCTCTCGATGGCCCCTATGTCTCGATCCGCGACCTGCCCGGCTTCAAGGTCTCGGCAGCCAAGGCGGCCGCGCTCGGCTACGACGGCAAATGGGTGGTCCATCCCAGCCAGGTCGAGGCCGGCAACGAGATCTTCACCCCGGACGCCGCTCAGATCGAGCGCGCCGAGCGCATCGTGGCGGCCTATGCCGCGGCCGGTGAACGCGCCGCCGGCGCCGTCGGTGCGATCGTGGTGGACGACGAGATGGTCGACGAGGCCGGATACAAGGTGGCCCAGGCGCTGCTCGCAAAGACGGGCCACAGCGACCGGGTGTAGGAAGGGCCGATAGGCTGGATAACGGAGGTCGATCGCAGTGTCCATGAACCAGCAACCACCCAAGTCGGCGCAAGAAATCATCAAGCTGAAGCGACCCAGGTCGGTCGCCGTCTACGACGACTACGTCGACGCTGCGCACGCCGTCGATTATCTTGCCGACCGGCAGTTCCCGGTGGCGACCCTGGCCATCGTGGGTACCGACCTGAAGAGCGTCGAGAGGGTCACCGGCAGCATGACCTGGGGCAAGGTGCTGCTGTCCGGCTTCCTGCAGGGGTCGACCTGGGCAGGCATGTTCGCCATCTTGATGTGGCTCCTGCAGCCCGGCATGAGCCTGCTCAACCTGCTGGCCATGGGCCTGCTCGGTTTCGGTCTGGTCGGCATGGCGATGTCGGCCCTGCAATACCGGATGCGTGGACGAGATCGTGACTACACGTCCACCACGGCGATCATCGCGACCCACTACGAGGTGCTCGCGGAGGCCGAATACGTCGACAAGGCACGCAGCCTGCTGAGTGGCGGCTCGGCGCAGACCCGCGAGGTCCAGCCGCAGCCGCAGGCCCAGTCGGTGACACCGCCGCAGCAAGTCGATCTGAACAAGCTGCCACCGCCGGCCTGGCCGACGAGTGCTTCGCCGGCCGCTCCCGGGCAGACCGCCGGGCCGGGGCAGGCCCCTGCATCCGGCCAGGCCGCAGCGGCCCCTGCGCAACAGCCGGCAGCATCGTCTCCAGGCGCGTCCAATATGTCCTACGGCCAGTACTGGAGCGAAGGCGACGCGCCCGGCATCGGCGATGTGCCGAAGCGTTTCGGCGGACCAGCCCAACCCGCGGTCTCCGAGAAGCCGGAAGGCGCAGACCACAAGCCGGAAAGCGCAGACCAGAAACCGGAAGGCGCAGACCAAGCAGACCAAGGCGACGCGCCCAAACGTGTCGGTGGCGCAGCCCAACCCGAAGAGTCCGAGAAACACCAAGGCCCCGAGCAAGGCTCGGCCCAGCCCCCGCGCCGAGGCGATTCGGCCGGTCCCTCGGGAGACTGAATCAGGCGTCCTCGGCGGACTGGCTCAGGTCGGCCAACCTGAATCAGGCCAGCAGGCCGGCCATCCAGGCTTCGACGTCGGCTGATTCACGGGGCAGTTGATCGCTGAGGATCTCGTAGCCGTCGGCGGTGATGAGGATGTCGTCCTCGATGCGCACGCCGATGCCGCGCAGTTCTTCGGGCAGCAACAGGTCGGTCGACTTGAAGTAGATGCCCGGCTCGACGGTGATCACCATGCCCGGCTTCAGCGGCCCCCGGTACTCCTCGCGGAGCGCTTGCGCACAGTCGTGTACATCCAGGCCCAGGTGGTGGCTGGTGCCGTGCACCATCCAGCGACGGTATTGCCCGCCCTCGACCGGGTCGAGGGCCTGCTCGGCGCTCACCGGCAGGACGCCCCAGTCCGCGAGCCGTTCGGCGATGACCGCGATGGCCGCCTGATGGACGTCGGAGAACAGTGCGCCCGGCTTGGCGGCTTCGAAACCCGCCTGTTGGGCGGCGCGCACGGCATCGTAGACCTTGCGCTGGGCATCGGTGAATCGTCCGTTCACCGGCATCGTGCGGGTGACGTCGGCGGTGAACAGGCTGTCGAGTTCGACTCCGGCGTCCATCAGCAGCAGATCACCGTCGTGCAGGTCGCCATCGTTGCGGATCCAGTGCAGGGTGTTGGCGTGGTCGCCGGACGCGGCGATCGTGTCGTAGCCGACTGCGTTTCCCTGATGGCGGGCGTGCAGACCGAAGACACCCTCGACCCAACGCTCACCGCGCGGTTTGGCGAGCGCGTTCGGCAGTTCGCGCACCACGGCCTCGAAACCGACGGCGGTCGCCTGGCAGGCCTGACGTAGCTGGGCGACCTCGAAGTCGTCCTTGATCAGGCGCAGCTCGCTGAGGGTGACGACCAACTCGGCATCCTCGCGATCGCCACGTCCTCGCCAGGCGTCGAGCTTGTTTGCCAGGCTCGGGTCGGTCTCGCGCAGCATTCGCGTGGGGGTCTGCGAGGCCATCTTCTGCAGGGCGGGCTCCAGCTCATCGATGTTCGCCGTTCGCAGTTGGCCCAAAGCGGCCATCTCATCCAGCGATTCGCGCTGGCCGACCCACATCTCGCCGTAGCGCGGGTTGCCGTAGAACTCCTCATCGGTGCGCGGCACGCGAGGGTGGAAGTAGAGCGTCGAGGTATGACCACCGGCGGCCGGCTCCATCACCAAGACGGCGTCGGGCTCACGGTCGGTGCCCAGACCCGTCAGCCAGGTGAAGGCCGAATGCGGGCGGAAGGGGTAGTCGCAGTCGTTGCTGCGCGGCTTGAGACTGCCGGCCGGAATGATCAGGCGTTCGCCCGGATAGATCGCGGAGAGCTTCTTGCGATGCGCGGCCGCTGCCACCGCGCCCGGCAGTGGAGCGGGCGGCTCACTGCTGTAGGGCGCCCAACCCTCGCAGATGAACTGCTTGAAGGCGTCCGAGAAGGGCGACTGTCGGTTGGTCAGGGTCGCTTTCTCGCCGTTAGCCATGAAGTCCTCCGAAACACATCTGGGCGGTGATTCGTGTTCGATCCTACTCGCGCGCGTTTTCCCCTACTGCTGGCTGGGCGCTGGGCCGAAGCTCTAAGCTCGGGGCAACGAAAGGTTTCATCGATGCAAGCTGATCCCGGTGCGCAGCGCGCACTGCTGCAGGTCGCCGAACTGGATACCAAGGTCGCCAGGTTGCGCCACCGCCGCTCGACCCTTCCCGAAAACGCCAAGCTCGCCGAATTGCAGGCTACCCGCACCAAACTGAGCGAGCAGATCGTTGCCGCTCAGACCCGCAGGGGAGACGCCGAGGCCGAGCAGGAGCGGGTTGAGATCGATCTGGCTCCGGCGCGCGCCCGTTTGGTGCGCAATCAGCAGAAGATCGATGCGGGAATGATCGCGGCCAAGGCGCTGCAGCCGATGCTCGACGAGATCGAACACCTGCGCGGACGCATCGCCACGTTGGAGGACACCCAACTCGACATCATGCAGCAGGTCGAGGACGAGACCGCGACCAGCGACAAGCTGGCCGCCGAGCGCAAGGGGATCGAGACCGCGATGCGCGACCTGCTGGTGCAACGCGACAAGGCCGCGCGCGAACTCGATCAACAGATCGAAGGCTTCGGTGAGCAGCGCAAGACGCTGGCTGGACGGTTGCCCGCAGAGTTGATCGCGCTGTACGACAAGATCGCTCAGCGCGCCGGTGGCACCGGAGCCGCCGAACTACGAGCCCGTCGCTGCGGCGGCTGCGGCCTGGAGTTGGATGTCAGCGAACTCAAACGGCAGGCGACGGCGGCTCCCGATCAGGTGCTGCGCTGTGAGGAGTGCGGCCGGATCCTGGTCCGCACCGAGAGCTCTGGGCTGTGAACTGCTCGGTTCGCTAGTCGGGTTGGCGATCCAGCACCTGAAGGATGCGGCGCAATTGTGCGCGGTCGGCTGCGTCCAGGGCGGAAAGGAAGGCTTCGCCCTGCTCGGCGCGCACTTTGCCGATCTGTTCGGAGCGTTGGATGCCTGCCGGGGTCGCGCTGACCAGGATCGCGCGCCGGTCGCCGGGGTCGGGCTCGCGGATCAGCAGACCTGCACCGACCAGCGCGTCCACCACATCGGTTGCTGACCGCAGACTGATGTGCAGCTGCTCGGCAAGCTTGCTCGGGCGAAGGGGCCCGAGCTTGATGATCTGACGCAATGCCCTGGCCTGATGCGGGCTGACGCCGTAGGGTTCCAATGCGCTCAGCGTCGCGCGCCGCTGCTGGCGGGCCACTCGCGCGAAGAGTTCGCCCAAGTCGTCGCTGGTGCCCTGATGATCATCTGCCTGTTCGCTCACGGCACTGTCCTTCTACCCGCGTCGCCTGTCGAGGCTTGTTCCGGCTATTTTGCTGAGGTAACCTCTTAATTGTTCTACCTCAGCATATCGTGGATGAAGGTGATTCTCCATGGCAGATCAGAGTCGCATGAGCGCCTACGGACCGCAGCGCATCGATCCCGCCGACAAGGCACAGCTTGCGGAATCCCCGGTGCGCTGGCAGCGGATCGCCCGGTTGTTCGCCCCTCAGCGCTGGCGACTACTGCTCCTGCTGGGCATCATCGTCGTGATCTCGGCCGTCGGCATGGGGCAGCCCTTCCTGCTGCGCGCAGTGATCGACGATGCGCTACCCAACCGCGACACGCATCTGCTTGTTGTGCTGGTGGCGGCGATGATCGGGATCGCGGTGGTCACTGCGATCGGTGGAGTGTGGCAGACCTGGCTGGCGAGCGCCATCGGCGAGCGCGTCATGCACAATCTGCGTGTCGATGTCTTCGCGAACATCCAGCGTCAATCGATCGACTTCTTCAAGCGCACCCGCGCCGGTGAGATTCAGTCACGACTGGTCAACGATGTGGCCGGCTTGCAGTCTGTGCTCACCACGACCGCCACCTCGGTAGCGTCCAATCTGACCACCGCGGTCGCCACGGCCATCGCGATGGTCGCCCTCGATTGGCGGCTCTCGTTGATCTCTTTGATCATCCTGCCGCCCGCGATCTGGGGCACCCGCAAGGTCGCCCTGGTACGCCGCGATCTCACGCGGGCCCGGCAGCAGGCCATGTCGCGGCTGCACAACGAGGTGGACGAATCACTCAGCGTCAGTGGTGCGCTGTTGTCGAAGACCCTCGGTATCGCCGATCGGCGGACCGAGTCGTTCTCGGCTGTCTCAGCCACCCTGATCGATCTCGACATGCGCTCCCAATTGGCCGGACGCTGGCGGATGGCGACGATGAGCATCATCTTCGCTGCGCTGCCGGCGATCATCTATTTGGCGGCGGGTTTCGGGCCGGTCGACGGTCGTCTCACGATCGGCACGGTGGTGGCGTTCACTGCCCTGCAATCCCAGATCTTCCGCCCAATCATGGGGCTGCTCAATATCGGAGCCCAGTGGGTGGCCTCGATGGCCCTGCTCAGCCGGATCTTCCAGTATCTGGATCTGGTGCCGCAGGTTGCTGCGCCCGCCGATCCGGTACGAGTGGACCCGGATCGGCTGCGCGGGGAGATCCGCTACGAACACGTGAGCTACGTCTACCCGGATGCCGACCGGCCCGCCCTGGACGACATCGATCTGACGATCCCCGCGGGCAGTTCGGTCGGCCTGGCCGGCTCGACCGGGTCGGGCAAGTCGACTGCTGCGTCCCTGCTGTCGCGACTTGCCGATCCGACCGAAGGTCGCATCACGATCGACGGCATCGACCTTCGCGACTTCGATCCCACCACCTTGGCGTCCATCGTCGGGGTGGTCACCCAGGAGACCTATCTGGTGCACGACAGCCTGCGGGGGAATCTGCTGCTGGCCAAGCCGGAGGCCACTCAGGCCGAGCTGTGGGGCGCACTCGAGGCCGCCCGGATCGCCGACGTGGTGCGCAGTCTTCCTGATGGGCTGGACACGGTGGTGGGCGCCCGCGGTCACCGGTTCAGCGGGGGAGAGCGCCAACGTATCGCGGTGGCCCGGACGCTGCTACGCAACCCTCGCGTGCTGATCTTGGACGAGGCGACCAGCGCCCTGGACACCAATACCGAGCACGAGCTGCAGGCGGCGCTCGACCACCTCGCCAGCGGTCGCACCACCTTGACCATCGCGCACCGGCTCAGCACGATCCGTGAGGCTGACCAGATCGTGGTGCTCGACCACGGACGGATCGCCGAGCGTGGCACTCATGAGGAGTTGCTGGCTCTCGGTGGACGCTACGCCGAACTGGACGGCGGGTACGCGGTTGGGGTGAACGCGGCATAGAATGGTCGATTGGACGAGTCGGCTGGGTGATCGCGGCGCAAGCTGAGGAAAGTCCGGGCTCCACAGGGCGAGGTGGTGGGTAACGCCCACCCGGGGTGACCCGCGGGACAGTGCCACAGAAAACAAACCGCCCGGATACCGTTCCCCTCGGGGATCCCGGTCCGGGTAAGGGTGAAACGGCGGTGTAAGAGACCACCGCGCGATTGGTGACAGTCGCGGCACGGCAAACCCCACCTGGAGCAAGACCAAGAGGACGCCTGCGGGCGTCTGCGGAAGTAACTGAGGGCTGCCCGCCCGAGCTTCCGGGTAGGTCGCACGGCTGGGTCGCAAGGCCCAGCGGAAGGCCGCCAGCAATGGCGGTCGCAGATGGATGATCACCGCCCCCATGGGGCACAGAACCCGGCTTACAGGCCGGCTCGTCCCTCAGTTTCACTGGTTTGACTACCAGGCCCCCGAATGGTGGTTGCTCCAGATCGGACAAACTAGCAACCGTTGTGGAGTTCGTAAGCAGCGGGACTGAGTGCGGCCTGCTCAGTCAGCGATGACGACGCCACCGGCGGGGCGGATGTGCAGGATCGCGCAGCTGCCCGCACCGAGCACGGCGTCCATACCGGCACGGAAGTCCTCGGCTCGATCAACTGGCACGTAGGCCTGGATCGTGCCGGCGAACCCTCCGCCGTGCACGCGGACCGCGCCGCGTCCAGCCAGCAGGTGGTCGGCCAGCGCCAGCGTCACGCCGACGGCCTGCTGATGCGGGTCAGCGGTGCTGAACAGATTCTGCAGCTGCATCGCGGACGAGACACCCGAGGCCCGGACCAGCTCCAGGAAGTCGGGGAAGCGTCCCTCGACTAGCGCTGCCGCCTGCTTGGGCACGCGAGCATTGTCGCCGAAGAAGTGGGCGGCCCGCAGCACCGCACGGTCACCGGTCGCCGCCCGCACCGCCTGCAGCTCGGCCCAGAAGTCGGCTTCGCGAACCTCGCTCAGATACTGCTTACCGAAGTGCTGGGACACCGCGCGCATCTCGTCGGTGATCGCAGCGTATTCGCTGGTCAGGTCGGCATGGTCGGCCCCGGAGTCCACGATGCACAGCACATGCCCGGAGGCGGCCATGTCGAACGCGATCGGCTCGACGAGCGGATTCGCGGGGTCGGCGAAGTCGATATGCACAACCCCGCCGAGTGAGCTGGCCATCTGATCCATCAGGCCGGATGGCTTGCCGAAGAAGGTGTTCTCCGCGTACTGCCCGATCTGGGCGAGCTCGACGGGGGAGAGTTCGTCGTTGCAGAACAGGTGGTTGACGATCACGCCGACAAGGACCTCGTAGGCTGCCGAGGACGACAGCCCCGACCCGCCGGGCACCTGTGAGGTGATGCAGGCATCGATCCCTCCTACCGCATATCCGCGGTCGGTCACGGCCCGGCACACCCCGCGTACCAGCGCCGCGGACGTGCCCACCTCAGCGGGATCCGGCTCCAGGGCTGCCGTATCCAGCTCAAGTGCGGGGTAGCCGTCCGAGATGATCCTGATGGTGGTGGACCCGTTCGGCGCCGCGCAGGCGACCATGTCGAGATTCACCGATCCGGCCAGCACATGGCCGCGCTGATGGTCGGTGTGATTGCCGCCCATCTCGGTGCGTCCCGGGGCCGAGAAGAGCCCGGCGTCCGCCTCGCCGAAATCGGCCGCGAAACGCTCGATCAGCGCCGCCAACCGCTCGCGCGTCGATGCGATCTCCACGCTGTCGGCCGCATAGATCCGCCGGATCTCGGTGTCGAGTTCTCCTCCGGAGAGCCGAGTCTTCAAATCGTCGAGCTTCACGTCGTCCCCTGCCTCATTGCATGCCCAGGCAGGAGCCTAGTCGACCATCGCCGCCCCAGATCCCGACCCGCGGTTCGTCCTCGATCGGTCTCTGATCAGCCCCTCAGGCGGTCGGCACCGGGTGCGCCAGACCATCTTGACGCACCGCGGTGGGCAACGTCAGCAGGTCCGCGCCGGGCATGAACAGCTTGGCCTCGCGCACCCCCGCGCCCAGGCAGATCCACTCGCAGTCGGCGACCGCGCCATCGACCCAGACCGGCCAATCCTCCGGCAGCCCGACCGGGGTGATGCCGCCGTAGGCCATGGCGGACGCCTCGACGGCCTCGTCCATCGGAGCGAACGAGCACTTGCGCACATCGAGGGCCTGCTTGACGAAATGGTTGACGTCCACCCGGTGGGTCGCCAGCACCTGGCAGGCCACCTTACGCACCTCACCGGAGCGCTTGCCCGTGATCAACACGACATTGGCCGAAATCCCCAACGGCACGTCATAGCGGGCGCACATCGCCTCGGTGTCGCTGACGGCCGGATCAATCGGAGCCACCAGCGCCTCGGGCAGGTACTGCTGCACCGCGCGAAACGTGGCAGGCGCCAGCAGTTCCGGGTGCTCAATGGCGGGCAAGGGATCGAGTTGACCGAAAACAGGGTTGTGCATGGATTCCAGCCTGCCACGCCCACTCACGCAGTCGCGCTAGTCTCGCCTCCATGAAACGAGCAGCCAGCGTGCTGGCATCGGTGGCCGTTGCGGGAGCCATCTTGGGCAATTCGGTGACCGCAGTCCTCGCCGCGACGTTTACCTATCCCTGGTTCTCGGCGGGCCTGGTCAACAACTACGACCTCACTGCGGCCCAGATGCAGGCCAACTACGACCGGGTGGTGCACTACAGCCTCTTCCCCTGGGTGAGCGAACTCCGGCTCGACACCTTGCCGATGTCCGATTCCGGACGCCAGCACTTCGCCGATGCCAAAGACCTCTTCCAGGTCTTCGTGCAGGCGGGGCTGATCTGCCTTGTCATCGCGCTGGTCCTGGGCATCTGGCTGTGGCGCAGGCATCGTTCGTCCGGGTTCTTGATCGCCGGCGGCATCATCACGCTGGCCTCGCCGCTGCTGATAGCGATTCCTCTGATGATCAATTTCGACCGGTCGTTCGTGGTCTTTCACGAACTGTTCTTCGACAACGATCTGTGGATTTTCGACCCGCGCACCGACCCCATCATCAATTACCTGCCGGAATCACTGTTCATGCGCAACGCGTTCGCGATTCTGGTGCTCATGATCGTGCTCAGCGTCGCCGTGATCATCTGGGGACGATGGGCCGGCCGCCGCGCGGCGCGGGCCCGGCTCAGTGCTGAATGATCTCGGTCCGCAAACTCACCTGATCACGTAGCGCGGCCGTCTCTTGCTCGCTGGTCGTCATCACATACAGCCCGATCGTCAGGTCTTCGGCGGGCAGATAGGTGACATCGATCTGCGCAGCCATCCGACAGGCCGGATACTGCTGGTCGGTGGCCGGGGGTGTCCCGAACTGCAGATACGAGGCCAAGAACCCGTCGGGGGTGTGCTCGGGGCAGTTCGTCAACACCGCTGCCTGGTAGCTCGTCCAATCACGGCCGGCGAACGACACCGACGCGGCGTCCGAGCTCAGTACATCGAACTGGCTCTCGGCAAAACCCAGGCCCAGCGCGGGCAGCGCAAACCCGCGCTGATCGAACTCCGCGACCCGCGTGACCTCGGCATCGGTCAGCTCCCGCCCCAGACCCTGCACGTAATAGGCGCCGACATAGGCGCCGTGCAACGGATCGTCCGGATCGAAGATCGCGCTGTATCCGCGCCACGGTTCGAAATCGGCGAAGGTGAAATCGACCGTGAACCGCACGTCGGAGCCCAGCCAGGCAGACATTGCCGAATCCGCGTTGAAGGTGATCATCCGGGGATACAGGCCGGTGCCGGCCAGCGGCATCTCGGCTCGGACCCCGGCATCGTGAGGCACCGAATCGCGCTCGTAGACCTGGTCGTAGCCAGCCATCAGCGCCAGCGATCGCCAGCGGGCAAACCACGGGTTGAATGCCAGATTGGCCAGCAGCACCAGCACAACAGCAACGGCCACCAGCCATCGGCGGCGCCGACGGCGTGGTGGCCGCTGGGGGCTCATCTCGATCGCCCGGGGTGCTCGGAATCAGTTGGTGACGCTCTGCGGAACCTTGCCGCCGAGGATCAGCTCGCCGCTGCTCGGCACGGTGAGGATCTCCGTGCCGGTGTCGGTGACCACCAGGGTCTGCTCGAACTGTGCGCACCAGGAGCCGTCCTGAGTCACCACGGTCCAGCCGTCGTCCCACTGCTTGGTGCGGGCGCTGCCCAGTGTTAGCATCGGCTCGATCGTGAAGGTCATCCCGGGCTCCATGATCGTGTTCAGCATCGGCTCGTCGTAGTGCAGCACGATCAGCCCCGAATGAAATGCGGTGTGCACACCATGACCGGTGTACTCGCGCACCACTCCGTACCCGAAACGCTTGGCGTAGGCCTGAATGACTCGGCCGATCACCGACAGCGGACGCCCGGGCTTGACCGCCTTGATGCCCCGGTACATCGCCTCCCGGGTGCGTTCGGTGAGCAGCCGGGCCTCGTCGGAGACCTCGCCCACGAAGAATGTTGCGCAGTTGTCGCCGTGCACGCCATTGATATAAGAGGTCGAGTCGATCTTGACCAGATCGCCCTCCTCGAGCGGCCGGCCGTCCGGGATGCCGTGGCAGATGACCTCGTTGACCGAAGTGCAGATGCTCTTCGGATATCCGCGGTAGTTCAGGGACGCCGGGTAGGCGCCGTGGTCGCACAGGTACTCATGGGCGACCGCATCCAGATGATCAGTGGTCACCCCGGGACGGATCTCCGCGGCGGCGACCAGGATCGAATCGGCGGCGATCCGGCCGGCGAGCCGCATCGCTTCGATGACCTCCGGGGTCTGCACGTGAGAACCGTGGTACTGCTCAGCCGCCATCACCCCGGCATACGGGGGTTTCGGCACGCTGGCAGGAACGTGACGCATCGGGCTGATCGGGTACGGTCTGATTGGTTGACTCACCTAGCCGATTCTAGGCGCCCCGGTAACTACCCGGCTCAGTCGACCCTGAGCGAGGCGATGCAGTCGTCCACGAGTCGCTGGCGGGCATCGTCACCGATGGTCACCGAGGAGAAGAAAATGCCCATCCGGTTGGCCTGGCCGATGTCCACGACATAGATGTCGACCACATCGCCCTCGATCTCGGGCATATCCGGTGATGCGATACGTACCTCGGAGCGCATATGCCAGGCGGAGTGTCCGCTGATGGTCGTCGCTTCGTCGACTAGGTCGATTCGTTCGGTGAAGTTCAGGTAGTAGCCCGACGATGCGTAGCATTCCATCGATTGCCGGGCAGAGATCTGAGGGCTGTCGAAGCCATCCTCGTAATTCAATTGACCGACTGCGACATTGCTCATCCAGCCGGTGCGCACGAAATCTTCCTGGGTATGCAGATCGGAGACCCACTGCAGATACATGGAGTAGTCGTCCCACCCGGCGATTCGTTGCACCGAGATGCCGCCCCCGCGCAGCCGGCCGTCATTGCTCTGCCTGGTCTGGTCCTTGTTCGCCGTGATCGGGCAGTCGATGGTGCTCGCGGCCGTGGTTGGCGGCGGTGTCGGCGATGAGGTCTCATCCCAGCCACTGACCGTCGGGGTGGACGAGTTGGTGTCCTCCGGCACGTTGCCCCCGAATCCGCCGGTCCGGTTGCCGAAGACGAACCAGGCGATGATCAGCACCGTGACCACCGCGATTGCGCCGATGATCAGGAATGTCCGGTCACGACCCGAGGAGCGTCCGCCGCCCCCGCCGGTGCTCGGAGCCGGGTCGGAAGGATTGGCCGTCGTCTCGTTGGACCAAGCCGAGCCGTTCCAGTAGCGGAAGCGGCCCTGACCGCCAGCGGGATCGGGGTACCAACCAGGCATAGACATGCCATGCAGTCTATGTGGATCTCGGAACGTGATTGTCGTGACAACCGCACGATCGTGTTGCCGTCTCCAGTCGGCTCCTCGCGCGATCTGGCACGGATGCTGGCAGACTTAAGGCTATGGATCGTCAGACCGAGTTCGTTCTGCGCGCTGTCGAGGAGCGCAACGTCAAGTTCATCCGCCTCTGGTTCACCGACGTGCTCGGTTACCTCAAGTCAGTCGCCATCGCCCCTGCCGAACTCGAAGGCGCCTTGGTGGAAGGCATCGGCTTCGACGGCTCGGCGATCGAGGGCTATGCCCGCATCTACGAAGCGGACATGATCGCCCATCCCGACCCGGGAACCTTCCAGTTGCTGCCGTGGCGCACCCAGGCGGGTACTGCCCGGATGTTCTGCGACATCTCGATGCCCGACGGATCCCCGGCGATGGCCGATCCTCGGCACGTCCTCAAGCGCGCGCTCAAGCGCGCCGCCGACATGGGCTTCACGTTCTACACCCACCCCGAGATTGAGTTCTTCCTGCTCCGCACCCCGCTGCAGCCCGGTGTCGAGCCGATCGCTTTGGACACCGGCGGCTACTTCGACCACAACACCATGGACGAGGGCACCGACTTCCGTCGCGATGCCATCAACATCCTCGAGCAGATGGGTATCTCGGTCGAGTTCAGCCATCACGAGGCGGCCCCCGGTCAGCACGAAATCGATCTGCGGTACGCGGACGCGCTGGCGATGGCCGACAACATCATGACCTTCAAGGTGGTGCTGAAAGAGGTCGCCATCGCCCAGGGCATCCGGGCGTCCTTCATGCCGAAGCCGTTCACCGACCATGCGGGTTCGGGCATGCACACCCATATGAGCCTGTTCGAAGGCGACCAGAACGCCTTCTACGACGCCACCGACGAACTCCGGATGAGCAAGATCGGCAAGCACTTCATCGCCGGACTGCTGGCGCACGCGGCCGAGATCACCGCGGTGACCAATCAGTGGGTGAACTCCTACAAGCGGCTCGCCTGGGGCGGTGAGGCTCCCAGCTATGTGTGCTGGGGACGCAACAACCGGTCGGCGCTGGTCCGGGTCCCGCTGTTCAAGCCCGACAAGGCCAGCTCCGCCCGTGTCGAGTACCGGGCCATGGACTCGGCCTGCAATCCCTATCTCGCCTACGCGCTGCTGCTGAACGCCGGTCTGGACGGAATCGAGAAGGAGTTGCCGCTGCCACGCGAGGCCGAGGACGATGTCTGGTCGCTCTCCGAGCGTGAGCACGCTGCGCTGGGCATCGCCTCTCTGCCACGCAATCTGGAGGGTGCTGTCGAGCTCATGGAGTCCAGCGAACTGGTCGCCGAGACCCTCGGCGAACACGTCTTCGACTTCTTCTTGCGCAACAAGCGGGCCGAATTCGACTCCTACCGCCGCGAGGTCACTCCCTGGGAACTGAGGACGCTGCTGCCGAAGCTGTGAGTTCAGCGGATCTTGACGATCGGGAACATCCTGGCCGTCTCTCCGGCGTGCACGCCGGAGAAGGTCAGGGTGCCACTGGCCGCGGCGCGTTGCCAGCTCTGTCGTCCGGTCGCCAGTTCCCAGAAGGTCTCGGGCGCGAACTCCACCACATTCGGTGGTGTGCCGCGAGTGTGTGATGGCCCCGCGCTCAGCGCTCCCACCTGGACCGCCGCGTAGGGCGGAATGCGGACCTCGATAGTGCGTCCCGGATAGCGCTCGGTCAGCACCTGGGTGAGTGCTCGCACCGATTCGGTCATCGCGGCCCGTTCGGCTGTGGCGAGTTCCTCCAGCGCCAGGTCGACCACCATGATGACATTCGCGCGCAGATAGTCGGTCAGTCGAACCGTGCCGAAGCGGCTAGCCACGGTGTCCGGCAGCGGCAGGCGGCTCAATGCGTCGGACAGTTCGCAGGTCAGCGGTTCCAGTTGGCGTGCCAGTGTGGCAGCGGTCTCATCGCCCATGATGCCGCTCACCTTCTCGGCGACATCGTCGGCAGCACGCGATCGCTCCAGCAGGTGATCGCTCAACGACATCGGCGTGCTGACAGCCGGCGAATCCAAGGTCACCAAGGTGTCGTTCACCAGGTGCATCAGGCGCCCGAGGCCATATCGCGAGAGCTGGCCGGGCGGGGCGACCAGTGCGTCCAATTGCGACAGGAGGGCAGCGTAGATCCGAGCCATCGAGCGATGAGCACGCTCTACCAAGTCCTCCACCCCTCACAGCGTAGGCATCGAATTCGATCCTCAGGTGACGTGCCAGTGACGAACAGATGACCACTCATTGCTGATACTAGCGACTAGGCTGATGAACCATGAGCGGACGCACCAGCACCGCGGTCGGTGACCTCGCCCGGCGCGGCTTCAGCGACGCAAGCCGCGCGCAGCAGATGGTGGACGCCATCGTCGCCCGGCATCCGGCGTGCACCGATCCCGATGGACTGCTCGACATCTTGGCCGGCGCCGCCGATCCCGATCTGGCACTGCAAGGCATCTCCGCGCTCGACGAGTCTGCCACTGATCTGGCCGGCGAGATCTTCATCGACGAAGACTGGCTGGTGCGCCTGGTAACCGTGCTGGGCGGCAGCCAGGCCCTCAATCAGTTCGTCCGAGCTCATCCCGGCGCTACGCAGGTCATCCGGACTCCTCCGCGCCGGCTCAAGGCCGCCGACCTTCGGGCCGCGATGCTGGAGGCTGTCGTGGGCGCGGGCAGTTGGGCGGACGATCTGATCGTGGACGACCCGGCGGCCCCCGATCGGCTGCGGCTGGCGAACAAGTACCAGCTGCTGCGGATCGCCACTCGCGATCTCTGCCATCCACGACCTGTCGAGATCGTGGACGATGTGGCCGGCGAGCTGGCTGATCTGGCCGACGCGGTCATGGGTCTGGCGCTGGCGTGCGCCCGTTCTCAGGTGCCCGGCCAGGAGAAGACCCGGCTCGGGGTGGTGGGGCTGGGCAAATGCGGCGCACGCGAGTTGAACTACCTGTCCGATATCGATGTGCTCTATGTCGCCGAGCCGGCTGACGACCAGCTCGGCGTCGAGGACGCCATGCAGATCGGCACGAAACTGGCAGCCGCGATGACTCGCGTGTGTTCGGCACATTCCGGGGCGGGCACGATCTGGCAGGTGGACGCGGCCCTGCGTCCCGACGGGAACGCCGGACCGCTCGTCCGGACTCTCGCTTCGCACCGGTTCTACTACGAGAAATGGGCGAAGAACTGGGAGTTCCAGGCGATGCTCAAGGCCCGGCCGATGGCCGGTGATCTGCAACTCGCGCAGGACTTCGTCGACATGGTCTCGCCGATGGTCTGGCAGGTCGGCGGCCAGCCGAACTACATGACCGAGACTCAGGCGATGCGCCAGCGGGTGGTCAACCTGATCCCGGCCCGCGAACGCGACCGCGAGATCAAGCTGGGGGCGGGCGGCCTGCGCGATGTGGAGTTCAGCGTCCAGGTGCTGCAGTTGGTGCATGGACGCGCCGACGAGCGGCTACGCACCACCGCGACCCTGCCGTCGCTGGCACGCCTGGTCGAACACGGGTATATCGGGCGCGCCGACGGCACCAACCTGGACGAGTCCTACCGTTTCATGCGGGTCCTGGAGCACCGCGAACAGCTCTTCCGGCTGCGTCGCACCCACCTGATGCCCGACGATCCCACGGACTTGCGGCGGTTGGCCCGCCAGATGGGCCTCGATGACGGCGAGAAACTGTGGGATCTGTGGCGTCACGTGGCCCGGCACGTCAAGCGGCTGCAGCAGCGGGTCTTCTATTCACCGCTGCTCGAGGCGGTCAGCAAGCTGTCGAGCGATGAGCTGAAGCTTTCCCCCGAAGCGGCCTCCGACCGGCTGCGGGCGCTCGGCTTCAGCGATCCACGCGCGGCGCTGCGCCATATCGAGGCGCTCACCACCGGTCTCAACCGGACCGCGGAGATTCAGCGGCAGCTGATGCCCGCGATGCTCGGCTGGTTCAGCGACGGCCCCAACCCCGACCTCGGACTGCTCAGCTTCCGCAGACTGTCCGAAGAGATGAGCTCCACCTCGTGGTACATGCGGGCGCTGCGCGATGAAGGGTGGATGGCCGAGCGGCTGGCGAAGATCTTGTCGACCAGCCGGTACATCAGCGATCTGCTGCGCCGCGATCCGGCGGTTGCTCAACTTCTGGTCAGCGACGAGATCAGTAAGCCGCGAAGCCGCGAGGATCTCAACGATTCGATGCTCAAGATCGTCGAACGGCACAGCGAATCACCCGAACCGGCGATCAACGCGGTCCGGTCCTTGCGACTGCGGGAGCTGTTCCGGCTCGCAGCCGGCGATGTGCTCGGCACCATGGAACTCGCCGATGTCGGGCGTGGCCTCAGCGATCTCACGGGGGCGAGCGTGGACGCCGCCCTGCGCATCGCGATGGGCGCAGACGGACCGCGGGTACCGATCGGCATCGTGGCCATGGGCAGCTGGGGCGGCGGCGAGATGGGCTACTCATCCGACGGTGATGCGATGTTCGTCGTCGGTGACGAGTGCGAGCCCGACGACCTGGCCTGGGCCGAGAAAGTCATCGCCCGGATGCGGGCGCTGCTGTGGGGTCCCGGTCCCGAACCCGCGCTGGTCATCGACGCCGATCTTCGCCCGGACGGACGCAACGGCCCGATGGTCCGCCGGCTCGGCAGCTATCTGAGCTACTACCGGCGCTGGAGCGACACCTGGGAGTCTCAGGCTCTGCTGCGCGCGAGCTTCGGGGCGGGCGATCGCGAGCTGGTCGATCGGCTGCTGGAGGGCATCACCTTCCGCCGATACCCCGCCGACGGCATCAATCCCACCCAGGTCGCCGCGATCCGCCAGCTCAAGGGACGCATGGAGCGCGAGCGGACCCGCCGCGGCGCCGCGACCGAGAATCTCAAGCTCGGGCCGGGTGGGTTGAGCGACATCGAGTGGACCGTGCAGTTGCTGCAGTTGCAGCATGCGGGCCAGATGCCGAAGCTGCGGGTGCCCGGGACCCAGGACGCACTGGAGGTCGCCCGGAAGACGATGCTGATCAGCGACACCGATGCCGAGGCGCTGTCGGTGGCCTGGCAGTTGGCCAGCCAGCTGCGAAACAAGGCCATGCTGGTGCGGGGACGACCCTCTGATCTGTTGCCCTCCGATCCGCGGGAGACAGCCTCGGTGGCGACCCTGCTCGGCTACGAGCACGCCCAGGCGTCACAGCTCATGGATGCCTGGGCGAAGGCTGCCAGGCACGCATCTCAGGTAGTGGGGCGCCTTTTCTGGGGCCTGAATCGATGAGAATCCTGTTGCTCGGCGGGGCCAGCGAGCTCGGCTTGGCAATCGTCGGCGAACTGATGGCCGACCAGCCTGCAGATGTCGTGCTGGCCGGCCGTCCCGGCTCCCGGCATCGGGAAGCAGCCATCGAATCCATCCGGGAAGCCGGCGCGGCCTCGGTGCGATGGCTGGACTTCGATGCTGCCGATCCCGCCGGGCACCCGGCGGTCATTCAGGCGGCCTTCGACCAGCCGGTGGACGTGGCGATCGTGGCTTTCGGCGTGCTGGACGACCCCACGACCTGGCTCGATCATGCGGCGACGGTGCGGCTCGCCCAGACCAACTACGTCGGTGCACTCAGTGTGGGCGCCCTGCTCGCTCAGCAGATGCGTGCGCAGGGCCACGGCCAGATCATCGCATTGAGCTCGGTGGCGGGGGAGCGCACCCGGCGCTCGAACTTCGTCTACGGCTCGTCGAAGGCGGGCATGGACGGCTACTATCTGCAGCTTGGGGTGGCCCTCAAGGACTCCGGGGTGAACGTGCTGGTGGTTCGTCCAGGGGCAGTGAATGGACGCATGACCGCCGGCCGCAGGCGGGTGCCGATGTCGGTCACTCCGCAGCAGGTGGCGCGGGCCACCGTGGAGGCGATGCGACGGGGCAAGGCGATGATCCGTGTGCCCGCCGGTTTCGGGCCGCTGATGGCGGTCTACCGCAATCTTCCCGCGGGCCTGGCCAGCCGCTTGTTCTGACCACACCGCTCCGCAGGGACGATCCGGTGTCGCGGCGCATCAGAATGCGGCGACTCGGAAGGCGGCGGACAGCGCGAGCGAACCGGCCAGTGCGCAGACTGCCGTGGTGACCTCGATGATGGCGCCGAACATGTCACCGCTCAGCCCGCCGAAGGCGCCGACCAGCCGGTGCACCCAGACCAATGAGACCAGCACGGCGATCGCCAGTGAGCAGCCCAGCCCGATGGCGCCGACCCATCCGGCTGCCCACCAGCCCAAGCCGACAGCGACTGCGGCGATCAGCAGCATCTGGATGGCGATCTGGGTGGGCGGCGTCACCTCGTGGAACAGCGCCCCGAAGCCACCTTTGCGGGCAGCGGGCACACCGGGGCGGGAGGCGATCAGGATCGCGGCCCGCCCGACGGCCGGAGCGAGAATCGCCAGCACGAGCAGGGTGCGTGCATCGGGGGCTGCCGACAAGGCGCCGACCTGCACCAACAAGACCAGGACGATTGCTGCGACACCCATGGCACCGGTGTCGGGGGTGCGCATGATCTCCAGCGCGCGGGCGGCGTCACGTCCTTCTTTGCGGCTGCCCAAGGCAGCCAGCCCGTCGAAGCAGTCGGCCAGGCCGTCCAGATGCATCGCGCCGGCCAATGCCTGCCAGATAAGGAGCACGATGACGGCTGCCAGTAAGTGAGCCCCACTCACTAGCAGCGTCGCGGCACCGGCCAGACCTGCCGCCAATCCGAAAAGCGCGCCCAGGGTGGGAAACCAGCGCAAAGCCCGGCGGGTTTCGTTCTCGCCGATCTCAGTGAATGCCGGCATCGGGATGATGCTGAAGAATCCCGCCGCCAGTACCAGACCGGACCGGCGGGGTGCCGCACCTGTGGCGCCGCTCACTTCAGCCTGGCCGGAATACCGGCGGTGCAGAACCAGACCTCGTCCACGACCTCGGCCAGGCGCATGTTGAGCACGCCCATTTCGTCGCGGAAGCGCCGGCTGCCCGCCTCAGCAGGCACCAGGCCCTGCCCGACCTCGTTGCTGACCGCGACCACGGGCCTGGTCGCGCGAGCGAACGCCCCGACGGCCTCCTCGACGGCGGCCTTCAGGGCCTCATCGCAACCCGGCCGTTCATCCCAGATTCCCGCCAGATCCATCTGGCGAGTCAGCCAAACGGTCATGCAGTCGATGAGCAACGGTGTGGTGGTCTCCCGCGACAGTTCGCCGGCGAGCTCAAGGGTCTCGATGGTCGTCCAGTGCGAGGGGCGCCGCCGCCGGTGCACGCGGACGCGTTCGACCCATTCGGGATCGTCGTCGGGCACCTGCGACGTGGCAAGGTAGTCGACGGCCGGGGCATGCGCGAAGTGCTGTTCGGCGAAGGTCGACTTGCCCGAGCGGGCACCGCCCAGCACCAGCAGTCGCGCGATCCGAGGCTCGCTCACTCGTCCACCTTGCCGGACACCCCGGCGTCGGCGAAGGTGGCCATGTCGCGCAGCACCCGGGCGGCACCGCGGATGATCGGCAGCGCCATCAGGGCGCCGCTACCTTCACCGAGCCGCAGCTCGAGATCGCACAGAGCCGGCAGCCCCAGCGCCTCGAGCGCTACCTTGATGCCCGGCTCGTCACCGAGGTGACCTGCGAACAGATAACCGATGAGATCGGGCTGCAGACCGGTGGCCACCAGCGCCGCGGAGCAGCTGAGCACGCCGTCGAGAATCACCGGGACTCGGTGGGCCGCGCCCCCGAGCATGAAGCCGGCCATGCCCGCCAGCTCGAGGCCGCCCAGCGCGGCCAGCACGCCGAGCGGATCGGACGGATCGGGATCGTGCAGGGCGATGCCGCGGCGAACGACATCGACCTTGCGCTGCAGCATGACGTCATCGGAGCCGGCGCCGCGTCCGGTGGTCAGCTGGGGGTCGGTACCGGTCATCGCCGCGATCAGTGCCGACGCCGAGGTGGTGTTTCCGAGCCCGACTTCGCCGGTCAACAGCACGTCTGCGCCGCCGGCGACGGCCTGGTCGGCCAGGGCAATGCCCACCTCGATCGCGCGCTGAGCTTCCTCCCGAGTCATCGCGGAGGTCTGGGTGAAGTCAGCGGTACCGCTGCGCACCCGCAGGCGGCGCAGCCCCGGAGCATCCGGCACACCGTTGGCCAACCCGATGTCGACCGGCCAGATCTGGGTGCCGGTCTCGGGCGCCAACGCATTGATGGACGCGCCGCCGTAGCACATGTTGATGAGCATCTGCACGGTGACCTCTTGCGGCCAGCAGGTGATGTTCTGCTCGTAGACTCCGTGGTCGCCCGCGAAGACTGCCAATACCGGATGAGTGGGTACCGGTGGCGGTACCTGGCCACAGATCGCACTCAGCTGGCAGCCGATGACTTCCAGCAGTCCCAGGGATCCCGGTGGCTTGGTCAACTGACACTGTCGGTCCTCGGCGGCTGCGAGCGCTTTGGAGTCGGTGGGGGTGATGGATGAAATGGTTCTGCCCAGCAGCGAACCAGGATCGATGGTCATCATCGTCCTTCCAGGGGTCTTGTCAGCGGACGCCTAATTTTTGCACAGCGTCGGAATCGTCGGGCGCCGGTGCGGTGTCCTCGTGCTGGGCTCGGTGGCGATGCGCGAATACCCGGGTGGATTGGACGACATAGCTGACAGTAAGTAAGGACACCTCAGTAACGATCTTCGCGACTGCTGCGCCGGTGAGCGGGGTGAGCGTCCACATCAGGACGAGGTTGCCGATCAGGACGACGACGGCCAGCGCGGCATAGCCGGGGAGTGTCTGGCGCACCGCAAGGGGCGCTTGAGCGGCGAAGACGTAGCGGCGGTTGACCGTGTAGTTGACTGTCGCGCTGACCAGCCGGGCGCCGATCACCGACAGGGTCAGCACACCGGTGCCGGCCAGCAGCAGCGCGAGCATCGCGCAGTCGATGCCGAAGCCCAGCAGCGAACTGCCGATGAATCCCAGCAAGGGGCGGTAGATGAGCCAGGAATCTCGGACCGGCCGGAAATGGCTGGACGCGTTGCCGTCCTCGTAGACGGTCTTGATGGGTACCTGCCGGACGCGCATCCCCTGCTGGCTCGCCCTCACCAGGAGGATGAGCTCATAGTCGAACCGGTCGCCGTCGATCGTGCACAGCCAGCTGAGCATTCGTGCGGGATAGGCGCGCAGCCCTGTCTGGGTGTCGCTGATCGCCAGTCCGGTTGCTGCCCGGAAGAGCGATCTCGTTGCGGCATTGCCGATCCGTGACCGCAGCGGGACCTTGCCGGAGAATTCCCGCACACCCAGCACCATGTTGGGGTCGCCGTCGTCGAGGGCATCGGCGACCTTGGTTATGTCGGCCGGTGTGTGTTGACCATCGCCGTCGGCGCAGACCACCGGCTCGCCCGGAAAGTGCCGGGCGATGTACTCGAACCCGGTACGCAGTGCCTTGCCTTTACCTCGGTTGATCCGGTGATGGATGACGGTGCAACCGAGACGTTCGGCTGCGGCGAACCAGTGGGCGTAGCGCTGGCTCGAGCCGTCGTCCACGATGACGATCTGCTGACCGGACAGGTGGGTCAGGAGGGTCAGTAGTCTGCGATCGGGCTCGTAGCTGGGTATGAGGATGACCATGGCCACGGCTGCTAGCCTCCGGTGGTCCAGATGATGTCGCTGGTGCCGCGTTCCTTGCCCTGGCCGAGGGGGTTGTTGACCAGCTGGCCGTCATGGACCATCGTCGATGAGCCGCCGCCGTCCAGGTTGTAGGCCACCTGAGCACCCAGACCGGCGAGAAGCTGAGCGAGTCCGGTCATGGTGACCCCGCGGCTGTAGCCCGGCGAGCGTCCATCGATCACGGCGAACAGGTAGTGGTTCGGTTCGATCATCGCGATCGCGGTGCGCGGCTGTTCGCCCTGGATCGAGTGGTTGCCGACGTTTGTGTCGATCTCCACGTCGTCGATGCCGGCTTGGATCTGTCCGTCGATGATCAACCCGGGACCGAACGACCAGGTCTGCCAGACGCCGGCATCGACGAGCTCCTGAGCGCTGATCGTGGTTTCGTCGTACACCCTCAGTTGCCCGTCGGAATATAGCGCCAGTCCATCGCGGGTGCCCTTGTCGCGGAAGGCGATGCCGTCGCGGATGACGATGCCTTCGCTGCGGAATCCGTAGTAGTCGCCGTTGATGGCCAGGGCCGCCCCGACGCGGGCGGCGATCACCGAGGGGTTTTCGATGATGTTCTCGCCGTAGGTGTCGTCGGCGAATGCGGTTCGGATCTGGCGAGCGTCCGCCGTGCTGATGTCGGCGATGTAGCCGGTGACCAGGTCGTCGTCGGCGCCTGTCGTCCAGGTGGTGATGGTGACCTTCGGGTCTGCCAACGCGTTGTCGTCGGGAGAGGCCGAGGAGTCCAGTTGCGAGACCCCGGTGACCTGGGCATGCTCGATCACGAACCGATCGAGCGCCCAGGCGCTGGCGGTGCCGGTAGCGGCCAGCGCCGTCAGCCCGCCGAGCAGCACGGCTCGCCGCGATACCTTGGGCCGGCCGTCGGTCATCGCTGCCAGGACTGGTCGCCGGCCCGACCCATTCCGCCGCCGGCGGACGCTTGGTCCGCAGTGACGCTGCCCGCGTCAGAATCGTCGACCCGAACCGTGTAGGACGAACCGCTGACGATTCCCGGCACCGAGATGACGATGTTGCCGGCGTCCTTGACCGCGGTGAATGTGGCCAGCACAGTGTCACCATCGAGTAGCTCGACGGTTTGTCCACTGGTCAACGTCTGATTCACGCTCACCCAGCCCTGGGCACTTGTGGTCGTGGGAGTGACCACCATGCCGGTGCTGCCGGCCGCGATCAGTGTGCCACCCGAGATATCGAAGGACGTGGTGTCGAGAGCGCCGTTGCCGCTCTTGGTGGGGCCGTGGACGATCGCCGTGCCGCCGCTCATCGTGACGGTGCCATTGGAGTCGATGCCATCGCCCTCGGCGTTGACGGTGATCTCGCCGCCGGTGATGATCAGTTGGGAGCCGTCGCTGGACTCACCCATGCCACCCGCCGTGCCGCCCTGGGCCTGGCCATCGGCCATCGGGCCACCCTGAGGCATCGCGCCGCCCTGGGCAGGACCAGTGTCACCGGCTTGGTCAGCCGGCTGCGCCGAATCGTTGGATGTGCCCTGCGTGGCGTTGAGGCCATCATCGCTGGAGGTCACATCCACGACCCCGCCCGCGATGACGATGTTTGCTCCCTCGAGGCCTTCGTAGGAGTTGGTGATCGTCAGGTTCCCGCCGGAGACCAGCAGGTCACCTTCCGCGTGTGCGCCGTCGTCTCCGGCATCGATGGTGACGGTGCCACCGCTCACGTAGACGTAACCGACGGTGTCGTCGTCCTCATTCGTGGATTTCAGGCCGTCCTGGGCGGACTTCACGCTGATGGTGCCGCCTTCGACGATGAGGTAGTCCTTGCCGCGGATACCGTCATCTGCTGCGTCCACGGTGATGTCACCGGCGAGGATGACCAGGCCATCCTTGCTGGCGATGCCGTCGACCCCGCTGGCGGTGGAGGTGACCGTGAGGGCACCGTTGCCGCCGATGGTGAGATCGTCCATCGAGAAGATCGCAGCGTTCGGCGCATCGGAGTCGGATTCGGCAGCACTGTGCGCCGAGGTGTCGGTGACGGTATTGGTGGATCCGTCGGCCAGGATGATCACGACCTCGTCGGCGGCAGTCACGATGATCGGCGAGTTCACCGACGACGTCATGGTG
Source organism: Brooklawnia propionicigenes (assembly GCF_030297015.1). Classification (NCBI taxonomy): domain Bacteria; kingdom Bacillati; phylum Actinomycetota; class Actinomycetes; order Propionibacteriales; family Propionibacteriaceae; genus Brooklawnia; species Brooklawnia propionicigenes. Next base: position 654,221 of record NZ_AP028056.1, on the reverse strand, counting down.
ACGTTGTCGAGCACGAGCTTGACTTTGCCGTCTGCCGACGAGTCGATCGTGACACTGTGATCGGTCAGGGTGCCGCTGAGGATGTAGGTGCCGGGCTCGCTGATGGTGACGTCGTCATCGGCCAGCGTGATCGTCGTCGCCTTGGAGGCGTCGTAGTCGGCATCGTTGGAGTCGGCGTGCGATTCCTTGTTATCGGAGAGCACGTCAGCGTATTGGGTGTAGTCGACGGTGGTCGCGGTGCTGGACGAGGTCGAGCTCGAGCTGTTGACCGAACTGGCGCTGGAGCCAGTCGCGGTGAGATCGGACGAACCGCAGCCGGCCAGGGTGAGCCCGGCCAAGGCGAAGCCGACAATCGATGTGGTGATCTTCGAATGATTCATTGTGTTGTCCTGACGATCGGGTGGGTTTAGGCGGCGAACTCGTGCTTGATGATGCGGTGCCACTTGTAGTCGGGCAGTTCCGGGTTGAGCAGTGCGACCCCGATTCCGAATTTGCTGACCCGAAGGGGTCGGTGACCCATCGTCCACAGCTGCCGGTCGGCCCGTGATGGCCGCGGCGAGCCCTTGGTTTCGACGATGGTGTACTCGTCGAAACTGACCGATTCGGCGTTGTCGTCCGGAGTTGAACAGGTCAGTCCGACATCGATGGTGAGCCGCGAGACGGGTGCATCCGCGGGACAGATCTGTATCGTGCGGCGTGAGTAGTCCGTGGTCACGGTTGGTTGCAGGGTCTCGACGGGGGCATGGGTGATGCCGCGGAACAAGAGCGTTTGACCGATCCAGTGCCGTTCGGCGCTGGAGAGCGAGCCGGAGTCGCCGGTGCGGGCCAGCCGGTCCTTGATGGTGGTGCCGCGTGGCCCGCGAGTCTTGACTTCGAGCCAGTGCTCGTCGCTGGACAGATAAGCACGGGTGCGGACCTTGAGGCGGCGGCGTCGTCCGATGCCGGCATCGGCATAGCAGTCCAACTCGGGAGTGTCGTAGTAGACCGAGTGGTAGCCGAACCAGGTGAGCCCGTTGATGTCCAGAACCCGGGAGCAATCATCGAGGTTGTTCCAGATCACCGGCAGATCGGAGGTCTTGATGAGGTACTTGCGATCCACCCGGTCGAGCAGGGCGCTTTGCTCGTTGAGTTCTTCGAGGCTGATCGTCGCGGTCATCGCAGCGGCTCACGGTTTCCGGTGGCCCGCATGGCGGGCTCGAAAGGGCCTTGATAGGTATTCGGCTTGTCGAGCTGGTTGCCCGCAGTGGTGTCATTCGTGGTGAGCAGACGGTAGCGAACCTGGACCGTGGTGGAGTCGTTGATCAAGTCCACGCGGCGGATGACGAGGTCGGTGACGACGCCGCCGAGCAACTCCGAGGTCCGCCGTTCGAGAGCGGCGGGGTCGGTGATGGCCTGGTCGATGATCAGTTCTGCGCTCCTGGTATGCGCGGTGACACGAGGATGGTCGCCGATCGCGATGGCCAGCAGCACCAGGGCCATCAGGCCGATGCTCCACAACAACGGCAGCCCCTCAAGGCCGCCCAGCAAGCCCAGGCTCAAGGCAGCGAAATAGTAGGCGATTTCGCGGTGGCTCAGCTCTTCGGAGCGGAGCCGAATGATGGACAGCACACCGAACAGACCGAGGCCAAGACCCGCTGCAATCGTCCCGACCGACATCGCGGTTGCGAGGGCGAGGACGCCGACGTTGGTGACCAGGAAGCTGGAGACCAGTTCACGGCGACCCTTGCGAGGCACGTAGAAGACGAGCATCAGCAAGGTGATGGCCACGATATCGGCGAGCATCAGATACGGATTCATGGTGGGACCTTTCGGGTCATGTCATCTTGTGTTAACCATTCAGTCAGGCGAAGTTTGGTTCCATCGATGACGCATCTGTGTGTTGCCTATGAGCCTGTTGTGCCGATCGGGCTCGGAAGACGCGAGGATCACTAGGGTGGGCACATGCGCTTGCTGATCGTGCGGCATGGGGAATCGACCGCCAACCGAGACCATCTGGTATTGGGGCAGTCGTTGCCGGCGCCGCTCACCGAGCTCGGACGGCTGCAAGCCGAGGCGGCGGCTGCCACGGTGGCGGGCCTGGTCGCCGACGGGCCCGTTCAGCTATTCAGTTCGGACGCGGTGCGGGCGGCATCGACAGCACAGGCAATCGCAGATCGGTTGGGGGCTCGGCTCAACGTCACCCCGCTGCTGCGCGAACAGTGCCTGGGCGAACTCGAAGGACGCCCCGTCAGTGAGTTGCGGGCTCTGCCGACCCCCGCCGGCTTGGATGTCTCCGAGGTCGCGTGGGGCGGTGGGGAGTCCATCGTCCAGGTCCATGAACGCATGCGGCGGTTGCTGGCGTGGCTGAGAACACGCATCGATGCTCGCGGCACGGTCGTGCTGGTCGGACACGGCGACGCGCTGTGCGTGCTTCAGACGGTGCTGGCGGGCAGGGGGCACCGGGATGTCGACTGGGAGCATGACTCGCTGGCACCCGCCGAGGTGCGCGAGATCAGCGCCGCCGGGTTGGCGGACGAATGCGGGGACGGGGTGTCGCCTGGAGCCGGCTGTGAGGTTGGTTGACCGGTTTGCTGCGGATCAGCTGGGCGGCCCGGGAGAACACGCGGCTCAGGAGAAATACAGTGGCGGGCAGCCCCGGTTGGAGCCGCCCGCCACTGGCTACGGACTGATCAGATGGCAGAGTTACACGACTGCCGAGGCTTCGCTCTGAGGAGCGATTCCGCCGACCTCCTCGGTCTCCACGTAGCCCCACATCTCCGGCAGGATGTACTTCGCCGAGAAGAAGCCGATGAGCGACAAGATGCCGACGGCCGCAGTGGCCCAGGCCTTGCCTGCGTACTGGGTGAGGACCGGGAAGACGAAGGCGCCGAAGAACGAGGCCGCCTTGACGAAGACGTATCCGAAGCCGGACGCGGTCGCCTTGAAGCGCGCCGGGGCGGCCATTGAGACGATCGTCATGCCGTTGGAGGCGTCCCAGTAGTGGCCCCACATCAAAATGCAGGCACCGACCACGAGCAGGCTCCCCCAGGCCACCGGCGGAGTCTGGTTGAGCGCCTCGAAGGGGGCGATCTTGGCCAGCGAGATAGCTCCGATCATCAGACCGATGAACGACAACCCGAAGCCCCACATCGACAGGCCGCGATGGCCGATCTTCGGAAGCATCAGCGGGGCCACGAAGCCGGAGACTGTCGCCAGGCAGAAGACCAGCGCGGTCACCAGGTTGGATCCGATGATGTTGCCGGCTCCCGCAACGCCGGCGACGGTCAGGATGAACGGCAGGTAGAAGCCCCAGGCGGTGAACTCGGCGCCCTGGCAGGCATTCGAGATCCAGCCGAAGATCGATGCGCGCTTCTTGATCGGATCTCTCCAGATGACACTCAAGAAGTCGTGCAGCTTCGGCTTCTCGATCTTGACGTCCTGGTCGGGCAGCATATCGAGGTCGTCATCGAACAGCAGCTTGCTGGTCGCCTTCGCCTGGACGAACTTGCCGCGCTGAATGAGCGACAGCGGTGTTTCGGGCAGATCCAGCCGCATGATCAGCAGCAACAGGGCCGGCACGGCACCCAGGGCCAGTGCTACGCGCCACAGGATGGTATCGCTAAAGATGTTGGTGGCGAACAGGATCGTGATGACGATGATGGAGAAGACCTCGCCCAGACCGAACATGAACTGCCAGCGGGAGCCCATCTGCTCGCGGGTGCCCTTCGACATCGACTCCATGATGTAGGCGTAGCCGTTCGAGATATCCGAGCCCAGCGGAATACCGATCAGCAGCCTGATGATGATCAGGTCGATGATGTTCTGGGAGAATCCCTGCGCGATGGCCAGGATGATGAACAGCACCATCGTCAGGATGAAGACCTTCTTGCGTCCGAGTCGATCGGCGACCACGCCACCGATCAGCGCGCCGATCAGCGCGCCGCCCTGGACCGCCGCGGCAACCAAGGACAGCTCAACGGCATTTGGCTGAAACTCGTTCTTGATGAAGATCAGCACAAAGGCGATCGCATAGAGATCCCACGCTTCGATGAGGATCGTGGAGATCATCATCCAGCCGCCCTTGCGGCTCGAGATGGTCTGGGGCTTGTTGAGCAACACATGGGTTGCCTGATCCGACAGGCGTCGGATCGTCTCTTGATCCATATTCCCTCCTTTGGGGTTCGGGTACGCCGGATCAGTCGCCCGAGGTGGAGGAGGCATCATGGGGTGTCTCGCGCCAGGTGTGCCGGTTCGGCAAGCCCGCTTGGCCTGGACCAGTGCCGCGCGGGTAAGACCGCCGTGAACAGGAGGGCGTCAGCGTGTCGCTGCCGAAAGTGGCTTCGTCAGCCGGCGCCCGACCAGACTGGTGGTTGCTTCACGAGAACGGTAATTTTCTGGAGACGGCCTGTCGATTGATGCGACCAAATGCGAGACAACTTGTCAGAACTTATGACCAGTGATAGAGGCTGAGTGGTGTATTGCATCGCCGTGGCCGTGATGACAGGAGGACGGTATGGGAGCCCCGACGCTGCACCAAGCGATCGTTGAATCCGTGGCGCAGCACATTCTGAGTGGTGAGATTCAGCCCGGCGAGGTGCTCACTTTGACCTGGATCCAAGAGGAATACGGCGTCTCTCGTACCGTGGCGCGGGAGACCGCGCGGGTGCTCGAGTCGGTCGGACTGCTGGAAGCCCGCCGCAAGGTGGGGCTGGTCGTCCGGCCGCAGAGCGAATGGAGTGCGCTCCACCCGCGCATGGTGCGGTGGATGATGCAGGGCGGTGGTCATCTCGCGGAGCTGCGAGCATTGACCGAATTGCGGCTCGCCGTCGAACCGGTCGCCGCATCGGCCGCGGCTACCCTGGCCACCAGTGAGCAACGAGAAGAACTGAAGGCCCTGGCCAGACGGTTGTATCAGCTTGCCGACCGGGCCGATTCGCAGGACTTTCTCGAGGCTGACATCAGATTCCATGCGCTGCTGCTCGAGGCGAGCGGCAATCCGATCTTCGTCTCGTTGAAGGGCGCGCTGGCCGAAACACTGCGCGGACGCGTCGCCTGGGGGCTGATGCCGCGGGAGGCTGCCCTGATGGCGATCACCGGCCACGCCCATGTGGCCTGGCTGGTTGCCGGCGGCGATCGGGAAGCGGCCTTCCACGCGACGGTTGCCATGCTCGGCGGCCTGCGCCGGGAGTTGGGGCAGTAGCACGTCGCGGCTCCGGGCCATTCACCTGCCGGCCGTCGGTCACCTGCCGGCCGTCGGCGGGCGGCCGACCGGTGATCGGTGGCCCGGGCAGGACCTTGGATTGAGACCCCCCACGTCGAGGTCTGAATGCTTAAGGTATTACTATTGCAATTCGGACGACGGGCATCGCGAGCGTTGTGGCCGCGAGCACGTCCACGAATGATGGAGTGCTGATCAGTGAGGACAATCAGAAGCGCCGAGGTTTTGCTTACCAGCCCGGGCCGCAACTACGTGACCCTCAAGGTCACCACCGATGATGGGATCGTCGGGTGGGGCGATGCTACGGTCAACGGACGCGAATTGGCGGTGGCGTCGTATCTGCGAGATCACATCGCGCCGCTGCTGGTCGGCTTGGACGCGGACCGGATCGAGGACACCTGGCAGTACCTCTACCGTGGCGTCTACTGGCGCCGGGGGCCGATCACGATGGCTGCCATCGGCGCGGTGGACCTCGCCCTGTGGGACATCAAAGGCAAGGCGCTCAACCAGCCGGTCTATCAACTGCTCGGAGGCAAGGTACGAGACCGGCTCCTCGCCTACACCCATGCCACCGGATGGTCGACTCCCGAACTGCTGGAATCCGTGGACGCCATCCGGGAGCGTGGCTTCACAGCCATCCGTGCGCAATCAGGCGTCCCCGGGCTGGATTCGGTATACGGGGTGCAGCGCCATCGCGACGCCTACGAACCTGCATCCAGGGGAGCGAAGCCGGTCGTCGAAGTCTGGGACACGGAGGCCTATCTGCGGCATGCGCCGGTCATGCTCGCCGAGGTCCGCGACCATGTCGGGCCCGAGCTGAAGCTGCTGCACGATGCTCATCACCGGTTGACGCCGATCGAAGCCGCGCGGCTGGGCAAGGAACTGGAGCCGTTGCGGCTGTTCTGGTTGGAGGACGTCACCCCGGCCGAGAACCAGCAGGCACTCGACCTGGTGCGTCAGCACACGACGACGCCACTGGCGATCGGCGAAGTCTTCAACACGATATGGGACTGCAAGGACCTGATCATCGGGCAGAAGATCGACTATGTCCGCACCTGTGTCATGCATGCGGGGGGTATCTCGCATGTGCGACGCATCTTCGACCTGGCGAATCTCTACCAGGTGAAGGGTGCTCCGCACGGCCCATCCGATGTCTCGCCGCTGACCATGGCTGCGTCGGTTCACCTGGGCATCTCGAATCCGGCTGGCGCGATCCAGGAGTACATGGGATACCCCCGCGAGGTGAGCGAGGTCTTCCATGTGTCCTACGAACTCGTCGACGGATACCTGGTGCCGGGAGAGGCCCCGGGGCTGGGCGTCGAATTCGACGAACAGGCCGCCGCAGGATTCCCTTTCGAGTCGGCCTATCTCCCTGTCGCTCGTGACCGCGACGGATCGATGCACGACTGGTGAGCGATCGATCCGCACCGAAGAAATGAACCGGGTCAGTACCTCCAAGAGGTACTGACCCGGTTCATTTCGGCTTGGGGTGACAAGCCCAAATGATCAGATCTGGTAGTACAGATCGAACTCGTAGGGATGCGGACGCTGACGCAGTGCGTCGATCTCGTCGTTCTTCAGATCGATCCAGGTCTGCAGGAGGTCAGGAGTGAAGACGTCTCCGGCCAGCAGGAAGTCCTTGTCGGCTTCGAGGGCGGCCAGCACCTCATCCAGCGAGGACGGAACCTGGGTGACCTGAGCGTGCTCTTCGGGCGGCAGTTCGTAGAGGTCCTTGTCGACCGGAGCCGGCGGCTCGATGCGGTTCTGAATGCCGTCGATGCCGGCGAGCAGCAGTGCGGAGAAGGCCAGGTACGGGTTGGCCGACGGATCGGGGCAGCGGAACTCGATGCGCTTGGCCTTCGGGTTCGAACCGGTGATCGGAATGCGGATGCAGGCCGAGCGGTTACGAGCCGAGTAGACCAGGTTCACCGGGGCTTCGAAGCCCGGCACCAGACGGTGGAAGCTGTTGATGGTCGGGTTGGTGAAGGCCAGCAGCGCCGGAGCGTGCTTGAGGAGGCCACCGATGTACCAACGGGCCACGTCGGACAGCTGAGCGTAACCGTTCTCGTCGTAGAACAGCGGCTTGCCGTCGTTCCAGATCGACTGGTGGCAGTGCATGCCCGAGCCGTTGTCACCGAAGACGGGCTTCGGCATGAAGGTCGCGGTCTTGCCGTTGACGAATGCAGTGTTCTTGACCAGGTACTTGAACTTCATGACGTTGTCGGCGCTGGTCAGCAGCTCGTCGAAACGCCAGTTGATCTCGGCCTGGCCGGCAGCGCCGACCTCGTGGTGAGCGCGCTCAATGATCAGACCGGCATCTTCACAGTGCTTGACGATTTCGTCGCGCAGATCACCGTAGTGATCGGCGGGAGCCACCGGGAAGTAGCCGCCCTTGGTCTTGACCTTGTAGCCGAGGTTGCCACGCTCTTCTTCGCGGGCGCTGTTCCAGCCGGCCGACTCCGCGTCCACCGAGTAGAACGCGCTGTGCCCGTTGGTCTCGTAACGCACGTCATCGAAAACGTAGAACTCGGCCTCGGGAGCGAAGTACGCGGTGTCGCCGATGCCGGTGGTGCCGAGGTATGCCTGAGCCTTCCGCGCGATGTTGCGGGGGTCGCGGCTGTAGGGCTCCTTCGTCAGCGGGTCATGCACGAAGAAGTTGACCACCAGCGTCTTCGACTTACGGAACGCATCCAGGTAAGCCGAGGTGGGGTCGGGCATCAGGGCCATGTCCGACTCGTTGATCGCCTGGAAGCCAGTCACGGACGAGCCGTCGAATGCCAGGCCCTCCTCGAAAACTTCGGGACCAAACGAACCCACAGGCACAGTGAAGTGCTGCATCACTCCTGGCAGATCGCAGAAACGGACGTCGACGTTCTCGACGTTCTCGTCCTTCAAATACGCCAAGAGATCATCGGCGCCTTGGAACATGAGGTCTCCTTCAACTCGACGACCGGGCTTTCCCGGCCCGCTGAATCAGTGAACGGGTTCACGCTATCCAGCCAATCTAGCGGAGGTGTTGCGCGAGTGTTTCAGCCATGTAACGTCTGGGCCGTCACAGATCGAAGCTGAAGCTGATCTGCACCTTGTCACCGCGGAACAGAATCTTCGAGTACTCGTACGGAGTCCCTGAAGCGTCGAAGATGAGGTCCTCGAGAAGCAGGACCGGGTCGCCACGACTCAGCTTGAGCTGCCGTGCGACCTCAGTCGTGGCAGATACCGATTCCAGCTTCTCGTCGACGTGTTTCATCGCCAGGTTGTAGTGCTCATCGAGGATGACGCACAGCTGGTGGGAGGTCAGATCGTGCTGGTCGAGGGTCGGCGCGAGCCGATACGGAACAAAGGAATGGTGCAGCGAGATCGGTAGGCCATCGGCGCTGCGCACCCGTTCGACGGTGAAGACATCTTCGCCGTCGGCGAGGCGCAGATGTTCTTGCACGGACGGACTGGGAGTCGTCCTGGTGCTGCGGATGAGTCGTGTCGTGGTCTGGTAGCCGAGGCTTTCGAGCTGCTCGCGCACGCCTCGGTAGGCGGGGGAGCTGGTCTCGATCTTCTTCTTGGCGACGAAGGTGCCCTTGCCTGCCACGCGGACGAGCAGTCCGTCCTCGACGAGTCTGGTGAGCACGCCCCGCACCGTCATCCGCGAGACGTTGAAAATGCGGTTGAGTTCGTTCTCTGAGGGGATCCGGTCGCCGGGTGCCCACTGACCGCCGGCGATTTGGGCTCGGAAGATCTCTTCCAGTTGCGCGTACAGCGGCACAGCCGAATCGCGCGCGAGGCCTGTCGCCATCGGCTCGATATCGGTTGTCACTGCATCTCCTGTGAGGCCGAGTTGGCAGGGTCGCTGCAGGCGCCGTGGCCGGCCGGTTGTGCGAGCAGCGCGTCGTCTCCACGGGTGGAGGCTCGACGACTACACCCTACCCGCGACGGCGAGTTGTCCGATGCGCGAATGGGGTGTGGGCGGCACCGGCCGAGGGAATCGGTGGCAAATACTGGTACATACCTGTATAGTCACGTCTATGGAGGCGCCGAGGCTGAGGGAACGGTTCCTGGTTCGGAGCCCGTGAAGACCAGAGCGAGATCTGAGACTGCCGAAAGGGATGTGACGATGAAGCCGACATCAACAGTTGAGTTGTTGAAAGCCGCTCAGGCGGGTGGGTATGCGGTGGCTGCCTTCAATGTTGTGGACGACGTGAGTCTGCGCGCGATCGTTGCCGCGGCGAACCGTGCGAGCTCACCGGTGATCATTCAGGCGTCGGTGAAGACGGCGAAGTCGATCGGAGTGGGGTTGCTGACAGCCATGTTCGACGCCGCGGTATCCGATTCGCGGGTACCGGTCGCCTTGCATCTGGATCACTGCCCGGATCGTCGTGTCATCGAGGACGTGGTTGCGGCGGGCTGGTCGTCCGTGTTGTTCGATGCGTCGAACCGCGATCTGGAGACGGCGATCCGCGAATCGCGGGAGGTAGCCGAGTTGGCACATGCTCACGGCATCGGCGTCGAGTCCGAGATCGAGAACATCGTCGGCGTTGAAGACGGTGTCGGCTCCGATGTGATTGCGCACGCCTACAGCGCGCAGCAGGTCGTCGAGGCGGCCCAGGCGAGTGGCATCGACTTGATCGCCCCGCAGCTGGGCACTGCCCACGGGGTTTACCATGGTCGTCCGAAACTGCTTCCGGAGCGAGCACGGGAGTTCAGGGCATTGTCGGACAAGCCGATCGTCCTGCACGGGGGCACCGGATTGACCACGCAGGAATTCCAGGCGTTCATTGAAGCCGGAGTCTCGAAGATCAATATCTCGACGGAGCTCAAGATGACGTATATGAAGTCTGCGCTCGCATCGCTGCGGCGATGCGAGCAGACCCAGGAATGGGATCCGCCAACGTTGTTCAATGAGATCGGTGGAGCGGTCGAGACCATGGCGGTCGGCTTCTTCGAGATCTTCGGCTCGGCAGGCAGGGCATGATGACCCCGGCGCTGCTCATCTTCGACTGCGATGGCGTTCTGGCCGACACCGAGCGCGATGGCCACCGGGTGGCGTTCAACCAGATGTTCGACGAACTGTCGATCCCGCTGCACTGGAGCAACGACGAGTACGCCGCGCTGGTGAGCATCGGCGGGGGCAAGGAACGCCTCGCCAGCGTGCTGACTCCCGCCTTGCGTGAACAGTTGGGGCTGCCCGAGGACGAAGAAGTACTTAAGCAGGAGGTGGCTCGTTGGCATCGGGTGAAGACCCGCCGCTACACCGAGCTGGTGACCGCCGGTGCGCTGCCAGGCCGGCCGGGTGTCAAGCGCCTGATCGGTGAAGCCGATCGCAGCGGCTGGACGGTCGCGGTGTGCTCGACCTCTGCCCGCGAATCCGTCCTGGCGGTCCTACAGCATGTGATCGGGCCCGAACTCGCCACACGCGTGCACATCTTCGCCGGAGACATCGTCGCGCGCAAGAAGCCGGCTCCCGATATCTATCTGTACGCGTTGGACAGTCTCGGGTTCGGGCCGCACAACGCGGTGGTGGTCGAGGACAGCGGCATCGGCTGTCGGGCCGCGGTCGGCGCCGGCCTGGCGACTGTGATCACGGTATCGGCATACACCGGCGGGGACGATTTCACCGGTGCCGCCATGGTGCTTTCCGATTTGGGGGAACCTGGAGCTGCCGCAACCGTGCTGGCAGATCCGTGGGGCGTGCAGGTGGGGGAGTATGTGGATCTCGGCGTGCTGAACAAGGTGCTGGAGTCGCGGCAGGGCTGAAGGCCGGCATCGCGAGATCCGGCACTGAGGAGGTGTTTCCTTATGCCCCGGCAGCAGGGGCATAAGGAAACACCAGGCATCGTCTCAGCGCAGATACGGCAGAACGAGCGCGCTGTAGCGCTCGGCAACAGTGCTGAGCAGTTCGTCGGTGGGCAGATCCCAGATCTTTCGGTTGAAGATCTCGACCTCGATGTCGCCGGTGTAGCCGGTCTGCTCGACCAGCGAGGTGATCGTGGCGAAGTCGATGTAGCCATCGCCCATGAATCCGCGGGAGTTGAGAGTGTCGAGGTCCAACGGAAGAACCCAGTCGCTCACCTGGTAGGACGAAATCTGTCCGGCTCGTCCGGCGCGTTCGACCTGCGAGGCCAGCTGGGGATCCCACCAGACGTGGTAGGTGTCCACGACCACCCCGACAGCCCCCTGATCGAATGCATCGGCGATATCGAGGCACTGGCCCAGAGTGGACAGCACGCCGCGGTCGGCGGCGAAGATCGGGTGCATCGGCTCGAGCGCCAGACGCACCCCGCGAGACTGCGCATAGCCGACGAGGTCGCCGACGCGGTCGATGACCCGCTGCCGCGCTGCGCCGAGATCCCGATCGCCATCGGGAATTGCAGGTCCTCCGAAGTCGCTGGCGGCCGGCAGACCGCCGACCACCATCACCAGTTCCGAGGTGCCGAGCCCGGCTGCTTCGTCGATCGCGGCCTTGTTGTCGGACAGCGCCCACGCGATGGCATCAGGCTCGGAGGCGGTCATGAAACCTCCGCGGCACAGCGCCGACACTCGCAGCCCTGCCTGCTTGACGAGTTGGGCCGTGCGTTCGACACCGGTCTCGGCGACGCGGTCGCGCCACAGCCCTACCGCTTCGTAGCCATGCTCGGCGGCC